>JALOOO010000117.1 GCA_025454375.1 Leptolyngbya sp. Prado105 | reverse complement strand
TTCAGTGCCGCCTGCAAAAGTTGGGGCTGTTTGATGGGGTTCATGCCGATCATTTTCTCAGCGATCGTACAGAAGCTTTAGAGCAAGCTGTGCGACATGTCTACCTCAAAGAGACTGCTTAAATTTATGGTTCTGAGTCCAATCCTTTCGATGGGGACAATCCCAGTTCTGTCCCCTTTACTTGCCACAGCAGAAGCTGAAAATGCGCCGATCGTGCTATCGAGCGTTTTACTCACTTTGGTTGTGATCTATCTCGCCAGTAAGCTTGGTGCAGAAATATCACGACTATTTGACTTCCCACCTGTCTTGGGGGAATTAGTCGCAGGGGTGATTGTCGGTGTTTCTGCTTTACATCTTGTGATTTTCCCAGAGGCAGGACTGTCTGCATCGGATTCAGTCTTGATGTCTATCCTCAAGCTCTGAATCAACTTTCACCGACTGCGCTCACTTCGGTGTTTGAATCTCAGAGCGAAGTTATCTCCGTGCTAGCAGAGCTAGGAGTGATTGTGCTGCTGTTTGAGATTGGACTAGAGTCTGATTTGCGCCAGCTTAAAGAAGTAGGCTATCAAGCGACGATCGTCGCTTGTGTTGGGGTGGCTGTTCCTTTTGCCGCAGGCACAATCGGCTTGATGACGTTGTTTCATGTCGCCGCGATTCCCGCGATTTTTGCAGGGGCAGCTTTGACCGCAACGAGCATTGGAATTACCTCAAAGGTTCTGTCTGAGTTGGGACAACTCAAATCAAAAGAAGGGCAAATCATCGTCGGTGCAGCGGTGATTGATGACGTGCTAGGAATTATTGTTCTAGCCGTGGTCGCAAGCTTGGCAAAAACAGGCGAGATTGATGTTGTCAATGTGATCTCTCTGATTGTCAGTGCAACGGCTTTTCTGATTGGCTCGATTTTGCTCGGCGGCGTGTTCAACAAGAGCTTCATCGCGATCGTGGATAAGCTGAAAACTCGCGGCAATATTGTGATTCCCGCATTTGTCTTTGCGTTCTTTATGGCATTCTTGGGCAATGCAATTCATCTTGAGGCGATTTTGGGCGCGTTTGCTGCCGGGTTAGTTCTGGATGAAACGGATGCTCGCAATGAATTGGATGAGTTGGTGAAACCGATCGCAGATTTTCTAGTTCCAATCTTTTTTGTCACGGTTGGAGCGCGAGCAGATCTGAGTGTGCTAAATCCAACCGTTCCAGAGAATCGAGCAGGTCTAGTGATTGCAGCATTTCTGATTGTCGTCGCGATCGTGGGAAAACTTGTGACAGGCTGGGCGGTGTTTGGACAACCGGGCATTAATCGCGTCGCGATCGGGATTGGCATGATTCCACGGGGCGAAGTGGGTCTAGTCTTTGCTGGAATTGGCTCGGCAAGCGGAATTCTAGACAAACCTTTGGAAGTCTCGATCATTATCATGGTGATTCTGACGACGTTCCTCGCGCCTCCTTTCTTACGAGTTGCATTTAGACAATCGGCTGAAACTGCGATTGAGCTTGTAATTGAGCCTGTGGTAGAGCCTATCGTAGAGTAGCGAGGGTTTTGGAGGGGGGACATTCCCCCACCACGCCTTACGCCTGCGCTACCCCATCTTCTCGTGCCGCTCGCTGTACCGCTGCCGCCACAACCTTCGCCACCCGTTCATCAAACACCGACGGCACAATATGCTCTCGATCGAGTTCGTCCGTCTTAATCAAAGACGCGATCGCCAGTGCTGCCTGGAGATACATATTGGTTGTAAAAGTCGAAGCTCGACAATCTAACGCCCCTCGGAACACCCCTGGAAACGCCAACACATTGTTAATTTGATTGGGATAGTCACTGCGCCCAGTTGCCATGACCGCGACATCATTTTTGACGAGTTCTGGCTGAATTTCAGGAATCGGATTTGCCATCGCAAAGACGATCGGATCTTTTGCCATCGACTTCACCATCTCAGGTGTGACCACTCCCGGCGCACTCACCCCCAGAAACACATCTGCGCCTTTCATGGCATCGGCTAAGGTTCCAGATTGCTCCACAGCAAAGGCGCGTTTTTGATCATTGAGATCCGTGCGATCGTCAGACAAGATCCCCTTCGAGTCGCACATGATCATGTCATTGGCACCATCTTTCTGAAGTAAAGTTGCGATCGCGACCCCGGCTGCCCCGGCTCCATTAATGACAATCCGCACTTCAGAAATGGCTTTCTTAACGAGTTTGAGCGCATTTGTGAGGGCAGCGAGTGTGACGATCGCAGTGCCGTGCTGATCATCATGAAACACCGGAATATTTAGCTCGCGCTGCAACCTTGCCTCAATCTCAAAACATCTTGGAGCCGCAATATCTTCTAAGTTCACTCCGCCAAATACAGGCGCAATCCGCTTCACGGTTTCCACGATTTCATCCGTATCCTGAGTTGCAAGACAAATCGGAAACGCATCTAGCTGCCCAAATTCTTTAAACAACATGGCTTTCCCCTCCATCACAGGCAAAGCGGCTTCGGCTCCAAGATTTCCTAACCCCAGCACCGCACTGCCATCGGTGACGATCGCGACCATATTTCGCTTCACGGTCAATTCGTAAACCCGTTTGGGGTCTTTGGCGATCGCATTACAAATCCGCCCGACACCAGGAGTATACGCCATTGCGAGATCTGCTTGACCTCTGAGGGGCATCTTACTAACCACGCTAATTTTGCCGCCTCGATGAAGCGTGAAGGTACGATCGTAAACCTCTAGCACTTTAATCTCAGGCAGATCTTTGACGGCTTGCACGATCGTTTCGGCATGTTCAGCACTGGCAGCATCAACGGTAATATCGCGCATCGAAATCGCGCGGGTCTGTTCAATCAAATCAATCTGTCCCATACTACCGCCCAGTGTGGAAATGGCTTTGGTTACACTGGCAAGCATCCCTGGACGATTTGGAACCTGAAAGCGAATGGTCAAGCTAAAACTGGAGTTAGGGGTAAGAAGATCTGACATGGATAGTGTGTAGAGTATGCGTGATTTGCGACTCGGCAAATCTTACCGCAATAAAGGATCACGAATTGTAACTTGCGATCGTCTGAGGACATAATTTATGCCGAGTTTGTACACCGAAATTGAAATTAACGCAGCACGATCGCAGATCTGGCAAATTCTCATCGCCAAAGAGCGCTGGAAATATTGGAATACTTTTTTGTTCGATTGTGATCCGAATCGTCCGTTTATTCAGGGGCGAGATGTTTCGTTATCGACGTTGCGATCTCCCGGAGAAGATGAGGTTCAGTTTTGCCCGATCGTCACATTAGTCCAGCCCAATTACTGCTTGAAATGGCTGTCTACAATTCCTGGTATCCAGAACGAACACGTCTTTGAATTACTAGACATTGGCGTGAATCAAACTCGGTTTTCGTATCAGCAAAATTTTTCTGGAACATTTGCCCGTTTCTTGTTGCCCTTTATCCGGCAAGATGAACGCAAAGGGATTCAGCGCATGGCATGGGAATTAAAACGCTACGCTGAAAAGCAAGGATCATGAAACATCGTCATTGGTGGATTGCTTGGAGTGTAGTCAGTCCGATCAGTCTGATGCTAAGTATGGCAGTGAGTATTATTCCTGGAATGATCCTGCTGGCAATTTTTGGAGTCGAAGTTGCGCCAGAGTCTTTCGTGACAAGAACGATTCAAGAGAGCCTTGCAGGATTGTTTATTGGGCTATTGGTCGGGTTGGGGCTGGGATACGCTCAAGAAAGGTTATTACGAAATTACTTCCCCCGTCTGCGATCTTGGACGGTTGCAACATTGATTCCCTGGGTGATTGAATTTACAATCGCACCTTGGTTGAATGCGATTCGTAGCAATCAGTCTCTCTATGCCACGATCGCCCAAGGTCTAGACGGAAATCCTTTCGCGCGATCGCTTCCGATTTTGATCATTGGCGTGTGGAGTGCTGGAATGCAGGCATTGCTTTTACGTCGATACCTTCCTCATGCGGAGCGATGGTGGCTCATGGGGATAGGGTGGTATGCGGTAGCATTGCTGTTTTCGAGGATAGATTTTACCGTTGGGATGCTGTGGTCGTTTGCCATTTCCAACAGCATTTCAGGATGGTTTCTCACAAAAAAAATGAGGCAAGCCGTTAAGCCTGCCTCATTGAACTGAATGTTGATGCCAAAGTTAGAAATTCATTTCGGCGGCTTGAACGCGCTCGACCTGTTTCTTCTTCAGAACCAACATGATTTGGGTCAAGGTCACGATCGCAAAGAATGCGAGTAGACCCTTAATCCGATCAGGGTTCTGCAACACGATTTCTTTATCCACTTGACCAAATCCACCCACATTCGGGTTACTGGTCAACGGATCGCCTGCTTTTACAGTGTCACCTTGAGCGACAAGCAATTCTGGACCTGCGGGAATTTCATCCATTGCAGTTGCGCCGTTCTCACTCGTAATCGTGACCGTGTAGCCGCCTTCTTCGGTTTTCGCGATCGCGGAGACTTGACCGGAAGCAGAAGCGTTATAAACCGCATTGTTGCTCTTTTGTCCGGTCGGGTAAACCTGTCCCCGTCCCCGGTTACCCCCGACATGAATCGGATACTTACCAAAGCGCAAAGACTTATCCGTATTTGGGTCAGGAGAAAGAATCGGGAACTCAATCTCTTGATACTGTTCACCCGGCACTGGACCGACGACAAGCCAGTTGGGATGAGCATCACTGTAAGGCTGAATGTAGAGTTCTGCTGCCTTTTCTTTTTGTTCATCACTCATGCGATCTTCAGGCGCTAGCTTGAAGCCATCAGGAAGCATCAACACTGCCCCGACATTCAACGGTCCTTTCGATCCATCGCCTTGAATTTGCTGCACATTGGTGTCATAAGGGATTTTCACCACTGCTTCAAACACGGTATCCGGCAAAACGGACTGAGGCACTTCGACTTCAGTCGGTTTTGCGCCCAAATGACAGTTTGCACAGACAATCCGACCCGTCGCCTCACGGGGATTTTCGTATGCGCCTTGAGCAAAAATCGGGTAAGCAGAAGCCGCTTGAGGCAAAGCAAAGCTTCCAGCTAGTAACGTTGCGATCGCCGCGATCGTCACGATCGCTCTTCTTAGAAAACTAGTTCTCATCTCGGTTCACTATGTTGTGCAATGGTTCAAGGTCAAAGGCTTAAGCCCACCAAGGATCGTCGCCTGTGCGGAAGTCGGTTTCAGTCCAGGGCGTAAAGGCGATCTTGTCGTTGTCTACGCTTGCGTGAACGAGTGCCAGTGACAAGGGAGCAGGACCGCGAACGACCTTTCCAGTATTGTCATACTGCGAACCGTGGCACGGACACATAAATTTGTTTTCATTTGGATTCCAGGGCACGACGCAACCGAGGTGAGTACAAACTGCGTTGATGCCATAGCTCTCGATCGAGCCATCACCTGTGACGACAACATAGGTGGGGTCGCCTTTCAAGCCTTGAGCGAGAGAGCGATCGCCTGCCGGATGGGATTTTGTATATTCGCTAACGAGAATGTCATTGCCGAGCGCGTCTTTTGCCGTGACACCTCCCGAAGCACCACCCGCCGAAGGTGGAATAAAGTATTTCACAACTGGATATAAAGCACCAAGCGCCACTAACGCTTCAGAGCCAAACATCAAGGCGTTCATAAATTGGCGACGACCCATGCTTGGGACATCAGAAGATTCGGATAATTGAGCCATGACTTCTTCTCTAGGGATTGCGGAAATGAGATGGATGACAAAAGATTTCGCGCAGAACTGATTGATAAGCTCTGTGTTTAAATCAATTTACATGGAGAGGGCTACATAATTACGATCTAGGTTGCTCCAAGTTTGTCTAAACGGATGTCCAGAGATCCCTTAGAGCCGACTGTCTGTAGCTTTTCTAAGGTGTATTATACATTTCTTGACATTCACATTATCGAACTGGGACTGTGGAATTGATTTACGAAATGTTACAAATTTTGCGATCGCAATTATGACGGGACAAGATCTTCGACAAATTTTGCTCAACAAGTGGGGTCGCTCCTACGATATTCAGTTGCGCCGCACGCAAGGGAAGTTTTTTGTCCAGGTGATGTGGAAGTATTTGGAGCAGTTGTCGTTTCCGCTGTCTGAGGCTGAGTATTTGGAGCATCTGGATCAAGTTGCTTCGTATTTAGCAGGATGGGGCGCGATCGAGCAGGTGCAATCCTACATTGAGAAGACTCGTGAGCGTCCGAGGCAGGGCAAAGCGGTGAGTATTCCGATTGATTTGGGCGATCGGGCTTCGGAGTGGTTACTGGAAGATTTCTAAAAGGGAATTCTATTTTCAGAGTCTTTTGGGAATCTTATGAAACGATCGATTTTGTTGGGGTTGATTGCGGCGGCAGTGGAGGCGAAAGCTCCGAATCATAGTTGACTCGGAGTTTTGCTGTTTTAGATTGGAAGAACCAATTTATTTTTACTTAGCGAGTTTTACGATCGACAAATTCATTCAATCCTTCTCCAAACAATGACAATCCCACCACCATAATCGTCATTGCCAATCCCGGAAAGAGTGCCGTCCACCAAATCCCGCCTGTTGCTAACGCATCTAAAGATTCACGTAAATCATGTCCCCATTCTGGCACTTCACCTGGCAAACCTAATCCCAGAAATCCCAATCCACCTAAAGTTAAAATCGCATCCGCAGCATTCAAAGTAAATAAGACTGGAACACTTTGAATCACATTCGCGAATAGATATTTTGATAGCACTCTCCATGTCGAAGCACCCATCGCTTGGGCTGCCTCGATGAATAGCTCTGTCTTCACACTCACTGTCTGATTGCGCACAACCCGATAATACTGCGGAACATAAGCAATACTTAACGCGATCGCGGCATTAAAGACTCCACGCCCCACCACAAATGCCAAGGTGACTGACAAGAGTAACCCAGGCAATGTATAGATCGTATCCATCAAAAACAACAGCGCTCGATCCAGCCATCCGCCCCGATATCCGCTCAGCATTCCTAGCGGCACACCAATGATCAAACTCAGCGCAGTCGCCAAAATGACCACTTGAATCGCTGCCTGAGTCCCAAACAAAGTCCTCGAAAACACGTCATAGCCTAAATTCGAGGTTCCGAACCAATGGGCAACACTGGGTGCAGCATGAGGTGGATTATCCAGAAATTCGGTCGGACTTTGAAGCAAACCGATCGCTTGCAGGAGCGGTGCGAGAAATGCGATCGCCACAAAGATCAGCACAATCACAGCCCCGATTCGCATCATTTGACGCGAGAGCGATGGACGTTCTGTGGCATTGAGAAATCGAGGCAGACGAATCGAAGTCATGGGCAGATCGCAAAATCGATTCGCTCATCATACCTGTTGCGTTGAGAAATTAATGCGATCGAGCTTCTCGTCTAAAACGGGGATTGCGATCTCTCTGTCGGACTCAGGTTCAGTCGTCTCAATTAACCTTGCGATCGCTTGCGTTGGCTCCAAGTCGCACCGACTGCGGCTCCCGCTCCCGCAACCATGCCTGCCATCATGCCTTCACTCGTTTTCTTAAGCGGATCTTGGGTCAGACATTGATTTGTTACCACCTTCTCCTGCAAACACTGATTGCTCTCTGCCCAACTTGCAGATCCGCCCAACACAACACCAGCAGCACTACAAACCAATACAACAATCCAGACGGGGGGCTGTTTTTTTCTAGCCATATTGAATCTTTCCGGGTGTGACACTAGTGGAACAGTACACATTACTTTACCCGTCAACCGGATTCCTCTTAACGCTTTATATAAAGTTTTAGTGTAATTTTTCAGACAAATTTAATCTACCAAAAGGTAGAAATACGCAAAGATGTTGCTGTCTACTGATCGCGCAATTTTGAGCAAATCTGACTAAAATTGAGGAGCGCTTGACATTTGCTCACGATCGATAACCAGGAGTTTCAGGAATGGACGCAGAAACAATTAAAGAACGGATAAAGCTAATTGAAGGCAAACGAGACTCGTTGCTGAAACTGATGGAGCAACCGAATCTAGGCACGTTGCGGATTGATGTCAATCAAGCACTCGAAGAAATGGATATTTTGATCGATGAATTTAAGCAAACCTTCCCGGATGCCTAATCCTCGGTTGCTCTGAGTTGCCAATAGACTAATCCCAACGCAACGATGAGCAAAATTGTTGCTGCTGCTGCTGCGTAGCCAAAATCAAACTGAGCAAAGGCTTGTTCGTAAATGAAGTAAACGAGCAGGTTTGTCGAATTCATGGGTCCGCCGCCCGTAATCACATAAACCTGCTCAAAACTTCGCAGCGTAAAAATTGCCGTTGTGACTGTGACAAATACGATCGTCGGACGCAATCCCGGAACCGTCACATATCGAAACTTCTGCCAAGCATTCGCTCCATCCAGTTCTGCCGCTTCATATCGACTGATCGGAATCGTCTGCAATCCTGCCAAAAAGACAATCATATTGAATCCAATCTGCTTCCAAATGCTCAGCAGAATCAGTACAGGCATCGCCCAAAATGTGTCCTGTAGCCAAGGAATCGCCGGAAGATTCACAGCAGTTAACCAATTATTGACCACGCCATCGGTTTGAAACAGCCAGCGAAATCCTAACCCCACTGCAACTAGAGATGTGATCGAAGGAATGAAATAAGCGGCTCTCAGCAATCCTCGCAGCGCAATGGATTGATTGAGCAGAATGGCTAACCCTAACGGCAGAACTAAACTCGGAATTACAGTCGCGATCGTAAAGTAAACCGTATTCCCCAAAACCTGCCAAAAATCGGGACTGAGAACTAATCGCCAATAATTTCGCAAGCCAATCCAGCGCATTCCGGTTCTCGTGAAGCTATCGGTTGTGAAACTGAGAAAAAATAAGTAGCCAATGGGATAGAGAACGAAAATCCCCAGCAGAATCAAGGCAGGCGCAAGAAAGATCCATGCAGCCACAGCATCTCGATCGAGCAACCGTGAAAATCCGGAATCTGAAGAGAATTTTGTGTGGATGGAGAAAGGGCGCATGATTGTCGATCGTGCAAAAGAATAACGGTTATTTTATGACAGATGTATTCAAGAATTGGGCAATGAAAAGAATCGGATGTGTAGGTGTCTTGGTCAGCGCAGTTCTCACGGCTCAAGGAGTCATGGCACAGACGGCAACTTCACCCCTTTCTGGGCGATGGCAAGGCATATTTGACGAAAAATATCCGATGGGCTTTTTGTTTTCTCCAGACGGGAAGTTCATTATGGTGTTTGGCAGCAATGGCGTTGAGTCTACTATGCTTTCCGGCACAACTGCGAACTATAAACTGGATGCCACGACGCAGCCGATGCACGTGGATATCACGATTCCAGATGCGAAAGAACCTGTGTTAACGATCGCAGAGTTGTCTGATCCTCAAACGCTGCGGATGCAAATTAAAGACACGAATCCAGGAAAACCGCGCCCGACTCAATTTAGCGATCGGACTCAAATGCAGAAAGTCAGCGATCGAGCGATCGAACCCTTAGATTCTGCAAAGTTCACTCAAGCGGCACAGTCGAGTGAAGGGGAAGGTCGGGTTGTGATTCAAGCTTTAGCTCAATCTGCATTATTTTCCACTGTCGAAGCTGGAAAATTGCCGACAAACTTAGAGCAATTAGGCTTACCGACGAACAATACGCCGAACTATCGCTATCAATTACAAACTCAACCCGATCAGATTACGCTGATTGCTCGCCCGAAGAAAGCCAATCTCAAGAGCTATATCAGCGTTGTGATCAAAGGATCTGAGCGCAAAATTGATTTCGTATCGACTGCGGTTTGTCAGTCTGTGCGTCCTTCGTTATTTGCTCCCCCGACTCCTCGACTAGCCTCTTCATTTGCATCGGGAAATAAGCCTGTCACCTGTGGGATTGGCTCAGAAGCGGTCAAGTTTTAATAAATTGTTTCTAGGGACGATCGCAGAACCACGCTAAACTGAGACGCTACTTTTCAAAAATGGCTCTCATGGCTGCGCTGATTTCTCCTGACCATTCTGAATTCCCACCGCACCCACGGCTCAAACTTGGCGTAATGGCTTCAGGCAGTGGAAGTAACTTTGAAGCGATCGCTCAATCGATTCAAGATGGGCATTTGAATGCCGAAATTCAAGTCGTGATCTATAACAATCCCGATGCCAAAGTCGTCGATCGGGCGCAACGATTCAACGTTCCCGCAGTGCTGCTGAATCATCGAGAATTCGGCAGTCGAGAAGAACTCGATCAAGCGATCGTCACATCCCTCAAAAACTATCAAGTCGATTGGGTCGTCATGGCAGGTTGGATGCGAATTGTCACACCTGTCTTGATCAACGCTTTTCCAAATCGAATTTTGAATATTCATCCCAGTTTGCTTCCCAGCTTTAAGGGAAATCGAGCAGAAGTCGATAGCGGAAAAATTATCATACAAGCGGCTGTCCCCATCCTTGAAGGCGATACCGTTGAAGCGTTGCAGAATCGGATTCACGCCCAAGAACATCAAATCTATCCAGCCGCAATCGCGATCGCAGCGATACAAACTCAACACTGATGTCTATTCTCATCAGTCTTAAGGATGATGTGAATGCTGTTTCGAGGCGGCATGATATTAACAGATTGAGAAGCTCATCGTCTAACACAAGGGCAGTCCAAACCGGGTAGGGACTGCTTTTTTATTGCCAATTTTTCTGACCTCTTCCCAAACCTCCCTAATTCAGGCACAATCAAGCGTTATTGTGATCTAGTGCTGCGCATGGATGCCTTTTTTGCTCAATTGGCTCAGTTGATTGTCAACGGAATTTCGGTCGGAAGTATTATCGCCCTGTCTGCGGTCGGTCTAACGTTGACTTATGGAATTCTGCGTTTATCGAATTTCGCACATGGCGATTTCATGACATTAGGAGCTTACTTTACACTGCTCTTTAATGCACTCGGCATCAATATTTGGATTGCAATGATTTTGTCCTCGATCGTCACCATTGGAGTGACGCTAATCTGCGAAAAACTGCTCTGGTCTCCGATGCGAAAGAAGCGAGCGACTGCAACCACGTTGATTATTATTTCGATCGGGCTTGCATTGTTCATTCGCAACGGCATTATCTTATTTTGGGGTGGTGGGAATCAGCGGTATAATCTCGCAGTCAATCCAGCGCTATCGTTTTTAGGAATTACGATTTCGTTTAACCGAATCTTAGTGATCTTATTAGCAATCGCAGCAATTGCTGGCTTACATTACCTCTTGCAAAATACCAAAATTGGGAAAGCAATGCGGGCGGTTGCAGATGATTTGGATTTGGCGCGGGTGACGGGAATTAATGTCGATCGAGTCGTGATCTGGACTTGGGTGATTGCGGGCAGTATGACGGCATTGGGCGGCAGTATGTTGGGATTGGTTGAAGCGGTGCGTCCGAATATGGGATGGTTCTTGATTTTGCCGTTGTTTGCGTCGGTGATTTTAGGCGGGATTGGTAATCCTTACGGTGCGATCGCGGGCGGTTTGATCATTGGAATTGCCCAAGAAGTGGGATCTGGAATTTCGGATTTGTTGACTCCTTTGGCTGGAAACCCGATCGTGGATTTCATTGTGAATACACGCATCTTTACGTCTCAGTACAAACTTGGGTTTGCGCTGTTCATTATGGTGCTAGTGCTGCTATTCCGACCACAGGGTCTATTTAAAGGAACTGCTTAGATTCTTGTCAGTTCAGGCTACATTTCCTAGCGAGATCGGCACTGTAAAGTAAAACTGACTTCCTTGATTTTTGCCTGTCGAAACTGCCCAAATCTCGCCGCTCAGTTGTTGAATCGTTTGACGACAAATGCCCAAACCCAGCCCAGTGCCGCCGATCGTGCGTTGCAAAAAACCTTCTTCTTGATAAAAGCGATCGAAGATGGCGCTTAACTGAGTTGGTTCAATTCCTCGTCCAGTATCTGCAATTTTGACTTCTAGCACTGAGCGATTCGGCTCTAATTGCTGTACCTGAGCCGAAATTGCAACCCGACCTTCGGGAGTCGTAAACTTACAAGCATTATCGAGCAGCTTACTAAACACATCCGTTAAACCTTCGCGATCGACTTCGACAAAAGGCAAAGATGCTGGCAAATCGAGTCCGATTTTGGGTAACGGTTTTGTACTTGATTTGAGGCGTGCTAGCACCGGATTGAGGCAGTCTTGCAGCGCAAGCGGCTCAATCTGCCAACGGACTAAGCCGCTCTCTAACCGAGAAAGTCGAAAGAAATCTTGAATCAATCGACGCAAGCGATCAGAATCATCCAACGCAAGTTGCAGCATCTCTTGCAGCGCAGGCGGAATCGCTGGCACGAGCGCGAATGTTTCTAGACAGACTTGAATCGTTGAAAGTGGCGTTCTCAGTTCATGTCCAACGATCGCGATTAAATTGCGTTGACTGCGTTCGAGTGATTCTAGCTGCTGATTGAAGCGCTCTGAATCTTTGTAGGCTTTGAGCAGCTTGAATTGATTCGCTTGCAAATAGGTTAGTAAGCGATCGGCAAATAAGCGATCGAGATCGAGAGTTTTTTGCGCTAATAGGGTCTGGCTGAGATCATACTGATGCTGAGCGCGCTCTACTTGTGAGATAAGTTCGGGCTGGTAAGCTAGAATGCGCTCTAGTAAAAGCTCAGCAGCAGCAACGCAAACTTCTCGATCGAATGTCCAAATGCCTTTGAACTGGCGCATTGAGTCGAGAGAAGAATTGTCGATCTGCTTTGATTCGCGACAGATTAAGCAAGCAGAATAGTCCTGATCTAAAATTACTAGATGCCATTCTTGCGTCAATTCATCAGCTTCATCTAGCGCAATATGATACGGAAATTCAGAACTTCCAAACTCTGATTCTGGAGCAGCTAAGATATACACTTGATCAGTAATCTGAGCAATTCTCTGATAGCGTCGAGCTTCTTGGCGATAGAATTTTTCCTTTTGAAAGCAAGCAATCACAAGGGGCTGTCTTGATCCTGCTAGCACTGCATCTTCCATTGCATGAGAAAGCGCAGTCAAGGATGCTTTAAAGTAAAGTTGTGGACGCAAATGAGGCAAACGTTGGCACAGTGCTTGCAACACAGAACTTGAACTACTACTCATTGATCAAAATGCAGAATTAGAAGAGCAAAATGTTAAACAAAATTGGATCAGTCGTAAGGGTTGAGTAAAGCTGAATCTCTACTGGAAATTTAGAAATGCAGATTCAATCAGTCCGAATTTCTACTCAGCAAATTCTATCCGCCGGACTGATTCAAGTCGCAATCCTTACGCCAACTCCGACAACAAGCCTGCGGGCAAAATGGCTGCACTTAAATCAACCCCAACCAAATCCACCTCTTGCAGATTCGCATCTTGTAGATTCGCTCTTGCCAAAATTGCTTTCGTCAAATCTGCTTGACACAAATCTGCTTGACACAAATCTGCACCTGTCAAATTCGCACCGCGCAACTTTGCACCTGCTAGATTCGTTCGACTCAGATTGGCATAGCGCAAATCTGCCCCGACTAGATTCGCATGGCTCAAGTCAGCATCTTGCAAATTCGCCAGTCGCAAATCCGCACCCGTCAGTTCAGCCCGATGCAAATCTGCTGCAACCAAATTGGCTCGAATCAAATTCGCTTGATGCAAAATCGATTGAATCAATGTCGATCGACTTAAATCAGCCGCCCACAACGTCGATCGGACTAACAATGCAGCACTCAAATTGGCTCCCCGCAAATTTGCGGAAGAGAAATTGGTATCGGAAAGGTTCGCACTGGCAAAATTCGCTCCCATCAACTGAGCTTCACTCAAATGTGCTTTTGTAAGATGGGTCTGGAGAAACTCTCGCTCTCCTCTGGCGTAGGCTTGAATGAGCAATTCAGCATTCATGATTCGATTCCATCAGAAGAGAGCAATTCAAAAGTGGATAGTTACGATGCGATGGACATCATCAACGCTGTAACCAAAACAGAAAAGACGATCGCACTGGCAATTTGAACAAATTGTGTCTCAGATGGATATTCAGCTTCATATACCGCAACTTTTGCTACAGGAGGATTCAAAGGTCTGCGGTAGGTGTGATAAGACATGATTTTCTAATCTTGTAACTTTATGTAAACTAGTGTAACAGATTGTTTACATTAGTCGATAACCGCTTAGAAAGTTGTGCGAATTTGCGTCCAGAATTGCTGATTTAAAGGTCGATTGCTCAATCGTCGATTCAGCTCATCTGCTGTTGCCACTCCGGCTTCAAAAGCATTCTCAACTCGGTTTCCCCCGCACCAATCTCCTGTAAAGAACAACGGTGCAACGGTATCAGCGGCGAGATATTTTTCAGTAATTGGCGTAATTGGAAAGGCATAACGCCAACAATGAACCTGCAACAATTCAGGACTCGTTAACCAGGGCAATCCCACCTCGGAAGCCCGTTGTAGCAGTCTTTCCCCAACCTGCTGAAGCTCTAAATCTTCTAGATGTCGAGCCGCAAACGCCGCATTACTCTGAACGACAACGCTCGGCTGCGCTGGGTCCACTTGCTTTGTGCTATCGATGCCAATCCAACCCAATTCAGCATCAGAGCAACCCAATCCTTTCCACTCCAACGCCTCAACTTCTGCCTGTCGTTCTGTGGGATAAAGCGCGATCGCACTAATACAAGCCGAATACTCAACCCTCTTTAACGGCTCAAGCTGATACAATTGAGCCGCTTGTGGAGCCGGAATCGCCACAACAACTGCTCGCGCCGAAATGACTTCTCCGGATTCACAGTGCAATTGCCACCCTTCTCGGATCTCGCTCACGCGATGATTCAGTCGCAAGGTTAAGCCGATCGAGAGACATTTCGCAATCGCAGAAATTCCATTTGCCGAAACATAGCAAGGAGCCGACTTCTGCGACGCTCGGATCTGCCCATCTACGAATTCATGAATTGTCTGCGTCCAGACTCGACTGACTTTACGATCGACCAAATGATGCAATAGATTCTGAAACTCGTCAGATTTCGGCTTGAGATAGCAAACTCCATGATCCGCATACGTTCCATGAAGACGGCGCGTTGCCATGCGTCCACCTAAACCGCGCGATTTATCCAACACGACAACCTTGTATCCGGCTTGGTGTAACAGTTGAGCACAGGTCAATCCGGACATGCCTGCCCCAACGATCGCAATTTCAAACTGAGAATCTAGCATATTCTTGAAACCGTAATATCCGAAGTACCGTCTCGCTTAGGTAGAATGAATCTTGACGCTGCATCGGGAGGAAAGTGACCAGTGGATGAGTTTAGAGCCGCATTAGAATTAGCGACGGATGATGAACTGCGCGAACTGACTGAAATCTTGTTTCGTCCAAAATTCAATCCTCTCGATTATGTCAACGCTCCTGATCCGATTGATTTACAGAGTCTTTGTCGAGAAGACTGGCTTGACGCGATCGACGATCGATTTCGCTTTCTTGCAGCCGATGGTATCACTGTTCTCCGCCGCAAAACAGAACAAGTGAGCTATCGCCAAGTGCTCATCCAAGTCTGTCGGTATCTGAAGTTGCCCTATTCAGGCTCAATGTCTACGACAGATCTAGAAGCCGAAATCTTCCTCAGTCTACTCAACCGGGCTTGGAAGCAATTGCCCGCATCTGAGCAAACTGCTTTAACAAGCCGTATCCAGAATACTTTATCCAAAACGGATTTTGTTGCAGATTTGCCGCTCTCGTTACAGAAAAACCCCATGTCGCTTGTCGTCAAAGGGGGCAGCGCTTTGGCAGTCAATACCGTACTGCAACCGCTCTTGCTAGAACATATCGCCCGTCAGTTTGCCCTCCATTTTGCTCGCTATCAAGTTGCTCAACAAGCGATCACGCAAGGTGGAATCGCAGCCGCAACTCAGATTCAATCTCAGGTTTCGATGCACTTAGCAAAGCGCGGCATGACGATGGCAACGGCTCGATATACTGCGTCTCGGGCAGCTTTTGCCTTTGTGGGGTCAGCGCTCTGGGCTTGGTTTTTAGCAGATTTGGGGTGGAGAGCGATCGCGACGAATTACGGACGGGTGATCCCAACCATTTTTGCCCTCGCTCAGATTCGGTTAACGCGATCGGAATGTTTTGAGCCGATTTAGCAATGAACCTGCTTCAGCCTCATCCTGATCTGAAATTCCAACGCCACTGGAATTTAGCGCAAATCGGATTATTTCTGCTGCCCTTTAGCACTTTTTTGGGCGGGACTTTGATTTTGATGGTCGCGATCGCGATCTGGAGCCGAAAATTTTCCAGTTTGAGTCGTGAACCTGTCAATCGAGGCTTTGCGATTTTGGGGCTGGTGATGATTGCGGCAGCCTGGTTTGCCGACGATCGCGGGAGTGCGTTGCTTGGGTTATTTAATTTCTTGCCGTTCTTTTTCACCTTCGCAGCCCTGGCTAATCTGATCCGATCGCCACAACACCTGACTCGAATTGCCTGGATCTGGGTGATCACTTCAATCCCGGTGACGGTGATTGGAATTTTAGAACTGTTGCTGAATCTAGGAGGTTCGCCATCGCTGTTGTGGGGATTGATTTCCTGGAAAATCTTTCCAGGAGGAAATCCGGTTGGAAGAATGGCATCGGTGTTTGAGTATGCGACGATTTTGGCAAGTTATTACGCGATCGTCTTTATTCTCAGTCTCGGCTTGTGGCTACGGGAGCGGACAATTCTTTTAGGCGGAATTGTCTTACTCAATGCGATCGGGTTAATTCTGACAAATTCTCGAAATGTTTGGGCGATCGCAGTTCTCGCTTGTCTAACCTTTGCGCTGTATCAAGGCTGGAAAAAAATTGTTGTAGCTGTAGGAATCCTCACAGGCATTGTTTTAGGAGCCGCCTTTGCCCCGGAGCCGCTTGCATCCCTGTTCCGCAAAATTGTGCCGCGATTTTTCTGGGCAAGGTTAAACGATCAAATGTTCAGCGATCGACCTGTGAATCAACTGCGATCGACCCAATGGAGATTTGCCTGGAACATGACCGAGCAGCGACCGCTTACGGGATGGGGTTTGCGAAGTTTCTCCCGACTCTACACCGAACAAATGCAGCTTTGGATGGGACACCCGCATAATTTATTTTTCATGCTCTCTTCTGAGTCGGGATTGCCTGCTGCGCTAATGTTCTATGGACTCGTCGGCTGGATTGTGGCACAGGGATTCTGGACTTGGAAAGCACTCTCCTCAGAAAATCGCCAAATTTATTTCACCTTCTGGACAGCATTTGTCGCCTGTACACTATTCAGCTTCTTGGATGTCACCCTATTTGATGCCCGGATTAACCTGATGGGATGGGTCTTGCTCGCCGCAATTTGGAAAATGCAGGACGAGTGAGGATAAGCTAATCCTGCTGCGACTTCACCTGCGACATTAACATCTCAAGTTGTTTCTTCTCATTCTTGAGTTCTTCTTCTAATTCTTGAATTTGCTCTCGTCTCGCCTCAAGTTCGATCGCTCGTCTTGCCAATTCCTGACTTTCCAGGGTCAACGACTGCCGCCACTGTTCGGCTCTTTCCGTCTCCTGCTGCAAAAATGCAGGCGTAATCCCATAGGTCAAATAGCGCTGAACCAATTCCAGCACCCAATCTTTTGCCTCGCGAATCTCTACAATCTGATTGCTACTCGAAATATCAACCAAAACCAGCAAGCCATCTGCATACGTATTGGCTTCAGCAGAAAGTACCGTCTCTTCTTCCGGGAGCCTCGTCCAAACATGCTCAGACTTTTGAGCAGCCAATAAGCGCAATCCTGCCTTGCCTAGATAGCCTTTTTTTTGAACTTGCGCCAAGTGCAGCATTAATTTACTCTCGATATCATCTCAGTGGGAACGATGCAAGTCAGGGTGACGACAAGGCATTGGATAGGCTGCCTTTTGTTCTTCGACACCATACTACGTTGTATCCCCGTTTCATCGCCCGTAGTTGCACTGACCTGATTGAGTACTCTTGTGAACTGCGCCCGTTTTAGTCCGGTTGCTGCCATCATCTGTACCTATCAAGACAGTATAGCCTCTCTATTTTCTATGGCGATGTTCGATCTATCAGCCTCATCGAATCAAAAAAAAGACGCTGCAATTTAGCGCGTCTCTTGTTGAAAAAATTAAGAATTGCTAAATCTAAAGCTTTTCAAGCTTCGATCGTAGAATTTCTGCTTGTTTTTCTGCCTCGGCTAATGCTTCGCGATTGGACTGCACGACTTCAGAGGGCGCTTTGTCTACAAATTTTGGATTGTTCAAGCGCCCTTGCAATGATTGAATCTCCGCATCGACTTTCTTCAAATCTCGTTCGATTTTGGCTTTCATCGCTCCAAAGTCAACAAGTCCTGCCAAGGGAATCGTGATTTTTACAGTTCCCGTGACTCCAACGGCCGTTTGCACTTCATCTTCCACCTGTTCAACGGTTTCTGATGCCGCAACGGATTCAGCCGCAACGGGTGGAGCCGCTTCTCCAATCACTTCTGTTGTCAATTGCTGAACTTGATCGAACAGGGCTTGGCGATCGTCTTTTTGCCACAGTCGAGTTTTGGTAAACCAGATCGTATAGACAATTCCTACAACTTCCATGAATGGGGCAAGCAGTGGCACTTCGTGGATTGTGCCTAAAACTGATGCTGCAAGCTTAATCGCGACAATGATTGACGTGATCAGCAGCAGCGAGAGCAAGATGTTTTGATGTTTGGCAATGAAGGAGCCAACAGTATCGAGTGCAATTATTAAAACAGGATCATCTGAGTGACTTGAAGCCGATTTGACGGCGGGTGCGATTTGAGTGGGTTTCTCGCCTGCACTCGTAATCGATAATGTCTCAACTCTTGCCAGGTCTTTGATATATGCCTGTCCTGCAATCAGAGTTTGCTTTTCTTGCGGATCTTCAGTTTGAAGATTCACGCTGATTCTTGCGCCGGGTTTGATTTCGGCCCCGGCTCTCAAATTCCGAATCGTGCGAATCGCATTGATAATCAACTCAAATTGACGTTCCAGGTTCGCATCGATCGAGGTTGTCTCTGGAATCGGATAGGGCTGAAGCGCCAGCGATGTCGTGTCAGGCGATTGTGTCAGCGTATGCCAAATCTCTTCAGTGATATGCGGCATGAAAGGATGCAGGAGTTTTAGCGTCCCTTCTAAGACAGACGCTAGCGTTTGCTGTGCGGCTAATCGTGAAGGAGTGGGATCGCCTTGCAATCGCGATTTTACGAGTTCAATATACTGATCGCAAAAATCTCCCCAGATGAATTCGTAGAGACTCTTTGTCGCTTCTCCAAATCCATAGCGATCGAGACATTCCCTGACATCTTGCGCGACTTGATGAAATCGAGAAAGAATCCAGCGATCGCTCAATTCCAAATTGGCAGGCGCACCGAGTTGATCCGGGGTTTTGCCGTCTAGATTGAGCATCACGAATCGCGACGCATTCCAAAGTTTGTTGGTAAAATTGCGCGAGGCTTCGACAGATTCAGATTCGTCGGTTTTGCGATCGTAGGCGATGCGAATGTCCTGTCCTGCTCCCGTCACTTCTCGAATTAAGGCGTATCGCAGCGCATCTGTTCCGTATTTATCAATCAGGATCAGCGGGTCGATGCCGTTATTCGCTGATTTCGACATTTTTTTATTATTTTCATCCCGCACCAGTCCGTGGATGTAGACATCTTTGAACGGCATTTGTCCGGTGAAATGTCCTGCCATCATGGTCATCCGGGCAACCCAGAAGAAAATAATGTCGAATCCTGTCACGAGTGTGGCAGTTGGATAGTAGCGCTTATAATCCTCGGCATTGGTATCTGACCAGCCCAGAGTTGAGAACGGCCATAACCCAGAAGAAAACCAGGTATCGAGAACATCGGGGTCTTGTTGGATTTGCACCGATTCGCCAAACTGCTCGATCGCTTTTTTCTGGGCTTCTTCTTGCGATCGCGCCACGATGAACGGGGTGTAGTCGGTGATTGCCCCATTTGTCTCACTCACCGCATACCAAGCTGGAATCTGATGTCCCCACCACAACTGACGTGAGATACACCAATCTTTCAAACTCACTAGCCAATCGCGATACACTTTCGTCCAGCGATCGGGTACGAAGTTTGGCGAACTCTGATCCTCAAGGAATGACAAAGTTCGGCTAGAAAGTGGCTCAATTTTGACGAACCATTGGGTTGAGAGAAGTGGCTCAATAGGAACTTTTGCGCGATCGCTATAGGGAACCGTGTGCTTATAAGGCTCGACTTTTTCCAGGCAGTTTTCTTCTTCGAGTCGTTTCACAACGTTCTTTCGAGCGACGAAGCGATCTTGTCCCTGGAATTCTCCCGCATTCTCATTCATCGTGCCGTCTTTGTTCATCACATTGATCGACGGCAGTTTGTGACGCTGACCCATTTCAAAGTCATTTGGATCGTGAGCAGGCGTGACTTTTACGCAACCTGTCCCGAAACTTGGGTCAACATGTTCGTCGCCAATGATTGGAATCTCGCGATAGACGAGCGGCAGCATCAGGGTTTTGCCGATCAGATGTTTGTAGCGATCGTCATTCGGATTGACCGCCACGGCTGTATCGCCAAGCATCGTCTCCGGTCGAGTCGTTGCGACGACCAAAACGCCATCCTCTCCCATGATCGGATATTTGAAGTACCAGAGATTTCCGTCAACTTCTTTGTTTTCCACTTCGAGATCAGAGACCGCAGACTGACTCGCTGGACACCAGTTCACCAAATAGTTTCCGCGATAAATCAAGCCTTCTTCATGCAGTTTGACAAACGCATCTAATACTGCCGCCGAAAGTCCTTCATCCATCGTGAAGCGCTCACGCGACCAATCGACCGATACCCCTAAACGCCGAAGTTGATTGACGATCGTGCCGCCTGATTCCGCTTTCCATTTCCAAGCCCGTTCTAAAAATTGCTCCCGTCCCAAATCGTCGCGAGTTTTTCCCTCTGCTTTCAGTTGCCGATCCAAAATCGTCTGAACTGCAATACTTGCGTGATCGGTTCCCGGTAGCCAAAGTGTATTTTTGCCGAGCATTCGCTGATATCGAATCAACACATCAATCAACGAACTCTCAAACGCATGACCCATGTGCAAACTCCCCGTCACATTGGGCGGCGGGATGACGACGCAGTAAGGTTCACCGGGTTGACTGGGGTCAGCCTTGAAGACCCTGTTCTCCTCCCAAAACTTTTGCCATTTTGCTTCGGTGGTGCTTGCGTTGTATTGAGTTGGGAGAGAGGCAGTCATGAGAAGTTTCTAAAAAATCGGGGACATTTAGCCATGATAAACGCTTCTCAGCTTGTACAGGCGTTAAAAATGGGACTCCTCTTTAAAAGCATCTATTCGACTCAAATTCGATTCCGCATTCTAGTTGAAGCAGCCTATCAAAGTCGTGAAATGATTCAATATTGAACTAGCGTTTGAGACCTCTGTTGAAAACCAACTCAACAAATTGCCACCAGAATTGGGAGAACGCTCATTAGGGTTAGGAATTTTGCAATTGCTTGGAATCAATCAAAAACAAGCTCCAGCAAAAGTGCACTTTTGCGATCGCCCAGCACAATAAAAATCCTGCCTCGAAATTTTCAAGGCAGGATCTCATGGGTATTCGATTAAAACTTAGTCGATGAAGCCCATCAGGGTTGAAGCATCATCGGTGTCATTCGAGAAAATGGGTCGATCACCGGGAAGTTTCTCGGCGTGCATCAATCCTGGCGCACTTGCCATCACAGGACGATCGCCTGCAAGAGTCAAAGCCGAAACGGAATGAAAATCGCTGTAGAAAATCGGACGATTTCCAGGCAGCATCTCTGCAACTTTCAAATCGCTTGCCAAAATTGGGCGACCGTTCAAAATTGTGCCAAAGACTGCCAGATGACTCGCTTCGATCGGGCGTTCACCGGAGGAGGTAATCGACCCGACGAATTCGACATCGTTGGGCATAATCGGACGATTCCAGATCGACAGACTCGGGACATCGCTGCGAATTTCAATGGCGCTACCGTTCCCTTCTGCGGGGGTTGCCGTTGCTTCGATCACTTCTGGTTTACTCATAGGAGATTCCTTTGGGTTTGATTCTGTGGATACTGTGGGCGGATCGCTTTCTGGAGCAGCTTGCGAAACGGGGTCAATCTGTCGGCTTGGTTCTGGTGCGCTTGGTTCTGGCGGTTCACTCACTTCTGATGCTTCTGCAAGAGGTTCTGAAATCTCTGCCGGAGTCTCGACTGTGACAGAAGCTGAACTCTCAGGCACTGCTTTTGCTTTTGCTGCGGTGCGCCGATTGTTTGTCCTGCCAGTAGTGGTTTGATTTCTGCGGCTCGTTGCCATCGCGCCATAACCCTCAATTGTTTACAGAATTACAATATGCCAACCGCCGAGTTCATCCAGAGGCGCAATATGTAAGGCTTTATAAATGAGAATATTATAAAGTAAAGTGCCGATTCAAATTACATTAGATTCTGAAGCAGAACTTATCGAAATGATTAGCCGATCGTAATTCTTAGCGCGATCGCTCAAACACACCTTTTTGCCATGTCAAGCGATAAATGGTCGGAGCTTGAGGAGATGGAAATGTTGGGCGACCTTCTTCAATTTGTTTTTGACGCACTGCGATCGCGGTTCCAATTCTTGGCAATTCGTAGGAAAGATTTGGATTAAACTCTGGAACAATTTCACGAGTGACATCTTGCCAGTTACGATCCGGATCGAGGAAGACGACATCTTCACTAAGGGTCGTATATTGAAAAATGGCAACGATCGCAGATCTAGAGGGGCGAGAAAAGATGGTCGCGACGACCCCGCCCGAATCGTTAGTCAGGCTGATATATCCGTTTTCGAGGTCGCAGATGCCTCCAGTTTGGCAGAGTTGAGAAAGCTGCTGTTGCTTCTCAGTTGCACTCAAAGATCGCAAGGGTTGCCAAACGTATTTCGCCGGAATCGCTAGGAAATAATCCACTACCGTAGATCTGTTTTTTGGCACAGTGGCAATCTCGGTATCCGAGCGGGGTGCAGCAGAATTCTGGATCAGGGATGGAGTCGATCGAGGATCTGAAGTCGTTGAAGGTTGACTGATAACGGGAGTAGTTTGGCAGGCGGCAATCATCAAAAGTCCGCTCAGTGCTGGAATTGTTCTGAGATTAAAAAATAAAACCATTGCATTTCAGGAAACTTAGTCGCTTTCAGTCATAGCGCAGAAAAACGATCGAGCTTGATTTCTTTAACTTCTTTGATACAAAAACTCCCTGTCTTACGAATGTGTTGTAAAAAACCGCACTCTGGCGAAGGACTCCAAAGTGCGGTTCTCTGATATTTACTGATTAGACCTCTTGCACCTGATTGACTGACAAAACGCGAGCGCAATTGCATGACCCACCCGCGCGTAAACGGCGGGTTAATGGAGGCAACTGTGCTAAAGCACACTCAGAAGAGTTTTCAGCCCAGTTCAGTGGGGTTATTCTGTTAAGCGGGACAACGAAGTGAGGAGGCTTTCAGGAGTTTTGTCAGCCAATCAGCCTCTTGCACATTAAAATTCGTTGTGCTCTTGTTGCTGTCTAGCCAATGCCGAGCGATCAAGCTTGAGGATACTTTGAGTTTTGAAGCCTACTGCGATCGCAGTTGTGCTTCCAAGGCTTTACCGATTCGATCCTGCGCTTCTTCTAAATGGGCTTTGGTGTAGATCTCTTTGTCGTTGACTTTCCGCATCGCTCGATCGATCGATCTCTGCAATTTTCTCAATTGATATCGCGCGACCGTCCTAGCATCTTCAGGAGCTTCAACTTCTCGCAATGTCATTGAAATCATGGCATTCATGTACTGACGTTGCAGCGCCCGTCGCAAGCCTGAAAGCTTGAGGTTGTCTTTTGGATTGATGACCTCTCCCCAAATGCTCGACTGTAAGCTATCAAACAGATCAGGAATGGTCAAAGTCGGCTGTCCTGCTTGCACCCGCAGTTCAGAATCTCTCAGACGCGCTAAGCGATCGTAGTTTAGCAAGTCATACAATACAAGACTCTGCAAAAACAGAATGTTGTCATGAATCGGATAGTCTAAATTCGAGGTCGGTTCACTGCCCCAATGTGCCCAACGAGAAGGTGCTAGCTTGTTCAGAAGATCCGGCGAAAATCGGAACGGATCTTCACTGAAAATAAACTTCTCGATCAAAGCGAGTGCTTGACGTTGTTGCTCAACCGAAACGGGTTCAAAGGGTAATCTGCCCTTCGCATCGCCTGCTTTGAAGCGGTTGAAATACTGCCCACCAATGTATTCGGGTAAAAATAGCGAATACTGGAAGTAGTAATCGAGTACCGCATTAAACGCAACTCGAACTTCATTAAAACTATCCCCCTCAATGGGAAAGCGCTGATCGACTCGATTCCACATTTCACGCGCATTTTTAAGCTGCCATTCTGCATAAGTGAGGAGATTTCCACTCATATCAAAGACATTGACCTTCGGATCAAGATAGGTCAGATCTTCATCGGTTGCATAGGCAAGCTCAGGAGTCGGCGCACGCTGAGCAATTTTATCGAGTTCGCGCTTTTCAGCTTGAGGAATCTTGGCATCGATCGGAGTGTAACCGTATTCGATCGCCCATTCGTCATAGGCTCCCACACGATGCGTAAAGTAATCGCCCTGCTTTGTGCCTTGGGGGGCAAGATTCACAGGTGCATAGTCCATGACAGAAGCAGTTAACCCTCGCTCTTGGGTGATCGCAGGATTGTTTAGCTCTTCTGGTTTGAGCATGGCGCTGGCGTGGAAGTTATGACGCAATCCCAAGGTATGACCGACCTCATGCGCAATCAATTCTCGCATGAATTCTTGAGCAAAGGCTTTGCGCTCAGGACTACTCGGCAATTGATTCTGCATCACGCCTAAGAACATATTGCCAACTGCAAATTGCTTTGCCGTATCGACTCCAAAACATAAGTCTTGAGAGTTGCCAAGATGAGAGCCAAAGCGCAGTCGAGGAATCGGTTGCTTCGCGGTTTCTTTCGCTTGTTTCTGCAACGATCGAGCTATCATCCCATAGTTACAGAGGTTAGGATTTCCGACGAGTTGAGACACGAAAGGAGCGGTTCGCATTTGGTTTTGTTCGACCAAAGTTCGATAGTCTTCTTTTAGCGCTCTTGTGAAGTCAGCAGAAACAATGATGTCTGCATCGAGAATTTCACCTGTAAGCGGATTCACTCTCGAAGGTCCCATCGCAAAGATGGCATCGTTACTATTGAACCAGCGAATCGTGTTGTATCGGACATCTGCGGGATCCCAATCGGCTTTATCTGGCATCTGTCGAACTTCGATCGCATCTTTAAATCCCGCCTTCTCAAACGCTCGATTCCAAAATAATGCCCCATCGCGAACGGCATCGCGATACTCTAACGGCACGCTGTTTTCGATCCAAAATACGATCGGTTTTTTGGGTTTCGATAAAGGAACTGCGGGGTCTTGCTTTTGTAAGTTCCAGCGATTGATGTAGCGCACAAACGGTCGTCTGGAATTGTCGTCTGAGAAATCCTTGTAGGCGGTGATAAAGTAGCCAATGCGATCGTCAGCGAGTCGAGAACGGTAGCTATTGTTTTCTGGAAGCTGAGATAAGCTGTAGCGGACTTTCAGCGAGAAAGCACGACTATCAGGCAAAGCTGTGATGTAGCTAGGGGTATCTCCGCCATTGTCTCCCCCGATAAAACCAAACACAGATTCGACTTCAACATTTTGCGGAAATGCTTTGACTTCATCAAAATACGAAGTACTCGATTCTGGACTGTAAGAGCCACCCAAGGTTGCAGAGAGAACAGGTAAGAGTCCGGGCAGATCAGAAAGGAGTAAGGGATTGAGTTCTACCAAAAAGCTTTTGCGCTCTGCATGTATGCTGCGAATCGGCAATGCTTCTAAGACAGAATCACTAAACGATCGCGCAATCGATCGCTCAATGGGCAGTCCGCGTTCTGAGCGAAAGTAAATATTCGGGACGACAAACTGGATGTTGTTGTTCACACGGCGGAAGGTGAAGAGAAAATCCCCGATCGGTAACCCGCTATAAAGTCCATTTTGCCCAATTCCCGATTCGAGCGTCATTGCAGCGAGATAGTTGCGATCTAGCTGGTCGGGCATGATTTCTGCAAACAGTCTACCGTTTTTCTCATTTTGATAGAGAGTGAACAATCCTTTGATTGTTTTGGTCTCTTTGATCAGGTCATCGAACGGTCGAAGTTGTGATCGATCTGGCTCAGCAGTCGGCTTCTGTGCAGGTTTGGCGATGGATTGACCGATACTTGGCGCAACCGAAGGGATGCTGGCTGGCAACATCACTAATATTAAACCCAACAGAAAAGCTAGGAACCTTGATGTTCGTTTCATTCGTGCGCTCTACTCTTCGGACAACCGTGGACGATGTTCGATCGATACTATCCCGCTCTTACGTACTTGAGTGGGATCAATCAAAAATTTAAGAGATTTTTAATCTCACTTACGATACACGGTTTAGCCCGGATTGAGCATGAACTTCTGAGCATTAACTTCCAGTTGAACAGTAATACCGCTCGCCAATTTGCCACAATTTGAGCGAGACCCCTAGGAAAATAAAGCCAGCGATCGGAGAAACATAACACACCCACAATGGGACAGAAAATTCAGTCGCTTTATTCAAAACGGCAAGAAGCGGAAAGTAGCTGACACAAGCGAGTGGAATCAAAAAAGTAAAGAATCGTTGGAACCATTTGCGATAGATCGAAAATGGATATTGCGCCGTTTCAACTCCGCCGTAAGTGAGGATATTCATGATTTCGAGCGATTCAATTGT
>JALOOO010000116.1 GCA_025454375.1 Leptolyngbya sp. Prado105 | reverse complement strand
TCCGCCCGCGCGTGAACGGCGGGCTAACAGAAATAACCCCACTCAAGTGGGCTGAAGACTCTTCTGAGTGTGCTTTAGCACAGTTGCCTCAACTAGCCCACCGTTCACGTGCGGGCGGGACATGCAATCCCGAAGAGATGTGTCAGTCAATCAGGTGACAAACGTTTGATTTTGAAATGATTACAGTTAACGATCTTCGCGATCGTCTTTTCCGTCTCTGCTGCAATAGCTCTGTTAAAGCTTCTAACTAGATTTTTGGAGAGACGACCATCCCACACCAAATAAATGTGCCAATGCAGGAAGCGGACGAAGCGACCCTACGAGATGAATTAACCTTCAGTAGATTGAAACTCATCTCTACATTCATTCTGATACCTGCCTGGAGGCACATCGATGGCATTTCCAGAGAGTCGCCGTATTTCAGTAGAACTAGATGCCAATCACCCTAATTTTCTGGCTGGATTAGAGCTTTGGTTGCAGCTTGGCTTAATCAGCGATCGACAAATCTTAACCCTAAGCCAGAAATATTTGACTGATACGTTGCCGATCGCACCTGTCCCTTCACCGCCAGATTTTGTCCCTCCAGATTTTGTTTCAAGCGTAAAATCCCGGATCGAGCCGCCTGCACTGCACCGCATTCCACCCCGGCAAAGCTTCCTCAGGCAGATGATTGGATCACTCCAACAAGAACTCAGCGTTGTTTGGTTGCTGGTACTCGGCGTTTTTCTGGTGATTATCTCCTCAGCCGTATTAGCAGCAAGCCAATGGCAGAATGTTTCACCGACTGGGCAATATTTAGTACTGTTAGCCTATACGCTGAGCTTTTGGGGCGTTTCTTTTTGGGCAGGACGACAAGAAAACCTGCGGCTTACAGCTTCGACCTTACAAACGCTGACTTTATTACTGGTTCCGGTCAATTTTTGGGCGATCGATAGTTTTTTGCTGCACTCGATCCAACCTCTATCGTTGCTCACCGCTTTAGTCGTGTCAGGAATACTGACGGCTGTCTCTGTTCTAGTCTTTCGACAGCAATTTCCGAACTCAGCAGGGGTGAGTCCCGCTTTAGTGGGGTACTTGGGATTAAGCTACTTGCAATGTGGCTGGAATTTCCCGAATCTTCCCGTGAGCGCGGTTTATCTAGGAGCGATCGCAGCGACGATCGTTCGTCCAACAGCAGCCTTTACAAAATTAGTCTTTCCAACTGTTGCAGTTGTGCTGCTATTTCTACGCGCTATTTTTATCGCAGAGGTTGATATTGCTCAATTAGGGCTTGCATTTGGCATTGTCGGATGGCTAGTTGTACGAGTGGCACAGCATCACTCATTCGCATCACTTTGGCTATTTGCAGCAGGATTGTTAGGGTTTGGGTGGTTTGTTTCTGTTCATCACGTTGCATGGCAGGCATTGATCATCAGTGGTTTAGCTTTGGGATTTTGGGCGAAACTTTTACAACGGTATTGGCGGCGGTTGGATATCATCGGCTTATTGCTAGTTGGGCTGCAATCGATTTGGCTCATTTGGCGACTTGTTCCCAGTCCAGTCCAGACTCAGATCGTGAATGCTGCAACGAATTTAACTCAAACTCAGACGGTGCCTTTTGCACTGTTAGGGATTGCTTTATTTCCATCCGTACTCGGGATGATCACGATCGCGAAATGGTTAGAGCGCCAGGAAAAACCAGAACTCGCACAATTTACCGCAGCGATCGCTTTACTCTTTGGCATTGGATTGACGGGGATTAGCGCATTTGCTCCTGCTACACGAACTCTCAATTTAGTTGCTTCAACCCTGACATTAGCAGGTTTGACTCAGCAAAAGCAGAATCCTAAACCATTGGTTTATGCAACGCATTTAGTCGGATTGGCGGCGCTAGCGGCTGCGATTCAGTGGCGATTTCCATTACTCTCTCAATCAGCTTGGGCAGGTATTTTTCTAGGCATTGCGATCGTCCAATGGGGGTTCACTCAGTTTCGCGATCGCTGGGAAATTTGGCGACAGAGCGCATGGCATATTGGTTTTGGCATCGCATCATTATCTTACATTCTATTCTTTGAAGCTCCTTTTAGACCTGCAATTGCTTGGGCGTTGATCCCAATGCTACTGAGTGAGATCGCAGTTCGAGATGAGTCTAGACGGATAGTTGCCAGTACAGCGAGCGTCTTTGCGCTAGCAATGTTGCAAATTCCAGCAATGCAGCACTGGGATACTGGATTGCTGAGTTTAGGACTTGCTGCCCTTTTGCTGTTTGTTAACTCACGGTGCTTAAGAAGGATTGAACTTGCCTATCTCACGATTGGGTGTGGTTTAGGGACAGTAGGCTGGTGGATTTGGCATAGGTTGCCCGGTTTTACACTAGAATCATGGCTCCTAGTCAGCGCGATCTCACTTGCTGTTCTATGGCAGTTTCAACGTTGGGCAAGACGGCATGACTCGATGTTTGTCAATATTTATGCTCAAGCCGCAGACAACTGGGCAGCAGGATTGAGTGGGGTCACTTTGCTGGGTGCAGGTGTGCATACCATCAATGTTTATCATGCCGAGGCACTACCGAGTATGGTTGTAGTAGGGGCGACAGCGTTAGTCACAGGTTCGCTTCTGTACCGAACTTGGCAGACTTCCTCGATCGCCGTTTTTATCGGAGTTGGGGTTGGGCTAGAGTTACTCATTGCAGAAAGTTTGGCGTGGCTGGAGCCTTCTCTAGCAGGGTTGAGTCTTGCAAATGTCGGGCTAGGGTTGCTGACTCAGAGCTTCGGGGATCTTTGGCAGCGACGTAAGCAGATTGGGCAATTATCGCTCGGTTGGCATGGCTTGCCGTTGGGCTATGGGATTCTCGCACTGGTCTTTCGATCTAACTTATTTACAGCTTGGACAGGATGGGTGACTTTAGGAGTCGCATGGATTGCAATCTCGATCTCAAGACGACAATTAGAATTTAAACCGCTAACTTACCTTGGGATCATAGGACTCTCGATCGCGGCTTATGAGCTTGTTCTGTACCAGACCCGGCTCTTGCCGATGAGTGATCAACTGATGGGGATCGCGACTCTAGGAACTATTCTGATGCTGCTCTATCGCTCTGCACAGCCTGTGTTGCTGCGGTATCTCAGACTGACGGCAGAAGAAATTCGACCTTTTGCTCATGGGCATTGGGCAGTCAGTAGTGGAGTCTTGAGCATCGCTGCAATCTTGACCTTGATGGCTCCCGATTCCTCTGGAGTCTTAGCACTCGTTGGATTTACAACCGGGATGGTCTTGTCGCTTTATGCCATTTGGCAAGCTCGGCATCGTCCGCCTGCGTTTGCGGTAGAAGCTTGGCTTTATGCAGGATTGCTAGAAGCAGCAGGGCTAGCCTGGTATCTCAGCACAAAGCCCTGGTTTAGCGGATTTTTTAGTGAAGTCGTGCGACCTTATGCAGTCGCGATTAGCGCGATCGCAGCATTTATTCTGTTTGTCCTGCCGTGGGATCGGCTCGGTTGGGCAAGGCAACCTTGGCAGCGAGTGGCGATCGCAGTCCCATTACTTGTCTTAGCGGGAACCGCGACGATCGTACATCCTTTTAGTTTGATTGTCGTTGCTATTTTTTACAGCCTGGTTGCTTCGATTCGCCGACAAGTTCGCTGGACTTACCTCAGTGTTGCTGCGCTCAATTGGCTAGTTCTTGATCAATTGCAGATCGATGCTGATGTGCTGTTTTGGCAAGTTTTGCCGATCGGATTGTCAATTTTGTACTTTGCACAGGTCGAGCCTTCATTCGTACAATCTTCAGAGCGAACCTCTCGGCATTATGTTCGTATCTGTGGTATGGGTTTAATCTGTGGCACAGCATTATTGACTCAGGCGAATTATGGAATTCTTCCAGGAATCGTCAGTTTGATGGCAATTTTCGCCGGGTTGGGGCTAAGAATTCGAGCATTTCTATATATTGGGACGCTCACTTTTCTGCTCAATATCATCAACCAACTGATTGTATTTGTTGCGGTCTACTCGCTGCTCAAGTGGATTATCGGATTGTGTTTAGGGATTCTGCTGATTTGGGTTGCGGCAAATTTTGAGACTCGACGCGGGCAAATGACTGCACTCATGCAAAATTGGCTAGCTGAGCTACAAGAATGGCAGTAGTTTTTTTCACACGAATACAAGTGAGAGGGGATGCACTATAGCAATCCTAGATGAGTGATGAAGGTGGGGAGTGGGGAAGATAAGAAATAACTCCCTACTCCTTATAGCCTTCAAAACTTAAAATTGCCAATTTTGGTGCTATTTGCCCAACACCGAAGTCATAGCGCGTCCGATATTTTGCGGCTGCATCGCATCGATCGCGGCTGTTGGTTCATAGCCACAATGCACCATACAATCGGCACAATTGGGATTGCCGCTCTTGCGACCGTACTGGCTCCAATCCGTCTTGTCGAGTAGCTCCTGGAAGGTTTTGTAATGTCCCTCATTCAAGAGATAGCAAGGCTTCTGCCACCCTAGTACGCTATAGCTCGGACTGCCCCAAGGCGTGCATTCATAGTCCTTTTCGCCCATCAGAAAGTCGAGAAATAGCGGGTTATGGCTAAAATTCCACTTCTTGCCGTTCTTCATCGGAGCAAGAATTTGGCGGAACAGAATGTGCGTCTGTTCACGCTTCAAGAAATGATCTTGATCGGGTGCCCATTCATAGCTATAGCCTGGAGAGATTTGCATCCCATCGACTCCTAGCTCAGTCAGGAAATCAAAGAATTTGTGCATCTCTTCAGGATTTGCCCCGTCGAAAATCGTCGTATTCGTGTTGACCTGGAAGCCTCTGGCTTTGGCGGCTTTAATCGCTTTGACAGCGGTATCGAATACGCCTTTACGATCGACACATTGATCATGCCAGTCGCGCATTCCGTCGAGATGCACCATGAAGGTGAAATAAGGCGAGGGCTTGAACTTGTCGAGACTCTTTTCGAGCAGGATGCCGTTGGTGCAGAGATAGATGAACTTTTTACGATCGATTAATCCTTGGACAATTTCGCCAATTTGCGGATGCAGCAGGGGTTCGCCGCCTGGGATTGACACCACAGGTGCGCCACATTCTTCAGCCGCTTTGAAACAGTCCTCAGGAGAGAGATTTTGTTTGAGAATTTCCACAGGATGCTGAATTTTGCCGCAGCCAGTGCAGGCGAGATTGCACCGGAACAATGGCTCTAGCATTAAGACTAAAGGAAATCGTTTTCGACCGAGTAACCGTTGTTTGACTAAATAAGAGCCGATGCCGATTACTTGCTGGATAGGGACTCCCATCGATATCTCCTCACGCAGTTTAAATTAAATTCTCTTGAAACCAGTTTACGGCATCTTTTAAAGCGGTGCGGATTGGTGTTTGGGGAAGTCCCAATTCGCGAATCGCTTTACTCGGATCGTAATACATGGGTTGCTTTGACATTCTCACTCCATCGACTGGGATTGAAGGCTTTTTACCCAATTTCGTGAGCATGATTTCATCAATCCAGGCGACACTCAGCGGAATCCACACCGGGATCGATCGCGTTGGGGCACTCATGCCAGTGATCTGACTTAATTCGTCGAGGATTTGTTTCAAGCTGAGATTTTGATGCCCCAGAATGTAGCGATCGCCAGATTTACCTTTCTGCAATGCGAGCAGATGTCCCCAGGCAACATCCTGCACATGCACAAAATTTAGACCTGTTTCGACATAAGTTGGCATTCGACGCTCTAAAAACCGCAGCACAATATCGCCTGTCGGAGTCGGTTTGATGTCATACGCTCCAATCGGAGTACTGGGATTGACAATCACGACATCTTGACCAGATTGTGCTGCTTTGACGGCTTCTTGCTCTGCCCAGTACTTCGATCGTTTGTAATGTCCAATCAGTTTCTCAACTGGAGATTGGTAGCACTCCGTCGTGGGTTGTCCCCTGGGATCAACGCCGATCGCTGCAACCGAGCTAGTATAAATTGATCGTTCAATTCCTGCTATTTTTGCGGAGGCGAGAACATTTCGAGTGCCAAGAACATTGCTTTGGTATAGGATTGCTCGATCGCTTTGCCAGAGTGAGTAATGGGCTGCAACATGGAATAAAAAGTGACAGCCTTTCATCGATCGAGCTAAATCTGGATCGTTTAAATCTCCTAACACAAGCTCAATTTCTAATCCCTTGAGATTATCCAACCGAGCATTGGGGCGAGCTAACGCTTTGACTTCATACCCTTGTTGAAGCAGTAATCGAATCAGATTTGCCCCGACAAACCCTGTTCCTCCAGTCACAAATGCTTTCATTGTTTTTTGGGCTTAAGGTCATCAAGCAAGGTATAAACGACGGGAACGACAAACAAACTCAAGAGAGTCGATGTGATTAATCCGCCTGCGATCGCGACTGCCATAGGAGAACGCAATTCTGATCCGGCTCCCAGTCCAAGCGCGATCGGAACCATGCCTAAAATCGTAGCAGCCGTCGTCATCATAATCGGGCGTAGTCGAATCGGCCCAGCCTTGAGAATGGCATCTCTACGATCGCAGCCTTCTCGTCGCAGTTGATTGATATAGTCAACAATTAGGATTGCATTTTTGTTGGTGATCCCAAGTAGAAACACAAAGCCAATAAGCGAAATCATGCCAAAATCACTTTGAGTGATGAGTAACGCTAGCATTGCTCCCACTAAGGCGAGAGGAAGAGACAAGGTGACAACAATGGGATCGACCAAGCTCTTGAACAGCAGCACTAGAACAATCATGATACAGAGTGCAGACAGTCCCAATGTTCTACCAAAGCTACCAAAAATCTCACGACTGCTTGCAGAATCTCCTCCTAAACTCAGGGTGACATTTGCGGGTAAAACCGTCTTAGATTCGTTAACTAACCGCTCTGTTGCATCGCCTAATAATAGATCTTTACCCAGATTTGCACTGACATAAACGACTCGTTGCCCACCGCGTCGATCGATTTGCTGAATCCCATTCTGATTGTTGCTCCCGCTAATCGTGACATCTACAATGCCTGGAATCGTCTGTATCCGATTTTTTAGGTCGTTTGCAGCACGTTCTAAGGTTGCTAAGTCCTCGCCTTTGAGCGCAGCTTGAAGTGGCTTCTGGCTTCCTGCTTCGACGAATGGAATATCTTCAACACTGGTCGTGACTCCTGAGAGTTGAGGCAGGCTCGATCGCAGTTGATCTTGTAATGTTGCAGTTGCACGATCGGGCTTCAATTTGACATAGAGTAAGCCTTTATTCGGTTCTCCTTCACGCGATCCTACAGTCGTGAAGACGGTTTCAACATCCGGTGACTTTCTGATTGACGCTTCAAGCTGTTTCGCGACAGTTAGTGAGTCTTGCAAAGGATTGATTTGGGGAATCTGACCCCCTGCTGCTAGAGTTGCTTGAATCTCTTCTGGAGACGGAATTTTTGGCAAAGCGGTCGTGTAGCGAACGTTGAATTCTCCGCGATCGAGCTTGGGAATAAATCCCTGTGGAATCATAGGAATAATGGCGATTCCGGCGGCAAAACTCGCGATCGCAATTCCTACCACGATCGCGCGATGTCGCAATGACCACTGCAACAGTTTTCGATAGTTCTCAGTAAACCAAAACCCGACTGAATCAAATCGTGCTGATCGTTTGCGATCTGATTTTCTCAGCATGTAAATCGACAACACTGGGGACAGGGTTCGCGCGACGAGTAACGACATAATCATTGCCGCCGAAACTGTGATCCCAAAGGGCTTAAAGAACTGCCCAATCACACCCTCCATCAGTCCGATCGGCAAAAACACAGCAACGGCTGTAAAAGTCGCGGCTGTTACTGTTAAGCCAATTTCACTGGTTGCTTTGAGTGCGGCTTGTCTCGGTGCTTCTCCGTCTTCAATATGTCGGCTAATATTTTCGACATCTACGATCGCATCATCGACTACGCTACCAATCACAAGTGCTAATGCTAGTAATGTAATCGTTTCGAGATTGAATCCAAAGAATGCCATGACGATCGCAGTTCCCAGGAGTGAGATCGGGATCGCAAGGGCTGAAATTAGCGTCGCTCGCCAGCTTCGCAGAAAGGGATAGATCACGATCACCGATAGAGCAATCGCTTCAATCAAGGCCTCGATCGTCGAATGCGTTGCGTTCTGAATGAATTCGGCTTGAGTTGACGCGAGTGTAATTTTGACGTTGCTCAGATTTTTTCTCAGCGTTTCAATTTCTTTCTCAACAGCACTCACGACTTCGAGTGTGTTTGCATCCCCGCGCTTGACCACTTGAATCGCGATCGCGTCTTTGCCATTAAATCGCGTCAGGGTTGCGCCCCGTTCATTCCCACCTGCACCGAGTGTATTGACTTTCAATACGCCTGAAATTTTTTCCAAAGGCGGAACAATCTGGCTGGTGGTAAGCTGTGTTAGGTCTTGCAGATTCCGCGAATCGCTCTCGATCGCGTAGCTGACTGCTGCTGACTCGTTCAAATTCAGTGCAGTGACTTTGAATTGAGTCTCTTTCGGCAGGGTCACCGATTTCATGGTTTCTTCAACCGTTTTGCTGGCTGCTTCTAAGCTTGTGCCGACATCAAACGATAGACTAACCGCTGTTTGATTTGGAAAGGTTGAAGAGCGCAGATCGTTTAAGCCGTTGAGCGATCGCATGGCTTGTTCGATCGGTTGTGTGACTTGCTTCTCGGTTTCAGTTGTGAGTGTGAGCGGAGCTTCTGCATTCACGACCACTACTGGGAAGGTAATATCAGGAAAGAGCGCATACTTTAATGAGCTAAGGGCAAAAAATCCAGCAACGGTGATTGCCAGCCAAAAAGATAAAGATAACCATGGCATTGCGATCGCAATCCGGGAAATGTTGAAACGCTCTCGCGAAATCGATTTGGGCAAATTCATAAACTCGGTGAGGCTAAAAAGACAGTTCGGGGGATGTTAATCTTGCTTGAATGAATTCATCTAGTGTTTCAATGATTCCGGTCATTCTCGTCCCCCAAGGTGCTGAATATCACGCTGTATCTCAAGGTGCAAATGCAAAAATTCAAGTAATTGCACTCCCGGCAGGGCAAGCAGTGGCTGATTTTCTCGACAGCACTTCGATTCCTGATCATTCAGCACTCCTGGTCATGGGCTTATGTGGCAGTTTATCCTCTCATCTTAGAATTGGCGAATTAGCAATTTATCAGTCTTGTATCAGCTTTTCAAGAGAGGAAATATTCTGCGATCGTGCTTTAACGCTTAGACTGCAAAATCATTTTGGAGTTGCCGCTGTCAGAGGGTTGAATAGCGATCGAGTGATTTGTTCGGCGCGTGAGAAGCAAGGGCTGCATGAGCAGTATGGAGCGGATGTTGTGGATATGGAGGGATTTGCGGTTGTACAACGATTTTCAGTCGCGATGTTACGAGTGGTGAGCGATGATGTGCAGTTTGATATGCCAGATTTGAGCGGTGTGATTGTGGATGGGAAGATTCAGCCGGTGCGGATGGCGAAGGCGATGGTGAAGAAGCCGATTTCAGCGAGTCGATTGATTCGGGGATCGCTGACTGGATTAAAACGATTACGGCAAATTGCGGCGGATCTCGCGCCTGTCGTTCTAAGGTAAGTTGCTAGATTGATCCTGTCTATGATGCGACCGTCTTCTTGATTCCTCGATCGCTCTCCCTTTAGATAGGAAAAGATTAGAAATATACAAATTTCTTAATATATGCGTTAGATTCTGTAATATTCTTCCTAATCTTGCACACAATCCTTTAGCCATGACACCTACGACCCTGCTCACGAAACTCCTTCACCCAACCGTTAATTCGGGACTTTGGACTCAGACCACTTGGGCAATTCTGCGGACTGTCGTTGGGATCATGATGGTTCACAACGGACTCGACAAGTTGGCAGACATTGAGAGCTTTGCTCATAGTTATGTTGAAGTTATTGGTCTGCCCTTCCCGATTTTCTTTAGCTACCTTGCCGCTTTTACCGAATTGGCAGCAGCCCCCCTTCTCGCGATCGGCTTTTTAGCTCGTCCGGCAGCTTTTGGCTTATTCGGCACAATGTGTGTTGCAATGTATCATCACATCCTGGTTGCAGGCTTGAGTCTTCCTTATTTGGAGCTATCGGCGATCTATGCGGCTTGCTTCTTGCTGTTCACGGTCAATGGTGCAGGATTATTCTCGATCGATGCGCTGATTGTAAATGGGTTAGATAGGACAATTCTTTCGGCTCAAGCAAAGCAAATTATGAGACTGGAAAAAGCATTCCAATCTCCAGCGAATGCAGGCTCACAAGTTGATTCTGTCGTAAAATAGCGCCGAATCATTGACGAATTTTTTGGAGAGTTGATGTCCTTTGCCGTTGGGTGAGGGACATCATGCTTTTTATCCCTCATCCGAATCGCAGTTGAGATCCACCAGACCTTACAATACTTCTGTGCGTTCGTCCTTTTTGATTGAGGAAGATCGAGTCATGCGTCCAGAAGTCTTGACAAAATTGCAGAGTCTCTGCCGGGATGAAGCTGCATTTGAACAACTTCAGCAGATATTTGCTGAAGAAATTGCCCCTCTAGAACAACAACTCAACCAAGCAAACTTTTTAGTAGAACGGCAGAAAGCTCTATTCCGTGTCATTACTCGACTGCGAGAACCCCTCGACCTCAATACAATTTTTCAATCAACCGCCGCTGAAGTGCGACAACTCTTAGCCGTCGATCGAGTCGGGATGTTTCGCTTCGAGCCAAATTCTGGCTGCGATGATGGAGAATTTGTTTCAGAAGATGTCGATCCAGCCTTTTCATCTGCGATCGCACAAAAAATTCATGACCACTGCTTTGGCGATCAGTTTGCTGTCCATTACGAGCAAGGTCGAGTGCAAAATGTAGCCGATATCTACGATGCCGGACTCAGCGATTGCCATATTCAGATTTTGGCTCAGTTTCAGGTACGTGCGAATCTAGTCGTCCCTCTGCTGCAAGGGCGGCATCTGTGGGGGTTACTTTGCATTCATCAATGTCGCGCTCCTCGGCAGTGGCAGGATACCGAAATTGAATTTGTGCAACAGATTGCAAGCCACCTTGCCGTTGCACTGCAACATGCAGAAATCCTAACAGAGCTACGCGCAGAGGTCACAGAACGCCAGCAAGCAGAGCAACGTTCCCATACACTCAATCAAGGACTCCGACAAGCGATTCTTGAACTGCAAGCTGTCAATCAAGAACTCGAAGCCTTTAGCTACTCAGTCTCGCATGATCTGCGCACCCCGCTCCGTAGCATTGATGGCTTTAGTCAAGCACTCTTAGAAGACTGCTTGGAGCAATTAGATACCACTGGACAGGATTATCTCCGTCGCATTCGGGCAGCAACCCATCGCATGGGACAGTTAATTGATGATCTGCTGACCCTATCGCGCGTGACTCGAAGTGATCTGCATCGAGAAACGATCAATCTCAGCCAACTTGCGAGTCGCATCTGCACCCAGTTACAACAAGCTGAACCCGATCGACAGATAGAAACGACGATTCAGCCTGGATTGATTGCCTCTGGAGATATCGCCTTGATGCGAGTCGTTTTAGAAAACTTGTTGAGTAATAGCTGGAAATTTACGACTGGCAAGGTTTCCGTTAAAATCGAATTTGGTGCGATCGCTCAAGAGAACGGCAGTCTAACTTATTTTGTTCGAGATAACGGAGTTGGGTTTGATATGGCTTATTGTGACAAATTGTTTAAACCGTTTCAGCGACTGCATCGGATGCATGAATTTCCTGGCAATGGAATCGGGCTTGCCACCGTGCAGCGAATTATTCATCGTCATGGCGGTCAAGCTTGGGCAGACTCAACCTTAAATCAAGGCGCAACATTCTATTTCACACTAGCAGACGAGGTTCAGGCATGAATGCGAATGGAGATGATCGAGTCATTCTGCTAGTCGAAGATAACCCCGATGATGAAGCCTTAGCAATTCGTGCGCTGAAACGACATCGCATCGGCAATGAAATTGTTGTCGCGCATGATGGCGTAGAAGCACTCGACTACTTATTTGGAACAGGAATATATGCTGGACGAGATACTACACTCAAACCCTCCGTCGTACTATTAGATCTGAAACTGCCTCGCATTAACGGGCTGGAAGTACTGCGACGCTTAAGAGAAAATGACGAAACAAAGCTTCTCCCGATCGTGGTTCTCACTACCTCAAGTGAAGAGAACGATTTACTCACGAGCTATAGTTTGGGATGTAATAGCTACATTTGCAAACCTGTAGATTTTAGTCAGTTTTCGGAAGCAATTCGGCAATTAGGCATGTATTGGTTGCTGATGAATGAACCCCCACCTGTCTAGAGGAGGCGATCGGCATGGATTCTCATCTGCGAGTTTTGGTTGTTGAGGATTTGGAAGATGACATGCTGCTTGTCCTACGCGAGTTGCGTCGAGGCGGCTACACTCTAGATTATGTGCGAGTAGAAACCCCAGATGAGATGCAAGCCGCGATCGATCGCGAATCTTGGGATCTCGTCATTGCTGACTATACTTTGCCGCGATTTAGCGCACCACAAGCACTGCAACTGCTTCAAAGTCAGAAGCGGGATCTGCCGTTTATTATTGTTTCTGGCACGATCGGGGAGGAGGTTGCAGTTGCGGCAATGAAAGCAGGAGCGCATGATTACATCATTAAAGGGAACTTAGCTCGATTGTTGCCAGCCGTTGAACGAGAACTGCGAGAAGCAAAAGAACGGCAAAAACGACACGCAGCCGAGCAAGCATTACACGAAAGCGAGCAGAAGATTCGAGAACAAGCTGCATTGATTAACATTGCTTCCGATGCAATTTTTGTCCGCGATTTCTCAAACCACATTACCTTCTGGAATCAAGGCGCAGAACGGTTATATGGGTGGAGTGCAGCGGAAGTTTTTAACCAAGATGTGCGGACGCTCCTAGGACAGAAATTTGCAGATCAAGAAAGCGAAATGCTTCAAGCTGTGCTGGAAAATGGAGAATGGCAGGGAGAATTTACGCGACTCAATCGATCGGGGCAGGAAGTGATTGTTGCGACTCGCTGTACACTCGTGCGAAATGACTCAGGAGAACCGATCTCAATTCTCACCGTGGATACCGATATTACTGAAAAGAAGCGATTAGAAGCTCAATTTTTACGCGCCCAACGCTTAGAGAGCCTCGGCACACTCGCAAGTGGCATTGCTCATGACTTTAACAATCTGCTCACCCCGATTTTAGCCATCTCACAACTGCTTCCGCTCAAGCTTCCCGATTTAGACGAGCAAAATCAGCAGTTGCTTCAGTTGATCGAAGACAATGTGAAACGCGGTTCAGATCTTGTCAAGCAGATTCTCACCTTTGCGCGGGGCGGCGAAGGGGAGCGCGCACTGCTGCAAATCCGACCTTTGCTCACCGAAGTTGTACAGGTTGTTCGCCAAACTTTCCCCAAGTCGATCGACATTCGCACTCCGGCTGTTGCCTCTGATCTGTGGATGATTGCTGCGGATTCGACTCAGATTCACCAGGTTTTGATGAATCTTTGCGTCAATGCTCGTGATGCAATGCCGAGCGGCGGCATCCTCAGTCTTACAGCAGACAATATCGTGCTAGGTGAAAGCTATACTCGGATAAATCCAGAGGCTCGATCGGGGTCTTTTGTCGTGGTGACGGTTGCAGATACGGGCATTGGGATTCCAGCAGAACTCTTGGAGCGAATTTTTGATCCCTTCTTTACCACAAAAGACTTTGGGCTAGGGACAGGGCTAGGACTCTCGACCGTCCTCGGAATTGTGAGAAATCACGGAGGGTTTGTGAAGGTCGAGAGCGAGATTGCTCAAGGCTCACGGTTTCAAGTCTTCTTTCCGGCGGTTGAGGAAGAAGAGATTCATCTGATCGATAATCCTGCGATCGCGACTGGAAATGATCAGTTGATTTTGATTGTCGAGGATGAACCTTCGATTCAGCAGGTGACGCAGACGACATTAGAACTCTGTAACTACAGGACATTGATTGCAAGCGATGGCGTTGAAGCGATTTCGATCTATGCAAAACATCAGCATGAGATTAGCTTAGTCTTGATGGATATCATGATGCCTTCGATGGATGGCTTAACCGCAGTTCGCGCGTTGCAATACCTCAATCCAACCGTTAAAGTCGTTGCGATGAGTGGGTTAGCAACCAATTATCAGATTTCTCAAGAGCAAAGTATCAAGGCGTTTTTACCAAAACCCTATACGACAAAAGCATTAATCGAAACCTTACAGACTGTCCTCAACCCGAACCCAGACTGAGGCGTTTTTCTGCCATAGGAATGAAGACAATTTAGGAACATTCTCTAAGCTTTGGATAGGCTGATTGAACAGTCAATGGTGCCGATTTAAGCTTAAGGGAATAATCATGCAGAAACAATTTCGATCGAGTTGGCTAAGTTGTGCGATCGTGTGGATTGGGTTGCTATTGATCAGCTTGCCCGTGCAGGCAGCACCGTTGGGGAGTTTAGATAATAACTTTGTGATGGATGCGGTCGATCGGGCTGAAAATGCAGTCGTGCAGGTGAATGTGTCTCGCACTTTAGGCGGTGAAGTCCCGACTGCTTTACGTCCATTTTTGGGCAATCCACAAAGGGGTGCAGGACAAGTGTTACGGGGATTGGGTTCGGGCTTTGTAATTAATAAGTCGGGTGAAATCCTCACCAATGCTCATGTCGTGAATCGTGCAGATACGGTAACAGTCACGTTTCAAGATGGGCGTGTGTTAGAAGGCAAAGTGTTGGGATCTGATCCCGTGACCGATGTTGCCGTGATCAAAGTAGATACAGATGAGCTACCAACGGTGGAGTTAGGCGATTCTGATCAGGTGCGGCAAGGAGAATGGGCAATTGCGATCGGCAATCCCCTTGGGCTACAGGAAACCGTCACTGTCGGTGTGATTAGTGGCACTGAGCGATCGAGTGTAGATATTGGAGTTCCAGATAAGCGTGTGGGCTTTTTGCAAACGGATGCGGCGATCAATCCAGGCAATTCTGGCGGCCCATTGCTTAATGCGAAAGGGGAAGTGATTGGAATTAATACAGCCATCATTCAGGGAACGCAAGGATTAGGCTTTGCGATTCCGATTAATACAGCGAGGATGATTGCTCAGCAATTAATTGCATCAGGATCGGCAACGCATCCCTACATTGGAGTGCAACTCGTTGCGCTAGATCCAAATGTTAAACAATATGTGAACCAAAATCCAAATAGCCGCATCAAAGTCGAGCAGGATCAAGGCATCTTAGTGGTACAAGTTGGGAAAGGAACGCCTGCGGCAAAAGCTGGATTGCACACCGGAGATGTGATTGAGACTGTGAATGATCAACCTGCCGAGCAAGTCAAAGCGCTTCAGCAAATGATCGATGAAACTGGAGTTGGTGGAAAATTGAATGTAACAGTAAAACGCAAAGATCGATTCGTTGCGATCGCGATCTCTCCTGAACAAATGCCTACCATGAATCCTCAGTCATAACTTCTATTCAGTTATCCAAGTAGGACAGTTGAGGTCACCCTACTTGGATGATTCGCTGTCTCCCGCTAGTAATTGGCGCGAGACAGTTGTAATCCGTTCATATATTGTTTCAGTTAGAGTAGGTCTCAGGCAAGATTGTGTCAGTCAGGATGTGGGAGAAGGTTTCAAACTGCTCAAAGGCGACAGAATGCCCAGCGTTCTCAAAGCGAAATAGGCGCTTGCGCGGTGCTTTCAATGTGTTAAACCATTCCAAAGCTAACTCTCGTCGTGCCTTAAGTTCGGCTGCGCCATCCAGCAGGTAAACCGGGACTTCCAGTTGCTTTACAGTTTGGCGAAAATCGATCGCTTGCAATTGCGGGTACATTACCGAGAACATATCGATTAATCCTCGAAGGACATTTACTTTCTCGACCAGGGTGTATTCTTGACCAAAAATCCCCCAAGGTCCGAGATTAGCAGCGGTGCCCCGTTGAATATAAGACTGAGGGGGTGTGTAAGGCGGAGAAAGACGCTCATACTGCTGCATCACAAAGGCATTGGCGTAAGGGATATCGGCATAGGGGGGTTCGCCATAGCGACGCATCTTGGTTGCCAAAGCGGTGTCATTCTCTTTAGCTGCTAGGGCTAAGAGTTCGTGATACAGTCGTCGATCGGTTTCACGCTGGCTGACCATCTGACCACTCCCAATCCAGGCATAGTAGAGATCGGGTCGGCGCTGCACCGCTAGAACGCCGAGCGTACTGCCCCAAGATTCGCCGAGTAGATAGATCTTTTGTTGATGAAACCGCGATCGCAGAAATTCTGTCAGTTCAATTGTGTCTGCGATCGCTTGTTCGAGCGTCAGGGTTGAAGTGGGATCGAGAGCCGCATAGGATTTTCCGGTTCCCCGCTGATCCCAACTCACTACGACAAAATCGC
>JALOOO010000115.1 GCA_025454375.1 Leptolyngbya sp. Prado105 | reverse complement strand
TGCCAGATATCCAATTCAAAGAACCTGAAGAATGGGACGCAGCACAGGCGCAACTATTTGGAACCGTGCATTGTGATTATCCGAAGTGGGTTGAATTTCTCTGCCACGATATCAATGTCCATATCCCGCATCATCTTTCGACTGCAATTCCGTCTTACAATCTGCGCTTAGCGGATAGCAGTTTGGTGAAAACTTGGGGCACGAAGTTGAGACGATATCAGTTCTCTTGGGGGTTAATGAAGGAAATTACGGATCAATGCCATCTGTATCATCCTGAAGAGGCGTATCAATCATTCAAGTCTCACGCGGGTCAGTAGATTTCAGAAGATTGAGTGGGAAGCGCGATCCATAACGGATCGCGCTTTTTCCATGCTTTAGAGTCAAATACCACACGCACAAGGCGATGTGGCTTGCAACTCGACCACAAGGATCGGTCGCATTCGGGCAATTGACTGTGCCCTGTCCTACGGATGCAGCCGAACTGTTCATAGCAGGAAGAACGGTTTCTGTGCCTCCCACCTCTGGGGCATCCCGAACGATGCGGGGATGGTACTAGACCACTTCTGCCGTCACGGACAAACCGCTTTCTTCGCAGTCAGCACAGACCAAATGCTGATTTGAAGATGCCATGTCTCAAGCAGGTGAAACGATTGTACCAAATAGTGCTTTTCTTGTCCTCAGCGGTGAGAGAGTATCGGTTCCTCGTCGCTGGCAATCACTGGTACAGCTACGCTGCACATCGTTGCAAGCCACCAACTCGCCACCGACCAGGCTTACATCCCAAGGCACAAGGCACATGGGTTTTACGCCCGATCAATAAAGGCGAGTCAGTTCTGTACACAAAGAGATTTCAAGCCAATTCCAACCGCACAATTTTGCTGACGAGTGCTGAGCTTGCTTGTGCAGATGATATTTCTGTGCATAGCGAAAACCAAAATCTGCTGCTAAATCTCTTGCTGGGTCGATTAGCCGAGAAATCTTGACCTGGGATGATGCAAATTGTATTCGCCATCTACCCTTTGGTGAATTCGCAATAACGCAGGCTTCGCTCAGGTCGTTGAGAGACGAACATTGAGCGAAGCCGAAACGCGACTATCGAATCAACTCAGCCGTGCGCTCTTCATTCACAAGCTGCTGCAACTTTCCCCGCAGATCCGCCCAATGTGCGTTTTCCAAATTTGGCAACACGACATGCGCCTCACCCACACGCTCAGTTGGTCCCAATCCAACAGCCCACATCCCTGCGGCAAGTGCTGCTTCAATCCCTGCCGCCGCATCCTCAAATACAATACAGGTTTCAGGAGCGAGTCCCAACTCACCTGCTGCAAACAAGAATAGATCCGGTGCAGGTTTAGGACGCTCTACACTATGCCCATCGCCAATCACATCAATGTATTGCGCGATTCCCAGCTTCTCGATCACAGGACGCGCATTTTTACTCGCTGACCCCAAAGCAGTTTTGACTCCAGATTGTCTTAGCTCTTGCAACAGATCCAGGACACCCGGAAGCAAATCAGCAGGCGAAATCTCACCGATCGAGTCTACATAGTACCGATTCTTACGCTCCATCATGTCTTCAATCTGAGCTTCACTATAGCTGCGATCGCCAATGATTTTCATCAATGAAGCTCGACGCGAAACACCTCGCAATGCTTCATTCGCTTCTCGATCGAAAGGTAAACCCTCCTCATCTGCTAATCGCTGCCAAGCCCGGTAGTGGTACTCAGCCGTATCGGTCAAAACACCATCAAGATCAAAAATTACACCTTGAATATCGGAAGAAGGAAGAGACATAGCTGTTCTTTGGGGGGATTTAGGTTCTGCTCTGAGATCAAATTCGTGCCATCTATCGCGCCAGTGAATGCGGAACTTCAAGCGTGTCCAACCCGGCGGGAGATGGGGATGAGCAAAAGGTTCTTCCCCAAATTGCACTCCGCCAAAGCCGAGAACAACAGCTTGCCAGATGCCGCCTGCTGACGCACCATGAATGCCATCGTCTGCATTGCCGCGAGTGTCCTCAAGATCGACCATCACAGCCTGCATAAAGCGATCGTATGCCTCACTCGTTTTATTCAAATCTGACGCAAGGATGGCATGAATCGCTGGGCCCAAAGATGAGCCATAAGTAATATCGGTTCGAGGAGCGTAGTAGTTCCAATTCTTCTCAAGGGTTTCGAGCGAGTAAGGAGACTCTTGAGATTGCCGCATTAAGTAAAGCAACATCAGCACATCAGGCTGTTTGAGAACTTGGGCTTTGTCGGCTCCCGCGATCGTCAAAATCTCCTGCATCGATTTAGTCCGTGGCTCATAGTCCTCAAGGTTGATATCCTTGAGATCAAAGAATCCATCGCATTGTTCAATCAGACCCGTTGGGCTGTTGTGGATGAACATATTTGTCGCGATGTCTTGCCAGCGCAATCGCCGTTCTGAGGTAATCTTTAGCCGATCGCAGAGTTCATCTAGTTTCTCAGGATGGATCTGCTTCAGCCAATCATAGATATAAATTGCTTTTTCTAAATGCCACTGTGCCATTCGATTCGTGAAAACATTGTTATTCACATGCTCATGGTACTCATCTGCACCAATCACTTCACGAATCTCATAGCGCTCATAGCGGGTACTCCACTCGACTCGACTCATCCAAAAGACGGCGGTATCTAAGATGATTTCTGCACCACAATCGCGCATCCATTCATCATCTTCGGTTGCTTTCCAGTAGTACCAGGACGCATAGGCAATGTCCGCGCTGATGTGAATTTCGCGATCGCGGCACCAGATGCGAATATCTTCACCGTAAGGATCTTTCGGTAAAGCCCAGCGTGGAGTCACTTCATCTCCCGTATCTGCACTTTCCCAAGAGTACATTGCGCCTTTGTAGCCATAGTAGGCTGCTTTGCGTCTAGCACCTTCGATCGTTCGATAACGATAGGTCAGGAGATTCTTAGCTAAATGCGGCTGAGTAAAGGTAAAGAAAGGCAGGATGAAGATTTCAGTATCCCAGAAGACATGACCGCGATAGCCAAAGCCTGAGAGCGTCTTGGCAGGAATACTCACTCGATCGTCATGTCGAGCCGCCGCAATCAGTAACTGAAATAAGTTGTAGCGCACCGCAAACTGAGCGCGGAGATCGCCTTCAATCAGAATGTCACTTTGCTGCCAAGCTTCTGCCCAACTTTGCTGATGCGCTCCAAACAAGTCTTGGTAGTTTGTCAACGCTGCGAGTTTAGTTTGAGCCGCTTTAACCGGAGCTTCCCCATCACGGGAGGTGTAGATTGTGATCAAATTCTCGATCGTCACCGTTTGCTCGACTGGAGCCGTAAAGGTCGTCGTTAAAGTTGGATAGCCCGGAACATTAGTGACCTGAACATTTCCTAAAGCACCCGTCAAAGACAAGCTAGATGCCATTGCCAGTTCAATATGAGAAGTCCGGGTGCGAACTTGCAGCCAAACTCCATGCTCTGTTTTTCCTTGTCCGAGTTGTTCCCAGTGATTAAAGCCCTGGTTTTCAGGATAGCCGTTGATGCTGGCTTGCACTTCGACGATCGCATCTGAGTCAAAGGAGGTAATTTGACAACGCAGACCGACCACATGCTCATCGGCTAGGCTAGCAAACCGCTCAAAGTGCAGTTTGATCTTCCGACCACTCGGACTCATCCAGTGAATCGTTCGACTCAGTACCGCTCGTCGAACATCAAGCTGCCGCTCATAGCTGAGAATTTCGCCTTGATCTAAGCGAAAGCGATCGCCATCGACAATAATCAGCAGGGGGAGCCAATCCGGGCAATTGACCAATTCGGTATAGACGACCGGAACATCGTCATACACGCCATGAATTAAAGTAGCAGGTTGAGATTGGGCATAGCCTTCCTCAAAGCTACCGCGCGTTCCGAGATAGCCATTTCCGATCGTGAATACTGTTTCACGGGTATTGAGCAACTCGGGGACAAAGTTCGTTTCGACGACTGTCCAATCAGTATAGACCAGGGGCGAACGGTCGATTTGGGTCATGATGCAGGTACTCCGGGAAATTCGGGGAGGTCAAAATTTTTGGTGTGCTTCTAAAATGGCTTCCGCTCTTGGCTTATAAAGCAGATGAAATAGAGCGTCAAGATAATGCAACAGAGACTCACGACTTTCCCGATGAACATAGTTCCAGAAGCTATAAAGCTTGGTGAGCAATAAAAGCTGTCGGGTATGATGCTGCCAGTTATATTCATCGTGAATGCGCTGAATACTTTTAGCAGAGATCGTGTCCCAATGGGTGGGATCAGCATCGGCTCGATCGAGAAAATCTAAAATTTTGCGCGTTGAGCCTTCAAAATCCGTGGGATTGATCAAGAATCCATATTTGTCGTCTTCGATGATTTCAGTGGTTCCGCCGAATTCGGTGGCGAAAGAGGGCAATCCAGAAATCATGGCTTCAAGTAATACACGCCCAAATGCTTCAAATCGGGCAAAATGCACAAAAATTCCTTTGCGATCGGCAATACAGCGATACATCTCACCGAGATCAGGATTGGACATGCGTTCGCCGATCCATCGCACCTGTTCATGCAGTTGGTAATGCTCAATCAACCGATGAATTTTTTCAATCTCTTCGGTTTCATCCGCATTAATCGCTTCGTCAATTCTGAGCTTGCTGGTGACAAGAATTAAATTGCAACGCTGCTGCAATTCAGGACTGCGCCCATAACATTCGACTAAACCGGAGAGGTTTTTGACTGTCGTTAAGGGAGAGATTGCCAGAATGGGAGTGCGTTGCTGATCCGCCAATTTGCCGAGAATATGGGGAGCTTCCTGCTCGAATAATCGATGTGAAATTTGATCGCGTTGTTCCGTCGATCGTACTTCAGAATATGGGAAGAAAACTCGCTCATCGACTCCTGGCGGAATGCGATTAAATTTTGGGCTAAATAGCTCGATTCCATTAATCACATGATAAAGCTGCGGCATCGTAAAGCACTTGTATGATTCATACTGTCCAAAGGTATCAGGGGAGCCAACAATCTCTTGATAGGACGAAGTGACAATAAAATCAGCCGCATTCATGCTGATTAAATCTGCGGTAAATTGCGCAGAAAAATGATACTGCGGTTCTAAATCTTGCCAATACAAATTACTAAAAAGATGTTTCGGCTTTTCTAGCGAGTGAGCAATATTGCAATGTGTCACATTAAGCTGACGTGCCATCAGTGAAGCGACTAAATTTCCGTCACTGTAGTTACCCACGATCAGATCAGGTTTTCCTTGAAGCTGATCTAACACTCGCGATTGGGCATCGGCTGCAAAACTCTCCAAATAGCCCCAGATTTCAAATTTAGAAATCCAGTTATCGGTGATTTTGGCGTTAAATTCCCGAAACGGAACGCGCAGAATCCAAGTATTTTTTGTATCGTCAACTTTCTCTAACGGCAGATCGCATTGAGTTCCCTCACAGTTAGGAATCAATCGCGTCAAAATCACAACCTGCGGCTGGATATTGAGCATATCGAGTCCAGCGAGATGAATTTCTTCATGCAGTTGTCGATCGAGACTTCGCGCTTGATCTAACACATAAGCAACCTGTCCCAATGTTTCCGATCGTCCTAAATAGTCTTGCCCAACCCACCCATGAATCGAGCAAAGCGCAACCCGAAACACAGAGGGAAATCTTGCCACAAATGCCTCTAAAATCGCAGGCTGAGGCATGTTGATCATCTGGTCTAACAATTCCATCATTTCACGGGCACGCTCAACCGTATTGCCCCATCCTGGCTCAAATCCTAACGGCTGTAACTCTGAATGCACGCTTTGATAGGATGCTTCAGGAGCATGTGTTCTCAAGATCTGAATCGCTTGCTTCACTTGCTCGACGAGTTGATCCCCCGATTCAATCTGATCGTTAATCAACAATGGCATTTGATCATAGCAATGCCGATTTAGCACATCGAACAGGGTTGCTAACCAATACGATCGATCATTTAGCACCTGACCCGATAGATATCGATTGAGAAAAGTTAAGCCCTGCCCAATATTGCGAGGATCATCAATTTTCGGAGTGTTCTGATAGAACGGCGTAACATCGATTTCAAAAAGATTATCTTGCGCTCGATTTACAAAGCGATCGCGAGCTTCGAGTAATGCTTTCGGTGGCATTAACCTGGCTTTGGTTAATGCTGGGTCTAAGCACCAGATTTGCTGGCTGCCAATCCAAGGGCGCAGCATCAGCCAGATCAGGTGATCTTCTAGCAACAGTTCATGGCTGTATTGAATCAGATTTCCCAGTTGCGAAGAGTGGAAAAAGTGAGCGGGCTTTCTCGCTTCATGACAGTATTCTGCAAAGGCATGAAGGATCTGATTTTTTAGAAAGTACCGCTGTTCAGAACGGTTCAAGGTTTGGATAATCTGCTGTAAGACGGCGTGTTCTTCAGGATTCTGTAAAACGGATTCAATTAACTGTTGCATAAGACGATTTCATCGAGTGACCTAGAGTTCGATCGATTCTGACTCGCGACTCGATGGACTATCTAAAACCAACTAAAAGAATTCCAAAGCGTTTGCCATCAAGCCACCTTTCATCTGACCTTTGTTATAGAACTTCGATCGCGAAATTACACCTGGCTGACGATAGACTTTTCTCAATTCTGATCGCACATAACCCGCTTTCTGACCCCGATTCTGTCTTGAATTGTTGCGCTTTGATAAGAATGACGTTTGAGCGAATGATCACCCTGAAGCAAGAGGCACTTTTCCTGGCGCGTTCTTAACCTGAATCGCATTACCGTCACCAAGAGGAATCTGCAATGACAGATAGTACTGTTCAGAAAGTCGATTCTCAGTTCTCACCCACAGGCGAAATGGGACAAAAATACCTTGCGTCTGGCGAAACCGTTGCAATGCGCCTCTGGGAAAATGAGCAACCTGCCGATGCTAAACCCGCTACTCAGCGCGATTACGAAACTGTCGGATATGTCCTTCAAGGCAAAGCTGAACTGCATCTCGCAGGACAAGTTCTCGTCCTAAAATCAGGCGACTCTTGGGTTGTTCCAATGGGAACCCCGCACAGCTACAAAATCTTAGAATCCTTTAGCGCGATCGAAGCAACTAGCCCACCTGCCCAGGTTCACGGACGAGACGAGTCGTAATGTTTCAGTTTTAAGATTGCTGGGTCAAAACGGGGCGAAACGCCTCGATTTCGCAAATCACCTGCTGCAATTTCCGCTCCGCCTGTCCCAACTCCAAAATCGCCTTCGCCTGCGAAAATCCAGATTCTAAACTCGTACAAGCTCCCGCTCTCCAGAGATAAAATCCGCAATTCCAAATTGTCGCCTGCATGAGTTCCGACGGTTCTCCTTGCATCGCAGCTTTCATCTGGTCAACCCAATCGTCAACTAAGGGCAATTCCTTTGCAGCAAATCCATACTCACGCGGAACAAGCGTTAAACGATCGAACACTTCCCCCCTTGCCATCCCAATAATTGCCGTGCGATCGCGGGGCAAATCACAACTCCCTTCTAACCCTTTCACGGTTGTAAATCGCTTCGTCCCCCGCAGCGCAAACGCATCACGGAACATTCCCTCAGTCGGCGGATGCACGTAGCCACAGATCAAATGCGACTCCCCTGCATACGGATTCCACATCAACTCCAAGGTTGAAAACGGCGGACGCTTGCCAATCTGCTCCCGATACTCGACTAATCCTTGAGCAAGTGGAAAATGCGTCGGTAAGTAAACAAACCCTAAGTCAGTACGCTCTAAAATTTTGTGAACTTGCTCCAGCGATAAAGTCTTCCAATCGACTCCCAACCCATCCCAAAGCTCGATTAAGGGAATTCCTGCTTTCGTCGGCATTCGATCGCCTCCATGTAGCACCACCGGAACCCCTGCCGCCGCAAGCACGATCGCATTGATTACCCCCAAAGGTGCAGTTCTCGATCGCCCATCATACGGATGGCACATCACCATCACCGGAATCTTCGACGCGATGGGCTGCAACTTTCCACTCAACGCATCATACGCATCCAGCATTCCTGCAAGTTCTTCCCCAGTCGGACGCTTAATCCGATGCGAAATCATAAACGCCCCAATTTGAGCAGGAGTCGCTTCTTGCAGCAGCATCAATCGAGTCGCTGTCTCTGACTCTTGGCGCGTCAAATTCTCACTGGTATGCGGACCACTGCCTACTTTTTTAAGCAACTCTCGAAACTCGTAACTCATAACGCCTGCCTAAGAATGAATCGCTGCAATCTTTCAAAGTGTTTAACAATACCAGATTGTTTTCTGTTCAACCTCATTCCTCATAAAAAGCTTTAGACGATCGCATTCGGAACTCGGGCTAAAAATGCAGGGTGCATAATCTCCTGCACCAATGCCCGAAATCGCTGTATCGGCGGAATCTGTAAGCGATCCTGCGTCGTCACTAGCACCACTTGCCGTACCAGAACAGGATCATCCGTCGATCGAATCACTAATGTCGGATCTAAATGCACATCCTGAATCGCCCCCTGCGGCAACAATGCAATCAATTCTCCCTGCCGCACAACGCCTCGAAACGCATCCAAGGTATTTAACTCTAAAGCCGCTTTCAGAGTCGCTCCTTGGCGCTGAAACTGCTCTTGAACCAGGCGCTGCATTCCATATCCGTCTTTGAATACGACTTGCGGATAGCGAACCAACTCCGACCAGGGCACTGGCTCAAATTTTGTTAAAGGATGATGGGCTGCCATGAGAATCTTCACAGGCTCCTCGTAAAGCACATCTACAATCATTTCAGGGCTTGCGGTAAGAAAGCGATTATTCATCACGATCGCTAAATCGACTAAGCCATCTTTTAGGACTTTCAAAGCGCGATCGCTGCCCAGTGAAGTGACTCGAAGCTGAACCTCAGGATAATCCTGACAAAATCGCTGCAACACAGGTGGCAAATGAAAGGCACAGACCGAGTGAATCGCTGCAACGCACAATTCGGGCTGTTTACCCAACCGCAACTCTTCTAGCTCACTCATCGCATTGCGCCATTCTTGGCAAATTTTTCGCGCATGAGGTAGAAATTGCTCGCCTGCAACGGTTAACTTAGCCTGGGCAGTCCGATGAAACAGCGACATTCCCAAATCTGCTTCGAGTGCCTGAAGCTGGCGGCTAATGGTCGATTGAGTGACATCACATTTTCGGGCAGCCTGCTGAAAACTTCCGGTTTCAGCGATCGCCAAAAATGCTTGCAATTGCTCTAGACGCATGACTTGTAATCTGAGTCACAGTTCTGTGACCTTAGCGGATCTAGAAACAAAGTTTAGTAAAAGTTGATACCAGAACAAGATTGAATCTGCCTTTCTTTCAGTTCTGCGATTTTACCGCTCAAGATGACAAAGAAAGTTGGTGTTTTTGCCAGTAAATTCGCTCAATATCTGCACGGCGATATAAGGGAGCGCCCGTTCGAGAAATATAGGGTTCAGCACCAAATTCTTCTAATCGCGATCGCGCTGTCTTTTGTGAACCGCCGATGATTTTCGCTGCATCACTGGCTGAAAGCAGTTGCTGCCCAATCTTGGCTAAGACGGCTTCATCATCTTCGTTTGCGATTTCTTTTAAAAGCATTTCAGCCAGGAGCCAACATGCCATCGTGTCTGCTTCTGCCCGGTGTGATTCTCCCACTGGAAACTGAAAATGCTTGACTAAATTCGGCAAGCTGCGAGACGGGAGTTCTGACAGCATCAATCTGGCAAACTTCACCGTGCAGAACTGTTCGGAGTGCGATCGATAAAATGGAATCCCTAATCGCGCATATTCTGAGCGAATAAACGGATAGTCAAATCCAATATTGTGTGCGGTTAAAGTCCCTTGTTCGAGTAAGGGTAAACACTTCATCCACACTTCATCAGCTAGGGGCGCAGCATCAACCATTTCTTGAGTGATGCCCGTGATATTCGTAATGATCGGCGGAATAAAGACCTTCGGATTGATCAAGTAAGTTTCTTGATTCAAAATGCCGTCTTTTAGATTTGCATTTAAGACTGAAACCTCGATTGCTCTACTGCGAGGCGGCTTATGTCCAGAGGTTTCAAGATCAACGACCGTGAGAGTCCGCTGGGTCATGTCGCGATAGAACGCAAGCAAATCCGTAGAAAGAACAACTGGCATGAGAAAAAGTCCAAAAGCTCTAAAACTCCGACTTCTTAGAGAAGCCGGAGTTCTTGACAATACAAAGTCTATTGTAGATTACTTCGATCGTGCCGCAGGATGACGACGCTGACCCGAACCGCCTGAAGAATGTCCAGCAGGTCTAGAACGCTTCACAGGCTTCTGCTTCGAGCCCCCTCTCGAAGAAGCTTCCTCTTCGGGTGTGGGATCTGTGCCAATCGTAATCCAAGCCGGACGAGTACGATCGTAAATCATCTGTAAGGCAGCAGCAGCAATGGTATGCGGCTCATAATCTTCGGCTAACTGAGACACGATCGGCAAGAAGGATGCCACTCGCTCACCTGCAAGCGTCTCACGCACTTGAGCTTGTAGCTTATCAAGGTAACGCGCTTCGATTTCTGCACGAGTCGGAACTGGTTTTACTTCTAAGCGTTGGCGCACATGATTTTCGATGTCACGCAATTTCCGGCGATCAAGCGGATGAACGAGCGAAATCGCGGTTCCTTCCTTGCCTGCGCGACCTGTCCGACCAATCCGGTGAACATAGCTTTCAACACTATCCGGCAAGTCGTAATTGATCACATGGGTCAAGTTATCGACGTGGATTCCACGAGCAGCAATATCGGTCGCGACAACCCACTTGATCTGCTGCTGACGGAACCGAAGCAATAGCCGCTCCCGCTGGCTCTGACTTAGATCACCGTGGTACTCATCCACGCTGTGTCCAGCTGCTTGTAGCTGACTGGTCAATTCTGCCGCTGCTCGACGAGTCCGCACAAAGATAATCGCTGCTTCAGGATCTTCTAGTTCAAGGATCGGCAGAATTGCCCGTGCTTTTGTCCAACCGCGAGGAATCGTGTAAGCCACTTGATTAATTCGAGACGGAGCCGCTTTCGGTTGTTCGATCGTCACCGTCACTGGAGAACGCAAGAACTTCGTCACCAACTTACGAACCGAAGGCTCCATCGTTGCAGAGAAGAACGTGGTTTGACGTTCAACAGGTGCTTGATTCAAGATCTTCTCAACATCTTGAATGAATCCCATGTTCAACATCTCATCCGCTTCGTCGAGGACGAGCCAGCTGAGATTGTCGAGTCTGAGATCACCGCGACCGAGTAAGTCAATCACTCGTCCGGGAGTTCCGACCACGATTTGAGCGCCGCGACGTAAGCGATCGACTTGTAAATCGATCGATTGTCCGCCGTAAATCGTCACCACTTTGACTCGGCGATCGTCGGTAAAGTTCCGAATCGCTTGGCAAACTTGCATCGCCAATTCGCGAGTCGGGGTGAGAATTAGCGCTTGAACTGTCGGGGATTTTGTATCAATCCGCTCCAGAATCGGAAGCCCGAACGCCGCAGTTTTCCCGGTTCCGGTTTGTGCTTGACCGACGACATCACGCCCAGCAAGTAGATGAGGAATCGCTTGGGCTTGGATGGCAGTCGGAGCAGTAAAGCCGATTTCTTCGAGATGGCGAATCCGGTCTTCAGACAGTCCGAGGCTATGAAAAGAAAGGGTCATTGAGTCTCCTAGTAAAAGTCATGGTCATGCGCCATCAGGGGCAACACTCTCAAACTCAGGGACGGTCTTTACATAAGCCAAACCGTCTGAATCAGGGCATAGTCCAAACTGAACTACGTCAATTGCCAACTATTAGAGGCGCGAGGGAAAGGGCTGAAAAGCTAGAAGCAGTGAAGGTCTAACCTTTAGCTCAGCATATTGGACAGCGGGAACATCGTCATTTCAACACAGCAATTAAACAGTCATTGCAGGCAGTTGGATCAAGTCCGCAGCCGTGGCAATTCGACCATACAGGTCGTAGATGTCAGCATCCACGATCGTCACGGGCACAATCGTGCCGAGCGTCGCTTCACCTTGGACATATACGAGTCCGTCCACATCGGGAGAAAATCGAGCCGATCGCCCAATTCGCTCGCCCGTTTGCGGATTTTCTTGTTCGATCAAGACATCTACGACTTTGCCAATCTGAGCGCGATTCTGTTTCAGAGAAATCGGCTGCTGGAGTTGCATCAAGGCATCTCGACGCGCATCCATCACCGATTGCGGCACCGGATTGGGCAAGTCGTAGGCAGGAGTGCCCTCTTCAGGAGAGAAGGTAAACACTCCAACGTGATCAAATTCGTGACGTTGAATGAACTGCTTAAGATGTTCAAAATGTTCGTCGGTTTCACCTGGAAATCCAACAATCAATGTGGTTCTCAAAACAGCATTCGGGATCTCAGCTTTCAGTCGCTCAATGATGCCGTCGTTCACTCGACCTTGCCAGGGACGATTCATCGATCGCAAGACTTCCGGGTGGGAATGTTGCAACGGTAAATCGAGGTAGGGGAGAACGTTCGGCGTTTCGCGAATCGCTTCGATAACTTTCGGGGTCAATCCGGTTGGATAGGCGTAGTGCATCCGAATCCAGGGAATGTCCACTTTTCCAAGGGCGTATAACAGTTCGGCTAACTTCGGCTCTCCATAGAGGTCGAGTCCGTAGTTGGTCGTGATCTGTGAGATTAAGATAATCTCTTTCACGCCTTCGGCGGCTAAATGTTCAGCTTCTTGGACGATCGATTCGATGGTGCGCGATCGCTGATTTCCTCTGAGATGAGGAATGATACAAAACGCACATCGATAGTCACAGCCTTCTGAAATCCGGAGATAAGCAACGCCTTCGGTCGTGGTGCGATAGCGAGGAGTTGTCTCATCGGCGATGTAAGTTGGTTCTTGTGAAACCTCTTTGACTCGCTCTCCAGTCTCGGCTCGGGCAATCACATCCACAATTTTGTGATAGTCGCCTGTGCCAACGAGCGCGACTGCTTCCGGAAGTTCATCTAACAGTTGTTCCTGAAAGTGCTGCGCCATGCAGCCTGTGATCACAATCTTTTTGTCAGCTTCCGCTAACTCAACCAGTGTCCGCACTGACTCTTCCCGTGCGGCTTGAATAAAACTGCAAGTATTTACAATAACATAATCTGCCAACGCTTCGTCAGCATCGACTTGATATCCGGCTTGCACCAGTAAACCGAGCATGTGTTCGGTGTCGATTCGATTTTTTTCGCAGCCCAAATGAGAAAACGCAATGGTTGGCTTGTTGCCCATGTAACTTCGGAGGGGGTAAGTAGTTCGATCGGAATCTTTAACAAATCGCAGCGATAGCACCGAATCGGTTAGCTCGATCGCTCCTTTGAGTTTCCTCACGCTACTTCCGCTCGAAGATTGAGGGGAGTGGTCAGACGCAATCGTTTCGCTACACTATGGTCTATCATAGCGCAGATGTGAAATATTACGTTCTGTAAAATTAAGATTTTTTGCAGAAGCTTTGGAAAAAAATAGAACTCCGAATTATGAGAAAATTCGGAGTTCTTGAAATGCTTTAGTCTTGAAATGCTTTAGATAGAGGCTAGCGCACCGAGAAGGCTTCAGCGAATCGTCTTGTCACAGGTTCCGTCAGGAAGGACAGAATTGATTTCTTCCGCGTCACGATATCTGCTGTTCCTGCCATCCCTGGAGAGAGTTCGACCTCTTTGCCACGAACCTGGATCGCTTTACGATCGATTCTCACTTTTGCCGGGAAGACCGGACCCATATCCTGTCCGTTTGCATCCTTCTCGACGACGGCATCCGGACTAACCGAAACGAGTTCGCCTTCGATGATGCCAAATTCCTGATATGGGAAGGTGGCTAGCTTCACTTTCGCTTTCATGCCGGGATGGATAAACCCGATATCTCGGTTGAGAATTTTTACTTCTAAAATCAAGTCCTTATCTTCAGGCACGATCGACAGTAATTCTTCGCCCTGTTGAATTGGACCTAATGTCGCTTTCTGGTTATAGACGACACCTGTAAACGGAGCCGTCAAAGTTTCTCGGTCTTTGCGCTGCTGAGTTGCGACTGCGATTTCGCCCTGCTTGCGGGTGAGTTCTTCTCGACGCTGTTTTAGCTGAGTCAGAACTTCTGACTGGCGCTGAGGGGCTAAACCTAGAGCAGTACTTCTCGCTGATTCAAAGGCTTGCTGAGCTTGAAGAATGCGCTCTCTTTGGGCTTCAATTTCTTTTTCGAGTGAAACAATTTGCCCCTGCGCTTCGTTGATTTGATTCACAGCGCTTGTCAGTTGTTGGCTTGCCTGCGTGACTTGAGCGGCTGAATTCAAGATTTCTAAATGGGGAACGGCTCCGGTGTTTTCGAGCGATCGCAAGCGTTTCTGCCGCTCTTGAGCAATTCTCAAATTCTCTCGTGCGTCTGCTTTACTGGCAGTGGCATTGGTGAGGGTGGCACGCGCGTTAATCAAATTCTCTTGAAACCGCTCTAGTCGAGTTTGAGCTTCGGCAATTGAGGCATTCTGCCGATTCGCTTCGGCAACGGCTGCATTTTGCTTATCGCTAAACTCTCGCTGGCGAGACGCAATCAATTGATCTTGCAAGGCATCTCCGGTTGAACCTTGCCCTTGGCTCTCTGCTTCTAGGCGGCGAATGTCTTCCTGGATTTTCTTGGCATCATTTTGCAAGCTGGCGACATTGGTTTCGCTTGCCCCCGGATCGATCTCCACAAGAGTCTGCCCTTTCTGAACTACCTGTCCGGGCTTGACATTGATTTTCGTAATCGTTCCGACACTTGGAGCGCGGAAAGGGCGAACCTCAGTGGAGGGAATTAATTTACCTTGGGCATTTGCAACTTCTTCGACTTCGCTAAAGTGCGCCCAACCAATCGTGCCTAAAACCAGAACGCTAATACTTCCCGCCATAAATCTTGTATAGACGGGAGGGAGTTCTTGGACAGCTTTACCTAACTCATAAGAGAGTGAATCTTCAGGGTGAGCGAGTTGGTGGCGGAGTTGCTTAGACTGCGCGGGACTAGAAGCAAGGGAAACTCTCATGGTTGTGTCTCTGAAGGGGGGCGATCTGCGAAATGGTAAATAACCCTTAAGCCGGAGGGTACATGTTCCTGGGCTTTATTAATATTTATCCTAAACTGCCCAATTCGATCTGCTTTATTTTCAACATATGCTCTTTAAATTTCTGGCTCATTTGATTATCTGGTTTCGCCCATTTTTGGTTCCCATTTGCTTCGTCGCAGCGTGGAGTCTCCTGCTGATGGTGGTTTGGCGGTTGTATGCAGCGACTCGGGATACAGTGAACCAAGCCAAACAGATGCACCAGATTCCCTGTCCGGATTGTCAATTCTTCACACATGATTACAATCTCAAGTGCCCGGTGCATCCAAGCAGTGCGCTTTCTGAAGATGCGATCAATTGCCCTGACTACTTTGCGCAACGATAATTTACAGAATTGTTAAATCCTGTGTCTGCGGTTTGACCCGGGAGAACTCTTATGTTTCAAGGCGATTGTTTCGAGGCGATCGCAACCATGCTTCACCCCCTAAAAACTAAAGAGAGGAAAGATTACTCTCTCCTCTCCATTCGTTAAAGATAAATCGTAGTTGAAGATCAATCGTTCTTAATCTTCGCGTTTGTCGAACGGTGGGTTTGAAAGTTGTTCCGCTTCGGGACAATCATCGGATACCAGCGGATCGACACAGCCTTTTGGGACAGAGGCAAGCTTTTGAGTCACTGCCCCGATACTTTCGAGGCGCACCATTTCTTCCCAAGAGCAATTTTCGTCTTCTTCGTCGGTTTCGTAGCGCAGTGTGACCAAATCCCCTTCGATATCGAGAATTTTGGCACGTTCGATCCAGCGCTGTTGATCCCGCAAGAAGATCCAGACTTCGCGACCGTCACAACAGAGTTGATAGATCTTGCGGTGTAGCATGTGCTTCTCCTGAGCGAAATAACTCTATGTAATCGAAATTAGACCGCAGTTTGATTTTCTCCGCAGTCTCGTACTGAACAGAACCTTAGATATTTTTTGGATCGCGGGGATCGCAGGGGAGCTTTCTCATCAGAGAGGGGAGATGAAGCGGAAGGTGAGAGAGGCTCGGAAGGCGAGACTGGGGAGGCGACACTCTTAAAGTCATTGTTGAAGCAGTAAAGGGACTAGGCGCAAACCTTGAATCGAGTCAGACTGATTCAAGCTTACAGAAAACAGCGGCATCAGAACATCGGCAATCCGTGCGAGATTAGGAGGAGCATCAATGAACTTTGCCAGATGTAGTTAGCGTTCCCGATCGGTTATAAGTCAAGTAGTAGAACTTACCATTTTAGGGTATTAGATTCTACACTACTATCTTAGCGAACTGCTGGTAAACTGACTGGAACATAATTACTATTATAGAGGATTTAGCGCGTTCCTGGGTTCCTTAATAAACAAAATAGAGGGGTGTGGCAGTGTTGCTGCAACCTTTAAGAAAACTTAACTTTTCTA
>JALOOO010000007.1 GCA_025454375.1 Leptolyngbya sp. Prado105 | reverse complement strand
TTTGTTATACCGTCAGCACAGTAAGTTTTACGCGCTTTCTCTCAAGAGGTGGTTTTAGATAAGTCTTGATCTGTCTTCACACTACGGTAGGTAAACTTCCATCCAGCACTTGTTCTCTTCAACTTTTCATGGATTTTCGCAGAGCCGAGAAACCCACCCGTACTAGCGTTGATGATGTAGAGATAAGCAATGATTTCGGCACGATCGCCATTCACATGAACGATAGGATTGTGAACATAATGGCGCGTTCCACCATTGGCAGAGGTTTGTGCATAAAACCCGTTAAACCAAGCTTTGTAGGACTCCAAGCTGTTCGCAGAACCAAATGGTGTTTCAATTAACACCTCATCGCTCCAGGTCTGGATGTTCTGTTCCAAGTCTCCAGAATCAAACGTTTGCTCCGCAATATAAAGGGTTGTCAGAATATCAATCCGTTCGTCCATTGTTTAATCTCCTGTACTGATTTGAAATTTGCCTTGACGCGGCTCTAAAATGCCCAACAACTGCAACCGATATTCGAGATTTTTCCACCTCCCCACAATGCGTTTCGTACCCCAGATGCCAAACGGTGTGCAGCACAGCAAGTGGGCGATGAAAAAGAAACGGGAGCCGCGTGACCTTGACGGGTGCGATCGTAGAATCCGGGTGCGCCCCAACCCCCATAGCGAATCACAGGCGACCAATCTGGGCTGATGGGCAGCGGAGGGGGAGACAGGTTTTCAAAGCGATCGGCTGCATAGACAACTTTGCCGCCAACGATTGTTAAAACTGCCTCTATCGATTGAATTTCCGTTTCAGGTACAGAAAAGTAATCGGCTGACAACACGGCTAAATCTGCCAATTGACCGGGCATTATCGCTCCTTTTTGCTCAACCTCGTTAGAAAACCAACTGCTACCAACCGTCCACAATCGTAATGCTTCAGTACGATCGAGCCGATTAGACGCAGGGTATAACGTTGTACCACCCACCGTCTTTCCTGTGACTAACCAGTAGAGGGCTGTCCAGGGGTTGTAGCTTGAGGCACGAGTAGCATCTGTTCCGCCCCCGACTGGCAGCCCCATCTCCAGCATTTTACGGATGGGGGGAGTCCGTTCTACAGCTTGTTGTCCATAGCGATCAATAAAGTACTCACCCTGATATGCCATCCGGTGTTGAATAGCAATTCCACCCCTAAGTGCGGCAACTCGCTCTAGATTGCGATCGCTAATTGTTTCGGCATGATCAAGAATCCAATGCAAACCTTGAAAGGGAATGTCTTGATTCACCTTCTCAAATACAGTCAAGAACCGAGAAATCGACTCATCATAAGTAGCATGAAGGCGAAATGCCCAACGTTTTTCCAATAACAGTCTCAAGACTGCTTCCAAAGACTCTTCCATGCTGTCAGCTAATTGTGGGCGAGGTTCCAAAAAATTCTCAAAATCTGCTGCCGCAAGCACAAGATTCTCTCCAGCACCATTAAGGCGATAGAAATCATTGCCCTGCCCCATCTGAAGCGTATTCACATAGTTAACAAAATCTTCCTGCTCACGCCCAATATTTTGGGAAACCAAATTGTAAGCAATCCGAACCGTTAACTGATCTGCTTCAGCTAACTGCTCAATGATGTTGTAGTTATCGGGGTAGCGTAATCCGCCCCCTGCGGCATCGATGGCACTGGTGATGCCCAGTCGATTTAGCTCTCGCATGAATTGCCGAGTCGAGTTGATTTCATCATCGGGGGAAAGCCGTTCTGCTAGGGCAAGGGCTGCTAAGAGCGATAGAGGGCTGGGTTTGGCAATGATCACACCAAGCGGGTTTCCGGCGCGATCGCGTTCAATTAAGCCTCCAGGCGGATCGGGAGTGTCTTTGGTGTAGCCAATCGCTCGGAGAGCAGCCCGGTTGAGCAGAGCGCGATCGTAGAGGTTCAAGACAAAAACGGGGGTGTCTGGAGCGGCTGCATTGAGTTCTGCCAAAGTCGGTAGACGACGTTCTGCAAATTGAAATTCAGAAAAGCCGCCAATCACTCGTACCCATTGGGGCGGTGGGGTTTGTTCTGCTTGGCGACGCAACATTTGCATGGCATCTGCCAGAGAAGGAACCCCATCCCAGCGCAGTTCCATGTTGTAGTGCAAGCCCCCGCGAATCAAATGCGTATGGGAATCATTGAGCCCGGGAATTACCCTGCGGTTGTTCAGATCAATTATCTGAGTTTTGGAACTGCGCCAGCGCATAATGTCCCGATCGGAGCCTGTGGCAACAAAACGACCTTCCCGAATGGCAACGGCTGTCACCAAAGGCTGAGAGTCATTCATTGTGGTAATGCGACCATTAAAAAGAATCAGGTCTGCCTGTTCTTGAGCAGGGGTTTCTGGGTTGGCAGGCGCAGTCGATTTTATTGCGGCGTTACTTCGTCCAGTGATCAGAGTTGCCAGCCCTGAAGTCGCCCCTAGCATCAAAAGCTTTCTGCGGCTGAATGAATTAGATGAACCAACACATTTCACGCACTCACACGGGTCTTTTTTCATTCAACCTCCCAATGTTCTTCGTTAACGTTGGCTCAATGGTTGGCTGTTAAGCATGACTGGGTAACATGGTTGCCATCATCTTTTCGAGTGCTTTGGGATCTTTGAGCAACTGTGCTGCCATCTCTTTCGCTTGCTCACCCGGATAGACATCTTCAATTCCATCGATTACGGCTTGCAAGGCTTCTTGAGCAACCACCTCTGGAGAAACTTTAGGGGGCGGAAAATATTTACTGCCATCAGTATCGACTGTTCCGGGCATCACACCAATTACCAAAGTGCCTTGTGCCGCCAACTCAGCCCGAACGCCCTGGGTCATCGATATTGCCGCAGCCTTAGAAGCACTGTAGGACGCATTCATGGGAAAGTTGACTTTTCCGAGAATGCTCAGCATGTTCACGATCGCTCCCCCGCCATTGCGCTTTAACACTGGAGCAAAAGCACGACACATCGCGAGCGTACCAAAGTAGTTCACTTCCATTTCGGCTCTAGCGCCGGAAAGGTCAGTTGCAGAAATAAAGCCTTTGAGCAAACCAATTCCAGCATTATTAATCAGAAGCGTGACATCTGGACAGGTTTCGGCTGCTGTCCTTACCGATTGTTCATTGGTAATATCTAGCGAAATCGGAATTATCTGCTGCGAGTCAAGTGCAACAATATCGCTCAAGGAATTTAAATTCCTCGCTCCTGCATAGATTCGAGAGACACCGACTTTTCGCAGGGCTTCTACATAATATCGACCGATGCCACCATTGGCTCCTGTGACTAACGCTACGACCTTTTCTAGCTGCATCTTGGGTGTCCTTCGTTACGATTACACTAGAATAAGATTCCACTTACTTTTTGGGAAGTACTTACTTTTTTGTAAGCCTGCGATCAGGAGAGCAGACAAATGCCAACAGAGCAACCAGAAGGAACCATTTTTGTGCAAACCACGCTTAAAATTATCGGCGGTAAATGGAAACTGCTGATTTTATGGCACCTGAAAGACGGCGGAAAACGTTTTAGCGAACTCAAACGCTTGATTCCTGAGATTACTGAAAAGATGTTGATTCAACAACTCCGAGAGTTAGAGAAAGATGAAGTTGTGAATCGTTACGTTCAATCCGATGTCCCACCAAAAGTTGAGTATTCATTTACAGCTTATGGAGAAAGTCTCATTCCTGTGCTGAAACCTCTTTGTGATTGGGGACAGCAACATTTGAGGCAGATAGGGCATTCACAATGAAGCAAGCCTGGTTTCTGATCAGGATGATCTGCGATCGCTATTATTTCACCTTTGACAGACAAGACCTCAAAGACAGTCACTACCGAAAAAAGGCGGTATAACGGCTCAAATCAGCGGCGGCAGATATCCTCAAACTCAGCACCAGTAGCTCTCAATCGTCCGCTGCATTTGAATTGTTAGCCTGTGTTATTGGAGCGATCGCCTGATTATCCCGCATCACTTTAATCAAGAATCGTAGCGCCTCATTAACCGCATCAGCACTAGGAAATATCTCTGCGACATCAGGTTCTAACCGTACAGTAGTTCCACCAAAGCTTTTTCTGCCAGAACCTAATTTTCTGACTCGAAGGCTCTTAAAGTCGTACTCTGCCCGCAAATCATCTTCCATTTCTGATTTATCTCTCTTCATAGACTTCTTGCTCGGTTCGTGTCACTTCTCTTGCGCTGATGAGGCGGATTGAACTACCCCTTTCGGTGTACGACACAATCAATAGTCGTCCTCGGCTTGACTGTCCAACGATAAGGTAACGCTCCTCATCTTCAGAATGGTCTGGATCATAAAAGTCAACATAGAGAGGATCATCAAAAACAGTTTTTGCTTCCTCAAACGAGACTTTATGCTTTGATAGATTACTCGCCGCTTTGTCGTTATTCCACTCAAACTGCATACACTGATTATACCACCGCCTTTATTAGCTCTAATCTTATAGGTTGGGTGTATCACTGCAAAACCCAACCCACCAAGTTTGATAACACTATCTAGCAGCCCTAAATCTATAACTATGCCATTGTCCGGAGGTAATCCTTGATCTTCAGCTTTAGCTCCCGTGAAATTGGATATGATTCAACTTCCCGTTCTATATCGACTTTTGATTTACCTTTTCTCCTTAACTCATCTACAGTTGCCTTAAAAATAGCTTCAAACCCATAATCTGACAAACCCTTTGAGATTAGTCCAAGTATTCCAAGTACTGCGATTCCTCCAAGCATCCCAAATGGATCACCAAGAAAGGCTAAAGCCGCAGTTAATGCAGCAGCACCAGCCCAACCTGTAACCGCCATAGCAACTACGAGCACTAAACCAGGTACACCAAGTGCAGCAATCTTATCTACAAGTTGATCCATACTCTTTATCTCCTTTAGTAGTGAGTCAAAAACAACACTCTTGCACCCAAAGGATTCCCAAATTTACAGGCTAACTATTATTTAGACTGAAAGATTCTGCCTAAGATCCCAATTTGGGTTATTTAGCCCGAATCTTTCCGCCTAAGTCCGAATCGAGCGACTTAGCCCGACACGATTGCTGCATAATACCCCTCGACAAGGATCTTAGCCGGAAATTTTTCGTAATTCTTCCAAAAGAGAACCTGTGACTGTCCGCCTAAGATCCTGAATCACAGAATTATAGAGTTGGGTGATAGAACCACGACCCAGAAAACTGCTCGAACAACCAAGCCCACCCACCGATAACAACCTCTCGAACTATACAGTCGGTATGCAACGGGATTGTTAGCTAGTGTTTCTACAACTGATCAAGCAGCAGATCGTACTCAGCGCGAGACACAACTTAGAATCAACTTTCAATTATCGCTGATTCGACCCATATCGAAAGGTTCGCAGTTCACTCGATAAATTAGCGCTAAATTCAGGGGCATTCCTTCTAGCGCAATAACAGAGTGGAGAAGTTCGATCGCATTCTTCTAGGAATAGCGATGATTGACTTTCCTGAGAAAAGTTTTGGACAGATCGGTTTGGGATTGTTAGATCTTGTTCGTTATTTTGCGAGTTCCGAGGATCGAGGATCTGCTGCAATCGCCGATCACTCTGACATAACTTGAGTGAGATCGAGGAAAGTCGAATCTTCCTCGATCGCGATCGTTATCGGTAATTTGTGAACTGTAACGCAACCGGAAAATCTTCCTGTTTCATCCGTTGCATCACCGCTTGCAAATCATCTTTTGATTTTGCAGTGACGCGAACCGCATCGCCTTGAATCGAGCCTTGAACCTTCTTATACTCATCGCGAATAATTTTTGTAATCTGCTTCGCGATCTCTTGGCTGATGCCTTTTTTCAACTTGATTTCTTGTCGGACACGACTTCCACTGGCAGATTCAACTTTACCGTAGTCGAAAATCTTCAAAGACAAGTTCCGTTTTGCTGCTCGCTGCTGCATCAGCGTATGCACCGCATCAAGCGTAAACTCGCTGTCAGTGTTAATCACGATCGCATCCGCATTTAACTCGATCTCCGTTTTCGTATCTTTGAGATCGTAGCGGCTGAGAACATCGCGCTTTGTCGTGTCGATCGCATTGACTAATTCTTGACGATCGAAGTCGCTCACAATATCAAACGAAAAAGTAGAAGCCATAAAACAAAAAAGTCTTTTAGAGCGTGCTGATCAAGCTTAGTCCGATTAACGTAAAGCTGCAAATTGAGCCAATTCCGAACATCAGCGATCGTAAAATCGGAATATTCAAAATGTAAAAAACAGGATACAAAAACCGAGCAATGATCCAGGCAATTGCCGCCCATCCTGCTACGGTCGAAGTCTGGTCTGTCACATATGCCATTAATGCCGCCGCCGCAAAGATAGGAAACGCTTCAAGTGTGTTTTGGTGCGCCCAGGTCGCTCGTTTTGCATAGTCGGGCAGTTGATCAAACGCAGCACGGGGAGCGGCAAGAGTTTCGGTCTTGTTGCTCGTCTGAAGCCGCCCATAGGCGACTAAAAGAAAGGGCAGGTAAATCCAAATCACCGCAATGGCGATCGCAATCAGAAGCAAGCTCGGAACTGACAATCCAAACAGCATAAAATCCTAATCAAAGTAAAATAGGGTTACCACTTTTCGCTGATCTTCCGCATCGCGGCAAGTTTGCAGCAATGTATGACTATCGTGGAACGCAAACGAAATCAGTTGCTGACAGCGAGAAATGATTTCCTGATTACAAATCGCACTCGCTTCACTCAGAGAAAGGCTATTGTTCTCGGGACATTCGACTAGGTGCATGACTGTTTCAAGCTGGTCGCGAGACTCGCGCGGTTGTCGATCGAGTCCTTGCGGCAAAATCACGGTTAACATCGACGGATCAGCCCGCAATGCGCCTCGAATTGCAGCAAAATTTGTCCCGGTCGAACCCGACGTAATAATCCGGTTCCCCTCTAAAACCAACGCATACGTCATCAGTTCAATCAGAGTTTGATGCGTAATCGGCACGTGGCGTGAACCGAGAATCGCAATCCGTTTTGACCCCGTTTGCTGAATCGTAGCGAGTTCTTGTAGAAAATCATCTACTTTTGGTAGATCGTCGATCGATTGACTCAAAGGATGTACATCTAATTGACAACGCCGTTCATTGTATCAGACACCCTTGACATCCGGGTGATTTGCGAACAGTTCGAGGACTTCGTCGCACCATGCAATGTAGTCTTCTTCGTAGCGAATGCCGCGCCGCAGTACGAGATAGCGGTATTTCTGAGCGATCGAGAGCCGCTTGGGATCGGGATAAAATTCGCGCGCGATCTGGTGATAAGTCGCAAGTCGATGCTGATGCAGTTCGCGATGTCTCTGGAATTCTTCAATAATTTTTGCAACGGAAGCGGATTGTTCGATCGACTTAGAAACGGGGATCAGTTGCGCTGCCCAAAGTTTTACCAGCAAGTCTTCTTTGATGGGCATAACTTCACAAGGTTGCAGCAGCCATTCGATTAAAAATGTTTCGCCCGCTTTGGTGATGTGATAGAGCTTTTTGTCGGGTCGTCCTGCTTGCGCGATCGGGCTGACTTCAACCAATGCCTGTTCTTCGAGTTTACTGAGTTCGCGATAAATTTGCTGGTGAGTCGCTTTCCAGAAAAAATTAACCGACTGATCAAAATCCTTTGCTAGATCGTAGCCGCTGTAAGGGTTGTCAATTAAAAGAGCCAAAATTGCGTGACTCAATGCCATAACTCTGAACCTCAATGCAACAAATTGCATATAAAACAATTGACATATGCACTTAATTGCATATATTCTAACGAGTATTATGCAATTAAGTGCATAGGAGTCAGCGATATGCAACAGATTCAATCTCGATCGATTGGAATTGCGGTTATTTTGACAGGGTTTGGGGCGATCGCGATCTATCAATTTCGTCCGAAAACGGTAGCGGTGGCGATTTCTCCGGGTTCTGAGATTCAAGCTATTACCGCACTCGGACGATTAGAGCCGAAAGGAGAAGTGATTCAACTTGCCGCAAATCTGCCTGGAAGTCGAATTGCCGAATTGCGGGTGAAGTTGGGCGATCGAGTTCGCAAAGGTGAAATTATTGCAGTGCTAGATACGCACGATCGAGCTTTAGTAGCTTTGACTCAGGCACAGAAGCGAGTCGGAATTGCTCAAGCAAAATTAGCTCAGGTTGAAGCCGGGGCGAAACGAGGAGAAATTTTGGCACAGCAGGCAACGATTGATCGAACTGAAGTGCAATTGCGGGAAGATGTAGCCGCGAAAGATGCAGCGATCGCGAAATTAGCAGCAGAAGTAAAAAACGCAGAATTAGAATTTCAGCGATACGAATTTCTAGAAAAGCAAGGTGCGATTTCAACTTCTCTAAAAGATGGGAAGCGACTAACTTTAGATGTTTCGCGTCAGCAATTAGCAGAAGCGAAAGCAAATCGACGACAGGCAGCCGAAACGATCGCGAAACAAGTCAAAGAAGCTGAAGCAACATTAGATCGAATTGCTGAGGTGCGCCCGGTCGATGTTGAAGTTGCCCAAGCGGAAGTGCAAAGTGCGATCGCATCGGTTCAACAAGCCCAAGCAGACTTAGAGTTAGCGCTGGTTCGTGCGCCGCAAGATGGGCAAATTCTCAAAATTCATACGCGAGCAGGCGAGCTAGTCGATAGTAAAAATGGCATTGTCTCGATTGGGCAAACGAATGTGATGTATGCCGTTGCAGAAGTGTATGAGACGGATTTGCCAAAGATTCGACTCGGGCAATCGGCAACGATGACAAGTGTATCGGGTGGAAAATTAGCTCGATCGCTCAAAGGCAAAGTAGACGAAATCGGCTTAGAAGTCGCGAAGAAAGATGTTTTGAACACAGATCCGGCAGCTTCGATCGATGCGCGAGTGGTGGAAGTAAAAGTTCGGCTCGAACCAGAAGATAGTCAGAGTGTTGCAGGGTTAACGAATATGAAATTGCAAGTCGCGATCGAGCAATAGAGGGTTACTATGCTAAAACGCAGAATTCCGTTAGCTTGGAAGCAATTAACGAAAGAACGAGGACGAATGTTGGTTGCGATCGCGGGAATTGCTTTTGCAGATGTGCTGATGTTTTTGCAAATGGGATTTCGCAGTGCATTGTTTGAAGGTGCAGTCCAGCTTCACAGTGTTTTGGATGGTGAGATTTTTCTAGTGAGCGATCGCTATAAAGCAGTAATTTCTCTCGATCGATTTACAGAGCGCAGACTATATCAAGCCTTAGGCTATTCAGGAGTAGAATCTGTGACTCCGGTTTACCTGAGTCCAGTTCAATGGAAGAATCCAGAAAACCAACAGATTTGGAATCTCTATGCAATCGGGATCAATCCAGATCATCAAGCGATTCTGTTACCAGAAGTTAGATCCAATACCGAATTACTCAGACGTCCTGACACTGTGATGTTTGATGCAGGAGCGCGAAGAGAATTTGGGCAGGTTCCACAGTTATTTCAAGCTTCGGGCAATGTGACGACTGAGGTTGAAAATCGACGAGTTGATGTCGTTGGATTGTTTAAGCTCGGAACTTCGTTTGGAATTAACGGGCATCTGATCACGAGCGATTTAAACTTTTTGCGAATGTTTCGCGAGCGGCGGCAGAAAGGATTGATTGATGTTGGCATCGTAAAACTGCGATCGAATGCAAACCCCGATCAAGTGCTACAAAATCTACGATCGGGGTTGCCAAACGATGTCCGAGTCATGTCAAAAGCAGAATTTATGGAGCAAGAAAAAAGCTTTTGGAATACCAGCACCCCTGTCGGGTATGTGTTTGATTTAGGCGCAGTCATTGGCTTTATCGTCGGTGCAGTAGTGGTGTATCAGATTCTCTATAGTGATGTTTCTGACCATCTACCTGAGTATGCAACGCTAAAAGCGATCGGGTTTAACGATAATTATTTGCTTTCAGTCGTATTTCAAGAAGCATTAATCCTGGCATTCATTGGGTTTCTCCCTGGATTTGCGATTTCTCTCGGCTTCTATCAAGTGACAAGACAGGCAACTCTTTTGCCCATGGTGATGACCCTTGGAAGAGCCATATTTGTGTTAGTGCTAACGGCAATGATGTGTACTATCTCAGCCGCAATTTCGGTACGAAAACTGCGATCGGCTGATCCTGCTGATATTTTCTAATCATGAAAACCGCAATCTCAATTCAAAATCTCGATCATTACTATGGTCAAGGTCAACTGAAAAAGCAAGTCTTGTCTGATATCAATCTCGACATTCAAAGCGGTGAAATCGTGATCATGACAGGACCTTCCGGCTCAGGGAAAACGACACTTTTGAGCTTAATTGGATGTCTACGATCGACACAATCCGGCAGACTCAATCTGCTCGGACAAGAACTCTCAAATGCTGCTCACTCCCAACTCGTACAAGCGAGAAGACAGCTAGGCTACATCTTCCAAGCGCACAATCTCCTTGAATGTCTCACCGTGCGAGAGAACGTCATGATGCCGTTAGAATTAAGTGAACCCTCTTACACAACCGCGTCGGCAATGGCAGAGCAAATTCTAACAGCGGTCGGACTCGAACATCGCATCGATTACTATCCGGCAGACTTATCGGGTGGACAAAAACAAAGAGTTGCGATTGCTCGCGCATTAGTCGGTCATCCAAAAATTATTCTCGCCGATGAACCCACTGCCGCACTTGATAAACAATCCGGTCGAGATGTCGTCGAACTGATGCAACACCTTGCTAAAGAACAAGGCTGCACGATTTTACTCGTGACTCATGACAATCGCATCTTAGATATCGCCGATCGTATTGTCGAACTCGAAGATGGTAAGCTACTTTACTAAGGAAAAATCATGGTTACTACTGTCAGATCACAACCCTGGATTAAATCTGTTCTCCATACTGCTCAAGGGTTTTCGCCGACATCTCTATCAGTACTCTCAGGCAAAATCCCCACAGGATTAAGAGGCTCATTGTATCGCAACGGTCCCGGTCGCCTAGAACGAGGCAATACAAGAGTGGGGCATTGGTTTGATGGCGACGGCGCAATCTTAGCTGTGCATTTTAGCAATGCAGACGCAACGGGAGTTTATCGCTATGTAGAAACGCCGCAATTCCTAGACGAGGAACAAGCCGGACGATTGATCTATAGCGGTTATGGAATGCTACCGCCGGGAGGATTGATCAATCGATTCACAAAAGGCTTGAAAAATGCGGCAAATACTTCAGTCTTAGCATTGAGCGATCGCTTACTCGCTCTCTGGGAAGGCGCACATCCGTACACGCTCAATCTAGAAACCTTAGAGACTGGAAAACCTGACCCTTTAGGAGGCTTACCGGAGGCAATTCCTTTTTCTGCTCATCCAAAACGTGATCCGAAAACCGGAGATATCTACAATTTCGGTGTGAGCTTTGGGAAAGACGCGATTCTGAATTTGTATTGTGTCGATGCGACTGGCAAACTTAAGCGGCGAGACAGCTACACCCTAGACGGTTGTCCCCTTATTCACGATTTTGTGATGGCAGGTCAGTACTTACTATTTTTTGTTTCACCTCTGCGGTTAAACTCGTTTTTGCTGTTAGCAAGAATTAAGAGTTTTAGTGAATCGTTCGACTGGAAGCCAGAACTTGGAACTCAGGTGTTGGTCTTCGATCGAGAAACCCTACAACTTGTCAGCAAAGGCGAAACTGACCCGTGGTTTCAATGGCACTTTAGCAATGCTTGTGTTGATACTGACGGGAATGCTGTGGTAGATATCATTCGACTCGCCGACTTTAATACGAATGAATATTTGAGACAGGTCGCTACGGGTGAAACGCATACATCAGCAAAGTCAACGCTTTGGCAAGTGCGAGTCAATCCCAAAACTGGAAAAGTGTTAGAACAGCAGGAACTCCTCGATCGACTCTTAGAATTTCCAGTGGTCAACCCGATTGATGTCGGACAAAACTGGCGCTACACCTATTTTGCAATGCACCGCAACGGCAGTAATCTAGTCAAAGATTTCTTCGGAGCGATCGGACAATTTGATCAAAAAACTGGAACCTTAACCGAAGCAGACTGTGGTGACAATCGCTATCCAACGGAGCCGATTTATGCCCCTGATGCGATCGATCCGAATCAAGGTTGGATTATTACCGTGATTTACGATGGCAATACGAATACAAGCGAGGTTTGGATTTACGATCGCGATCATCTAGCGGATCAACCTGTGTGTCGATTAGCATTACCCGAAGTGATTCCAATCGGATTTCACGGCACATGGAAACCGATGAATTGAATATGTCGATCGAATTAGATCGGGGTAGAGACGCGATTCATCGTAGAGATGCGATGAATCGCGTTGATTACCGGGGATCGGGTTAATCCATTACTCGTGAATCCAACCCATGATCGTCGGCGACCAATTCACCAATTCTTCGTCCTTAAACCACAATGCGATCTCGCTCTGTGCCGTTTCTGGAGCATCCGAACCGTGAATCAAATTCCGCCCAATATTCGCACCAAAATCACCGCGAATCGTGCCAGGTTCAGCCGTCAAAGGATTCGTTGCGCCAATCACCTTTCGCGCACCCGCAATCACTCCATCTCCTTCCCAAACCATCGCCACAACAGGACCCGATGTAATAAATTCCACCAAGCTAGCGAAAAACGGACGCTCACGGTGAACCCCGTAATGGCTCTCAGCCAACTCACGGCTGACATTCATGAATTTCAATCCGACGAGAGTAAAGCCCTTCGTTTCAAAGCGGCGAATGATTTCACCGACCAATTTCCGTTGTACACCATCGGGCTTAATGGCTAAAAATGTGCGTTCCAAGCTGGACTCCCAAGAATGAAGTGAAATTTACCAAACCTAGATTAGCCCAGATTGGAGAATCGGGACGAATTTGAAGCATTGGAGAAGCCCACAAATTGACAAAACGCTCCCCCACTCCCTCACTCTCCAAACTACGTAATCTGAATGACCACGATTTCATAAACTCCGCGATACACTAAACTCTTAAAGAATCGCTAAAGTGAGGATCAGCAACAATGGGAGAGCGCACTGCTACTGCCAAACCGGAAAACCTACAGCCTGAAGAGACGTTAGAAACCCCAAGTCATCGCTCAAACGGCAAGCCGAACGGTAAATCAAATGGAAAACTGCGCCCCACTGAACCGACCTCAAGCCAAAAACAATGGACGATCGAAGACAGCGAAGAACTCTACCGCATCCAGGGCTGGGGCGATCCGTATTTCTCAATTAATGCAGCAGGACATGTCACCGTTTCTCCTAAAGGAAATCGGGGCGGATCGCTCGACCTCTTTGAATTGGTGAATGCTCTCAAACAGCGAAATCTAGGACTGCCGCTGCTGATTCGCTTCTCGGATATTTTAGAAGATCGGATTGAGCGGATTAATTCTGCCTTTGCAAAAGCGATCGCACGATACAGCTATCCCGGAGTCTATCGCGGCGTTTTTCCAGTGAAATGCAATCAGCAACGCCATTTAGTCGAAGACCTCGTTCGCTTCGGACAGCCGCATCAGTTTGGCTTAGAAGCGGGATCAAAGCCTGAATTGATGATTGCCCTCGCATCGCTCAAAACTCCCGGTGCGCTGCTGGTCTGCAATGGTTACAAAGATCGGGAGTACATCGAAACCGCAATGTTGGCACGGCGACTGGGACAAACTTCGATCATTGTGCTAGAACAACCCGAAGAAGTTGAATTTGCGATCGAAGCGAGCAAGAAACTCGGAGTCGAGCCAATTCTAGGCGTTCGTGCCAAATTGAACGCAAAAGGGATTGGACGCTGGGGGACATCTGCTGGTGATCGAGCAAAATTTGGACTGACCATTCCCGAAATCATTCATGCGGTGAATCGGTTGAAAGAAGCAAATATGCTGGGATGCCTACAACTGCTGCATTTTCACATTGGCTCTCAAATTTCCGCAATTAGTGTCTTGAAAGAAGCGATGCGAGAGGCGAGTCAAATCTATGTCGAACTCTGCAAACTCGGAGCCGACATGAAATATATGGATGTCGGTGGCGGTTTAGGTGTGGACTATGACGGCTCGCAAACGAATTTTCATGCGTCTAAAAATTACACGACTCAGAACTATGCTAATGATGTCGTCGCAGCCGTAAAAGATGCTTGCACCGCTGCAACTCTTCCCGTTCCAACTTTGATTAGTGAGAGCGGTAGAGCGATCGCATCACATCAATCCGTACTCGTCTTCAACATTCTTGGCACCAGCGATGTCTCCTGCGAGGTTCCACAATCTCCGACGAAAGATGAACATATGATTGTGCAAAATCTCTACGAAACCTACACCTCGATTACCTCTGAGAATTTCCTAGAGATGTATCACGATGCAACTCAATTCAAAGATGAAGCGGTCAACCTGTTTGGGTTCGGCTACCTCAGTCTGACCGAACGTGCTAGAGCAGAGCGTCTGTATTGGTCATGCTGCCATAAAATCATTGCGCTCTCGCGTCAGCTTGACTACATTCCTGATGATCTCGCCGATCTCGAACAGATCATGGCATCCATGTACTATATGAACCTATCGGTCTTTCAGTCGGCTCCTGATAGTTGGGCGATCGATCAACTTTTTCCGATCATGCCGATTCACCGTCTCAACGAGGAACCGACAAGCCGGGTGACGCTTGCCGATCTGACCTGTGATAGCGATGGCAAAATCGATCAATTCATCGATCTGCGCGATGTCAAACCCGTACTAGAACTTCATGCTTTGAAACCGGGTGAACCTTACTATCTCGGCATGTTCCTGAACGGAGCTTACCAGGAGATTATGGGTAATCTGCACAACCTGTTTGGCGATACCAACACCGTTCACATTCAGCTTACGCCCAAGGGCTATCAAATCCAGCATGTAGTGCGCGGCGACACGATGAAAGAAGTTCTAGGCTATGTCCAATACGATCCAGAAGACATGATCGAAAGTATTCGACTCCAGACAGAACTAGCGCTCGCGGAAAATCGAATTACTCTGCAAGAATCGCAGTTATTGCTTCAGAACTATGAACGCAGCTTAAGCGGGTACACTTACCTCGTGTCCTAGCTCCTTATCGTCACAGATGAAACCATTGATTGTCCTTGCTTTGCTGTGCCTCGCAGGAATTGGCAACGTTTACTACGTCGATACGCTCCGTGCTTTCTCCCAATCGTCTCGTCCGGTCAGATCCGATCGCTCTGAAACTTCAGCAAGCTCAGCAACTTGGGCACAACTGCGTCAGGCAGAACGATTCACCGTCATTTTGATGCGACATGCGATCGCACCGGGTACCGGTGATCCAGTCAATTTTCGCCTGGACAATTGCACAACACAGCGCAACCTCTCGCCCGAAGGCAAACAGCAAGCCAAGAGAATTGGTCGTGCCTTTCGCCAAAATCAAATTCCTGTGGCGCGCGTTCTCTCTAGCCAGTGGTGTCGCTGTTTAGAGACGGCGCGACTGCTGAATTTAGGCAAAGTCGAGCAATTGACTGCGTTAAATTCATTCTTTAAAAATCCTCAAACCGCCTCTCGCCAAACTGAAGAACTGCGGCAATTTATGTTGAAACATAAAGCGGAGAAAAAAGTGGTCGTCATGGTGACGCATCAAGTCAACATGACTGCGATCGCGGATAAAATTCCTGACCAGGGCGATGCCATCATTCTGCAACTGAATGATCAAAATCGGTTTGAGATAATTGGAAAAATGGATCTATAGCCATTGGTTTAGCAGATCGGGAGCTTTCCAAAGTAAATAAACGATCGTGGCGCAGATGGCTGTAATTGAAGCAGTCAGTGCATAGGCGACACACATTAGCAGCCCGTCTGATTCAAGCATTGCGACAACGAGAAGCAAAATTCCAACCGTCGGAAATGGATTCGTCAAAGGAATCGGCGCGATTAATAAAATTGAAAGCCAAGTAATGCAGATGCCATTAAACTGCCAAATCCGCGAATTCGAGGCGATGCGGCTGAGGCGAGGGCGCGTAATTTTCTCTAAAATCCGCGTAACTCTTCGCACATTCTGTAAAAGCTGTTTTGCAAAGCTAGTTGGAAATTTGAACTGGGCAACTTTTTTAGGCAGCCAGGGTGCGCGTCTTCCCAGTGCCATTTGCACCCCCAGTAAGACGCAGGCGGTTCCAGGAATTCCAGTCAGCCCTGGCGGGACAGGGAATAGAAAGGGAATCACTAACAGCCCAATCACAAGACTAAATCCGCGTTCTGAAGTTTCGGAGAGAATCGCTGCGATCGTTAACGGTTCTTCAGAAAGCCGATTGATCAGAGATTCGATATCCTGCGAGAAACGAAGGTGCATTTGTAATAAAAAGTTGCAGATACGCAAATTCTAGCGAATCCCGATTTAATCCGATGTGCAACTTGCTCGCATCGCCCTCACTCTTTTGAAGGTTTAAATCGATCTTTCGCATCCTGAAAGGCTTCGCGCATCGCCGTCTGAATCCGTTTCGGATCAGGCGTTTTGCCTCCCATCAAATCCCCAAAATACACACAGGCTGCCTCCCCCAACGCCCAGGTATACGCACTCGCCCAAGAAGCCGCGATCACACTGCCAAATCCCGGCACGAATTTAATCAACTCTCGCCCGATCGCTTGTGCAACAAATCCACCCGCAATCGCGCTCACGACTCCTCCTGCTTGTGAAGGGCTTAACGTCTGTCCATACAATTGCCCCAACGCCCCCACCATCGAAACCTGCAACGCGGTTAGAACAGGCATCGTTGCCAAAGGTAAAGGAATTGCTGCGGCTGCCCCTGCCATGACTGAAAACGGTAGGATATATCGCCGCGCTGCCTCTCGGTAAAGATCGCTAATTTGCTTGCCTGCATCGCGATCGTGAAGCAACTGCGAAATCGTTCTCGCTTCTGCTTCAGGTAACAGTTGCGCGATCGTATCCATCAACGGTTCTAATCCATAGAGCGCTGGATGAAATTCATCTTCTTCTAAGGTGAAATCGATTAAAACGGCTTGATCGAACAAACTCTTAAAGTCTGATTGGATGCGAGTAAATGCTCGATCGACTTCTGCAAGACTTGGGGGATAGTCAGGATGATCGCTAACCTCAGTGGGATAGAGTTCATGCGTACAGGTCACCGCTAGCAAAACAGGCACGTCTGGATGTTTCTGCCGGATTCGAGCGGCAATCTGCTTCAAAGTATCCGTAGCAAAATCGCTGATCTTAACGGTCAGAATGAGAATTTTTGCATTTGACTCGCCAGGTTGAAGCTCACCCACTAATTCACGAATCACTTCAGAGGTTTCTTGAAGACCCTCTCCTAACCCCACAGTGTCTGTAAAAACTAACAGCGGTAACTCTTCAGTGGGATAGGAATATTGCTGGGTGTACTGCGTATGCGGACGAAATCCCTGCCCGACGATTTCCGCCGAAATGCCCGTGATTCCGCGCACGATCGAAGATTTTCCCGACTGCGGTTTTCCAACGAGCAATGCCTCAGTCGTCGGCAACTCCGATCGCACTTTTCGCAAAATTTCTTCAACCTCTGCCTCGTCCACCTTGAACCAACCCTGAACCGTCTTTGCCATCGGCTCGATCGAGACATGCTTTGTTGCTGCGGCAATTCCGTCTCGAACTTGATTCAACCAAGAACTATCCCACTTCATAGTTCCACCCTCACCTCAATATTAGAGAAGGCGCGAACATCACCGCACCTTCACTCACAATTATGGCGTTTCTTAAGGGGGCTATTCGTCCCCAGACTGTGCGGATTCCCCACCGGGTGAGGACTTGTAAATCGCATCTAACTGCTCGCGAGCATCTTCCACACTCATCGATCTCATCACCAGTAGCGGCTCGTCAATCATCCGTCCATTCTCATCCAGCAGTTCCGGGTGAGGCGTAGGACGATTCTTTGTCGTCGAGGGATACTGACGCTGCGACTCAATCCCCAACGTCATGAGATTCCGAATCAAATTCCCAACCGCCAAAAACGCCAATGCGGTAAACGCCAGAATATAAAGTAGGTGCAGAATCATATGCCTCGCGCCAATAAAGATTGACAAAGAAAGCTGTTGGGAACACACAGTGATGTGCCCATGCTGAATTGTGAAAATTAATCTTCTTATTATCTAATAGTCTCTCAGATTTTTACGAATCTCGATATCCCAAAAAAGAGAGAGTTTGGAAAAATTCAACTCGATTGCTGCGATCGCAGTTTGAGACTGACTTGCCAACAGTCTGTCACAACTTTGTGCCAGGTGACTAAAATCGAAGAATCGACACCTGCCTGCCCATCTGTCGCTTTCATCAAGGCTTGAGTGACACTGACGGCTTGTTGAGCGCTAACGACTCGCTGCAAAAGTTCGGTTTGTTCAGCTTCGCTCAGAAACGAAATCGATTCTGCCTCCAAAAGCTTCCGCGATCGCGAAAACCAGTACTGGAAGTCCTCTAGAAGCGGTTCTAAAACGGTTTTGAATATATTTGGATCGGGGATGTTGGGATTAAACATTTTTCGAGAGTGACCACGTGAGCAAATCCTAATATTTGTTACATTTCGTAACACTTATATCTTAGCTCGAAACTTTGCAGATTCAACCCGAATTACCGCCAGATCGGTAAGATAGATGGGTGATTTTATTAGCTTTCGTCCCATGTCTGCCGATTCAAACCAGCCGGAAAAAATTCATTTGCCCAAGACCAGCGAATCTGAAGCGTTAAAGAAAATTCGCCATACGACTTCGCATGTGTTGGCGATGGCGGTTCAGAAACTCTTTCCGAAAGCGCAGGTGACGATCGGTCCTTGGATTGAGAATGGGTTTTACTACGATTTTGATAGCCCAGATCCTTTTACTGAAAAGGATCTCAAGGCGATTAAGAAAGAAATGACAAAAATCATTCGGCGCAAATTGCCCGTCACTCGTGAGCAAGTCAGTCGCGAAGAAGCAAAGAGCCGAATTCAAGTGCTGAATGAGCCGTACAAGTTAGAGATTCTTGACGACATCAAGCAAGAGCCGATCACGATCTATCACCTAGGCGATCAGTGGTGGGATTTGTGTGCAGGTCCACACGTTGAGAGTACGGAAGAATTAAACCCCGATGCGATCGAGCTTGAATCCGTTGCGGGTGCATACTGGCGCGGAGATGAAACCAAAGCTCAGCTTCAACGGATTTATGGAACCGCTTGGGAGACTCCTGAGCAGTTAGCCGAGTACAAGCGCCGCAAAGAAGAAGCGATGAAGCGCGATCATCGAAAATTGGGGAGGGAGTTGGGACTATTTATCTTTTCAGATCTCGTGGGTCCAGGTTTGCCGATGTGGACACCCAAAGGCACAATCTTGCGATCGACGCTCGAAGACTTTCTCAAACAAGAGCAAACCAAGCGCGGTTATCTGCCTGTGGTTACGCCGCACATTGCAAAAGTTGATCTGTTCAAAACATCAGGTCACTGGCAGAAGTACAGCGAAGATATGTTTCCGATGATGGCGGAAGACGACAAAGCTCGAACCGAAGAACAGGGCTTTGTAATGAAGCCAATGAACTGTCCATTCCACATTCAAATCTATAAGAGTGAACTGCGATCGTATCGAGATTTACCGATGCGATTAGCAGAATTTGGAACAGTCTATCGCTACGAGCAATCGGGTGAACTTGGCGGATTGACCAGAGTGCGCGGCTTTACTGTGGATGACTCTCATTTGTTCGTTACCCCTGAACAGCTTGATGCAGAGTTTCTCAGCGTTGTAGATTTGATTTTGTCCGTCTTTAAGAGTCTGCAACTGAAGAACTTCAAAGCTCGCTTGAGTTTCCGTGATCCAGATTCAGATAAGTATATTGGGTCTGATGAGGCTTGGGATAAAGCTCAAGGTGCAATTCGTCGTGCAGTCGAAACCCTAGGGATGAACTATTTTGAAGGGATCGGTGAGGCAGCGTTTTATGGTCCGAAATTGGACTTTATCTTTAGTGATGCGCTCGATCGAGAATGGCAACTTGGAACTGTTCAAGTCGATTACAACTTACCGGAACGCTTTGATCTCGAATATGTTGCAGAAGATGGCAGCCGCAAACGTCCTGTGATGATTCACCGCGCACCGTTTGGCTCATTGGAGCGATTGATCGGGATTCTGATTGAAGAATACGCCGGAGATTTTCCAGTGTGGCTTGCTCCAGAGCAGATTCGGTTACTCACCGTGAGTGATGAATTTTTGCCATTCGCGAAGCAGGCGGTTGAGCAAATGAAACTTGCGGGAATTCGAGCGGAAGTTGCGCCAAGTGGCGATCGACTGGGCAAATTGATTCGCAATGCTGAGAAGGAAAAGATTCCAGTCATGGCAGTCGTGGGGGCAAAAGAAGTCGAATCGAATGCGCTGAATATTCGGACGCGGGCTTCTGGAGAGCTAGGCGCGATCGCGCTGAGTGAAGTGACGGATCGCCTTAAACATGCGATCGCAACTCACGGGAATTTCTAATCCACAAAATTGCTCATCTTTCGGCAAGAAATTCCCGGGAATTTCACGGTTGCAGCGGCATTCCCAAACTTAAGGCATGTAATTGCTCGGTTATATTACTGAATTCGTGAAATTAACGAGATAAGCCCATCTAAGTTGCGATCAGCATCGGGAATGCTAGGGACGTTCTGTTTGGAGTTCACCGGAATGTCTGCTTCTGCACCCCAGTTTGGCGCTGCTGTTTTAGATCTAAGCGATTGTACAGAAATTGCGTTTATCGATCCGTCTGTTCCTGATTTTTCTAGTCTCGTTGCAGGAGTGAGATCGAACGTTGAAGTCATTTTGCTGAATGGCGATGGTGTAATCCAGATCAGTACAGTATTAGCCCAACGAAGGCAGATTGGAGCCATTCATATCGTGTCTCATGGAACTCCAGGCACGATTTTACTAGGGACAGCAAAACTCAGTACATCGACGATTGAACCATATGCTCGATCGTTGATGCAATGGGCTAGATCATTGGGTGCAGATGCAGAGATTTTAATCTACGGTTGCGAAGTGGCTCAAGGTTCACAAGCCTTCTTGCAGCAGATGAGCGAACTGACTGGAGCCACGATCGCAGCTTCTGTAACCAAGACCGGATCTGCGGAACTTGGCGGGAATTGGCAGCTAGAAGTTAGAACTGGAGAAATTCGGACTGAATTGGCTTTTGGGCTAGAAGCGCGATCGAATTACCGATCGGTTTTAGCAAATGATCCTGTGCCTGTAGCAGGGACTTACACCGCTCCGACTAATCTTGTCAATGTCAATGGTGTTTTGTACTTCTCGGCAAGCGATGGCAATGGAACTGAATTGTGGCGAATCAACCCTACGACAGGTCAAGCCGCACTGGTTAGAAACATTGCTGCGGGCAGTCTCAATTCTTCTCCTACTAATCTGACGAATGTAAATGGGGTACTTTACTTTACCGCCAATGATGGGGTAAACGGGGTTGAACTGTGGAAAGTTGACTCGCCCACAGGCACAGCATCGTTAGTCGGCAACATCAATGCAGGTGGAAATGCTGCTCCTGAAGAGTTGATTAACATCAATGGCACACTCTACTTTTCAGCAGATGATGGCGCAAGTCGAAAACTGTGGAAGGTTGATCCAACTGGACAACTAAGCGTCGTGGCAAGTGCTACAGCCCCAAGCTATTCTGATCCTGAATCTCTGGTAAATGTGAATGGAACACTTTACTTTGTAGCAAGAGATACGACGAATGGCATTGAGTTGTGGAGACTGGATGCAAATGGTGAAGCTCAACTTGTTGATAATATTCGATCGGGTATTGCAAGTTCCACACCTAGGAATCTCACCAACGTTAATGGAATTCTTTACTTCTCAGCAGCAGGCACTACCACTCCTGCAACTGGAGCCGAACTTTGGAAGTTTGATACTATCGCGCTAGGAGCAGTTCCTACTTTAGTGAGAGACATTCGGGGTGGATCAACGGGTTCTTCTCTCTCGAATTTTACTAATATCAACGGAACGTTATACTTCACAGCAAATGATGGTACGAATGGAGTTGAACTCTGGAGGATTGATGCAAATGGACAAGCAGAGCTAGTAAGCAATATTAACCCTACAGGTAACTCTAATCCGCAACTTCTTACGAATGTCAACGGAACGCTGTATTTCAGAGCAAATGATGGTGTGAATGGCCTTGAACTCTGGAAGATTGATGCGAATGGTCAGGCAGCATTGGTTAGAAACATTCATACTTCAGGCGATTCCGATCCGCGATCGCTCGTCAATGTCGATGGCACATTGTACTTCTCAGCCACAAATGGTTCTGCCGCCAATGGAGTTGAACTCTGGAAAGTTGATCCTCTGAGCGGTCAAGCCTTACTTGTAAAAGACATTCGACTAGGCGGTACTGGATCTGACGTGGATAATTTGGCGAATGTCAATGGAACGCTGTATTTCTCGGCAAATAGCGGCTCTGGTGGCGATCGCTTATGGAGACTCGATCCTCCAACTCCACTGACGCTAGATCTCAATGGAGCAAGTGCGGGTAGCAATTTCGCAGCAGCCTTTATTGAAAACGGTGCGACGGTTTCTCTAGCTAGCAACACTTTAGCAATTACCAATTCTGACAATCAGATTGATCGAGCAACGATTACGATCGTAAATTTTGTCGCCGGACAAGATGAACTTCTATTTACTGATCAAAATGACATCAGCGGAACTTTCACAAACGCAGTCCTTACCCTAACGGGAACGACAACAATCGCGAACTACCGAACTGCTCTAAGTTCGATTCAGTACCGAAACTCCAGTGACAATCCAAACACGATCGCAAGAGACATTCAGTTTGTTCTATTCGATGATGTGCGCTCTAGCCCGATCGTCACCACAACCCTCAGCATCACCGCGACCAATGATGCTCCACTTCTCAACGCTCCGGCAACTCAGGGATTTGATTCTAATGCTTCAACTGCGATCGCTGGCATCAGTATTGCTGATGTCGATGCCAACAGTACGATCCCTCTGAATGTTACAGTTTCTGCGGGAACTGGAACTCTCTCGCTCGGTACACAGAATGGAATCACCGTAGTATCGGGGAACGGAACTACAAATGTGCAGAGTTTTGAGATTCGTGGCAGTCTCAGTGATCTCAATACAGCCCTTGCCTCTTTGTCGTATCGAGCCAGCAGCAATACTGTAGACACCCTCTCCATTACTGTAAACGACAATGGAAATGGTGCAAATGGGAGCAATCCACTCACTGCGACTCGATCGATTCAACTTCGCCCACCCCTGACACTCGATCTCAATGGTGCAAGTCCCGGCAGTAATTTTGCAACCAGCTTTACCGAAAATGGTTCAGCAACTTTAACCAGTTCCAACCTAACCATTACCAACTTCGATAACGATATAGATGGAGCGACCATCACGATCGCGAATTTTGTTGCAGGACAAGACGAACTCCTATTTACCAATCAAAACGGGATTTCAGGAACGTTTAACAATGGGATATTAGCACTTACCGGAACCACTACAATTGCGAACTACGAGAACGCACTCAAGTCGATCGCCTACCGCAACCTCAGCGACAATCCAAACACTACCAGTCGAGAAATTCAATTTGTCGTAAATGATGGCGCACAAACCAGTGTGATCGCCACAACAAAGCTAAATATTACAGCGGTCAACGATGCTCCGACGCTCAGTGTTCCTGGATTCCAGAACGTGAACACGAATAGCTCAACTGCGATTTCTGGCATCAGTATCGCTGATATTGATGCGAATAACGCAATTCCTCTGACGGTCACTGTTGCTGTCGGAACTGGAACCCTCATATTCGGGACAACCAATGGTCTAACGGTTGTGCCGGGTAACAGTGGTCAAAGTTTTCAACTGAGCGGTAGCCTCAATAATCTGAACGCGGCGCTTGCTTCTTTGTCCTACCAGAGTGGGTCTGCTTCTACAACCGATACAGTTTCAGTAACTGTCAATGACAATGGCAATGGGGATAGTGGCATTACAGCATTGCAAGTGGGTCAATCGATTCTGATCAATGTTGGAGAAGTCATCAATGGCACGAGTGCTGACGAAACTTTCACACTCACGCTGAGACGTGATCAACTGAACGCACGGGGCGGAAATGACACCGTTAATGCTCAATTTGAGCAGGTTGTGCAAAATGATGACATCAATGGTGGAGCCGGGAGAGATCGGTTTGCGCTCAGTGCTGGGTTTGTCAACTTGACGATCAATCCAGCAGCAAGTAACCAAATTAGCGGTATTTCAGGACTGACGCTTCAGAATTTTGAGGAATTCGATTTTAGTGATTATTTCGGGGCAGTCACTTTTCTAGGAACGATCTCAAGCGATCAATTCATCGGTGGATTCGGCAACGATCGTGTCATTGTTGACTCTGCTCAAGTGCAGCAAAACGATCAATTTAATGGAAGAGACGGTGACGATCGCTTTGTGCTAACCAATGGAACGATATCTATTACCGTAGACATGACCAATGTCAACACACAAATCACAAATGTCCCAGGATTGGTGATTCGCAAATTTGAAGAATTCGATTTCTCAACCTATGCAGGTGCGATTACGTTCTCTGGAAGTAGCAATGCTGATTCAATTTGGGGCGGTGCTGGTGACGATAGATTGGATGGTAGCTCTGGTAATGATTTGATTAGTGGTGGCGCTGGAACCAATATCTTAATCGGTGGCTTTGGCAGTGACACCTATATCATTCAGTCTGCTAGCGATACAATCACTGAGCTAGCAGGTCAGGGAACGGATAAAGTTATCTCTTCTGTGACCTATATGCTCCCAGCCAATGTTGAGAATCTCACCTTAACGGGTTCGGCTGCAATCAATGGCACTGGAAACAGCCTCGCAAATACTCTCATCGGGAACGCAGGCAACAATCGTTTAGTCGGGGGTGCTGGCAATGACAATCTAGATGGCAGTTTAGGTGCAGACATCTTAATTGGAGGATTGGGAAATGACAACTACGTTGTGGATAATCTCGCTGATGTTGTGACAGAAGCTTTGAATCAAGGAACAGACTCTATCACATCCTCAGTGGATTGGACATTGAGTGACCATATCGAGAACTTAACTCTAACTGGGGTTGCGCTCAATGGCACAGGCAATGCGCTGAATAATCAGATTTTTGGCAACGACGAGAACAATCTTTTGAGAGGATTTGCAGGGGATGACTCGATTCGAGGTGGAAGAGGAGCCGATACTTTAATCGGTGGACGCGGCAACGATCTCATTGATTTGGGACTCGATCGAGAAATTGATCTGGTGGTCTATACATCAAGGGATGGTCGCGATGTGATCACCAATTTCCGGCGAGGGGTCGATGGTGATCAACTCAGAATTGACAGTGCTATGAATATTGATGTGGTTGATAATGGTTCAACCACAGTCTTATCCTTGCGAAATCAAGCGCTAGGATTTGGTCAAGGCACACAATTGATTGTTTTGATGAGTACCAGTGGTTTTACCCCTAGCAACTTCAATCAGAACTTAGCCCTTGGCAATCAAGCGACATTCTTCTTTGCCTAACTGACAGTTCGCTAAACTCACTTTGATTTGAAACGAGCGGGATGAATTAACGCATCCCGCTTTTGCATTTTAGTACCAGATTGATTTGGGATAACTGCGGCTGATGCTTATGGATACGATAGTGTATACATAAGCATTTAAGGGGATTGAGGACTCGCTCAAACCTTCCTAACCTAAGTAATTTAAGTTCGTACAAGAAGCAAATGAACAGTAAAATCAAACTCTTCTACTTGTCAGAGCAATATGTAATTTATACCTAAGTTAAGCAGCGAAATTTAGTAAGTTACTACATAGATTAAGTAAAGTCTCTATGGGAGTTCATCGTTAATTGTTGAATAATAAATCCATACAAACTTTGTATGAATTACAGAGTTAGATGCGTAAAAGTTAGAGGAGTATTGACAATGAGTTTCTTATCTCGTTCTGCGTCTGTTTTAGTTGGCTTGGCTGGATTAGTAGCAATTGCTGCTGCACCTGCTTCTGCACAAAACGCGTCGGTTAGTGGTGCAATTACCCGTACCTCTCCCGCTGGTTTCTCAACCTCAATCTCTGGTGAAATGGTTGCACCCGCAGGCATGTACTTCGAGGGTCCTTTGAGCGTTACAGGAACTGCTAGCTCAACTGATCCGACGTTAGAAATCGATGCAGCCATCGAATTCATGCCGACTTCAGGTGCTTCATCTTTGCTTGAGCAAGTTGTTGCTGAAACTCTAAGAGATCTTCCCCTCACCGAAGAAATGGGCATTGATGCTTATGCTGCAATCTTGAAGGCTGCTGCTGGTGTTGATGGATTGGAATCTAATCCGACTGGTGGTTTTATCGAGATCCCTGCTGAAGAACCCCCCTTGCCCTAAGTCTAGTAATCAACTTAACTGACCTCTACTGCCTTTGAGCAGTATTGTCTAAGTCAAAATCAGAGGTGCATTCATCGCATCTCTGATTTTTTTATCTCATCCTTCAGCGAGACTCTATTCATCATCTATTCAACTCCATTACAGTGCCAGATAGATTGATAAGTCGGGCAATAAAGGCTGTAAGGTTTTCTGATCGTAATTCATATCTCTTAGGGGAGAAGTTCGTTGTTGCGCGGCGTATTTATTTTAGTTGGGTTAGCGAGTATGGTGGCAGTGACTGCTACATCGGCATCAGCACAAACCTCATCAATCAGCGGTGCAATTCTCGCACCTCCCCTGCCAATTTTACAACCTCGATCTCTGGTGAATTAGAACTGATAGCCGCCTTCTAGCCGAATCTCAAGCTGATTGCCACTCATGCCAAAGCGCGATCGCCAATCGAATCCCTGTTTTGCAGAACGATTTCTCAAAATAATGCCATAGGACATAGCAGATTCTCGATTAATCAGGCTCTCAGTCGATCGATAGTTCTGCACATAGAAACCTGCTGACCAAATCGCACTTAAGCGTTGCGATGCTTCCAAGCTATAAAAGAATTGACTATTGAGTTCAAGGGAAGAGCGAAATTCTAAACCTCTCTTAAATCCAAGCTGTCCCTGAAAGAAGCCGACTGGAGCTAAACGATCGCTGCTATAACTTAAAAAGAAACCAGGCGTGATGGAATAGTTAAGCTGTCTTTGCTGTCGCGTGTAGGTATAGCTCAAGTTCAGATAAGCTGGATTAGACGCATTCGGCACACTACTCCAAGATAAGCGCAAAGAAGGAATTAGATTGACGATCGCTTTTGCTTTTCCATCAGAGCCATTGACCACACGAGTGTCAATATGATTGATCAAAGAGTTCAGGTAAACCCCAACACTAGGCTCAGGATCACCTAGGTTATTCCTTGCAACTTCAAAAGCAGCATCTCCATTGAGGTTAAACCAAACTCCCGTATTCACTGCATAGTTCCATTTCCCCGAAGAGCCTGCTAACATCGCTTCCACTGCCGGAAGAAATAGATATCCCTCAAACCGATTGGTTTGAGTTTTGCCGCGACCAAATTGCGTGAATTCAATGCGATCGAAGGCAATATCCGACGATCGAATCCCAATCGGCACAACGGTAGGATCAGGTGAAGAGGACGAGAAATCCTGTACAAACTCCTGTCCATCGGGGGCTTGAATTACCACTTGAGTCGCAGAAGAACGATTCGAGGTAAGTCCAGTTAAACTCGAATTTACTGGCATCCCAATAAACGATAGTTGTCCAAAGTCTCGATTTGAGAGTTCTAACCGTGAGAAATAAGTATTTCCAGGTATCCAAGTACTTTCGACTTGCAAAAAACGGGCTAAGCGGCGTTGATTGCCAGCACGGATCTGAAAGAGTTCAGCATGAGTCGGTGTAATGATGCTAGGAAACGTGAATGTCCCTGAAATCTGTCTCAGACCACTGGTTGTATTAGCATAGTACAAGCCTCGATTCAGACGCTGATTAATTGCAACTCTTTGATTCGATGTGGCTTTAGTCACAATGCCAGAAAATGCTTCTCGGCGATCGTAGCGATCGCGGCTCTCTGTTAAACTTTGCGTCAGATCTTGCGGTCGAATAAAACTAAACACTCCCCCCAGTAACAGTCCCAAACTCGAATTCAACGACTGGAGATCATTGACCTGACCTTTCTTCATCGAAAATGATAGAGAAAAGCCAGGATTCGCAAAGACATTTGTGTAAGTTGCTTGAGGTCGAACCGCATCATATTGCAGTAGAGTACGATTGTGAGGCTGATTGAGCGACAACCGATGCCAAAAAAGCTCATCTTGCTGGGTTACTCGCGTGCGTAAAATATCGGGTTTTCTCTGCCCCAATGGAATCCAGAATAATGAATTGAGATAAGCTAAGGTTCGCTCTGTTGAATCGAGGCTAGGATTCACGAGCAGATTGAGCAAATCAAGATTGTCAAACTTACCTAACTGCCCAACTTTAATGCCAGGAGCAGAACTCATCACCGGAGCCGTTGACTGCCCTTCGCCTGTGAATGGATTTTTCCAGCCAATTCTGGCTGCTTCTAAGACAGATGGCGGAATTTTTGCGCCTACGAATAATCCTTCTGCTTCCATAAGCGGCTGCAAATTGCTTGTTGGATAGGCTTGAAGGATCAAAGGTGCATTTTCAGCTTCAAGAAACTGGAACAGTGAGCCTCCACCATTGGAATTGTTGCTTGAGCCAGTGCCAAGTCTTGGCGGTGGAGCAATGCGAATCGCAGTGGGACTCAGCGTTGTATTGTTAATGATCACAGGAGGAGCAGCGACTCCAACTGGATTGCTGACCTCGCCCGAAATGGCTTGTATCGTAAATTGGCTTGTATCTGTTCTACCGTATAGGTCTTGAAACGGCTGAGGTAAAGACCAAACAGCTTGTAATCCCCACAGTGCCTGGGTCAAGCGAATTCGTTGATCGATTTCAAGCGTTCTTTCTTGTCCTTGATAGTCAATTCCAGCTTGCCAGCCTCGAGTTTCGATGACAATCCGATTTTTGGGTAAGACCCAATAGAACTGATCGGATTTAGGAAAATTTGCTGCATCAAACTCTCGAATCAGAAGCTGATTATCGCGATACTGAATGTCAATATCGGTATAGTTTTCGGTCTTGGCAGGCGTAAATGATGTAGTAGATTCTAGTAAGTTACTTGCTGGATTAACCAGCCAGGGAAAGCGCTTCGAGCTATTGCCGATCGCATTTAAAATAATGGCATTAAGTAGTTTTTTAGAAACTTCTGGATCTGCGATCGTGGGTTTCGGAGGTTCTGAAGGTTTCGGAAGTTCTGGAGGTTTCAGATCCGGAGGCTGAGGCGGCTGATTGATCTCTGGCTCATCGAGGGGCGGCGGAACAATGATCTCGCTGGGCGGCGGATTAATGACTTGTGCAATGACTGGACTGTCTTCGCTGATTTCAGAGATTGACTTGAGCCTATTCTCATCTGAAATTTCTGAAGGATTGATCGGTTCTATCTTCAGATTAGAAGTTGCGATCGCGCTTTTTATAGAGAGAAGATTAACCAGCAGGCTGACTGCTAAAGACAGAACGTATAAATAGCGATGCATAACTCTACAGGATCATCGATAGAACAAAGAAATCTGCTCAATTTCTTGTTACCTTGGGAGGCTTAGAAGTTGAGATGAGGCAGGTTTTTAAGTGAAAACCCTAAAAGCTCCTAGATTTTACGTAGGTACTTACTGCGCTTTACTTAAATATGAAATCTCCTCATATAATGCTCTGTAGGGTCAGATCTCGTTAACTAGAACATCTACGGAATTTACAGATCCTAACGGAAGAAATACTGAGAGATTTTGCGCGTTAACACCTGTTAGATTGCAGTTTTCTTGAGGCATTGATGAAATTCGCCCCTAATTTGGCAGAATTCATCTAGATAAAAAGTGAAACCACCAATATCTAAAAGACATCGGTGGCGGCAAAACTGAAATGAATAATTTGATCAACGAATCGACCTAAGGAACTTACTCACTCATAAAGTCCCAAACGTATCAACCATGCTGCGTTGCTTGTATGAATGGTGGGCTAATCAAACCAACCCTGCTAAACCGGGCTGCATTCGCTCAGCAAGGCTGAGTCCAGTTCCAGAGGAGTTGAGACAATCGCCCGCCGTTTACGCGCGGCGGAACCCAATCGAAGCTTAGGGATGTTATTTGATCGCAAATCCCTAAGCAGAAGTGGCTGAACTTTCATTATTTGTCTGAACCTGGGGATTCAGCGAGAACATCACCCGTGACAAACCACTCGCCGCTACACTAGCACCCACCACAGTTCCTAACAACCAAGGCGCATCAAACGGGTACTGCAACAGAATATAAGCACCCAAGCCCAATGTCACGATCGCATTTCCTAGCAACCAAACCCAGTTCTTTTGCTCGCGCAGTCGAAATGCCAGAATCGTCTCAAATGTGCCTTCACTTACCAGAAAGCCTCCCAGCAACAGCGTCAGCGTTAGAACGCCTGTCAAAGGTGCGACGAATAGCATAATCCCCGTTGAAAGGTACAAAGCACTCAGTAAAATTTTCCAAATAAATCCACCTTGTTCACGAGTTTGCACTGCATAGACCAACTTTGTAAATCCTGCTGAGATCACAATCAGAGCTAACCAGGTTTCCGTCACGATCGTCGAAAAAACCGGAGCAACGATCGCCCCTAACCCCAAAGCCAGCAATAAAATTCCTGACCAAAGCGCTCCGTTTCTACTTTTTGTTTCAATAGTGGTTGTCATCGCTGTCTTCTCCAAATTCACAGCCGTAAGAATAGAGAATCACAAACCGAATTGATAAGCCTCTCAAGGCAGAGACGAAAATCGCAAGATAGATTCTTCGCGGGAATCCATCCTAGGTATGACTGATCTTCAGTAAATAAAAGCAAATATAGGTAACAAGAAATACAAAAATTATAGCGAGGACTTAGGCAGTGTTAGGACGAAAGGTGCATCGAATCTTAGCAGTTGACGATATGCTAGACAATCTACTGCTGTTACAGGTCTTTCTAGAAGCAGAAGGCTTTGAAGTTGAAGTTGCAAATAGCGGCGTTTCGGCACTAGAACAGCTTCAACAGGGCTGTCCAGATTTGGTTTTACTCGATGTGATGATGCCCGGAATGAATGGCTTGGAAGTGACCGAGAGAATTCGATCGCGCAACGATACGCTGCCGATTCTATTGATCTCAGCGCATGATGTGACAGAGATTCAATCTGGATTAGATGCAGGCGCGAATGGATATGTGCAAAAGCCGATCGACTTCTTAAAGCTACTAGAACATATCGAAGCGTTTACCGTGTAAAAAGAGACGTTTCAGCGAAACGTCTCTTCAGATTGTATTAAACTCATTTTTTTGCTTACTGAATTAATCCAGTTCTCAAAGCACGAACTGCAACTTGGGTGCGATCATCTGCACAGAGCTTATTCAAGATGTTGCGAACATGAGTCTTAACTGTGCCAACTGTAATGTAGAGCTTTTCAGCAATTTGAGCATTACTACAGCCATCCACAATTAGCTTGAGGACTTCTAGCTCTCGTTCAGTCAGCGGATAGGCAGGAACTAGATCTTCATCTAATAAGCGATTGATCGAAATCGTCGCAGGTTCCGGTGAATGCTGACTAGAGCGATAAGCTTTTTGCGTTTGGTGCAGCACAACTCGAGCGATCGCAGGATCGATCCAAGCATTTCCTCCAGCAGTGGTCTGAATCGCCTGAGCTAACTTATCAATGCTGGCATCCTTCATGCAGTAAGAATCTGCCCCTGCCGCAAAAGCCGCAAGAACGGTATCTTCACTATCCTGCATCGTCATGATCAGGATTCTTGTATTTGGGCATTCACCTGTTGCCTGTGCCTGCTTAAACTGCTGCGTCAGTTCAATCCCGGTAAAGTCAGGCAAACCAATATCGACGATCGCGACATCAGGCTGTGCTGTTTTGACGAGCTTCAACCCCGATTTTGCGTCCCGCGCATCTCCAATCACCTCGAATCCTTCTCGCTGTTGCAGAGCAGCACGAATGCCAACACGGGTTAAATCATGGTCTTCAATCAAAATGACTCGAATCATGCCTACCGCCAAGCCTCATTTCTTTATCTAGGTCGAACATCACAAACTGTGAGGATCTACGAATTTCTATCAGTGAGGCAATCTTAAGATGTATAGAGTGAACCTCGGATCTATCTGGAGTGGTCAGTCTTAAAAAAAATGGATCTGTCTTTAGATTGAGAAGCGATTTTAGGAATTTGGGAAAGAAATTACTGAAATTACTGAGTAAAAACTGCAACTTTACCCGGATTTTGTCTGAAAGTTTGAGAAAATTTATCGAGGATGGGACAATTTCAATACCTCTGCTCGTTCTAACTAGCAAATCAGTAATATTTTTGTCAATAATAGAGTCTGAATCTCTTAAAATTCATCAAAATTTTATTAAACCTAGTCACAATCCCTGATGACACCCACGACACCCAACCCTGTCTTCCGACATTCTCAAAAAACGCTCGATCGTGCGACTCGTGCCGTTCGTTGCGCTCCTTTCTACATGAGACTCTATACGCTGATGCTCGATCAGAGTGTCACACTTAGCTCATTGGTAGGACTGTCTGGGACAAGGCAGCAACTGACCAAGCGAATGCTTTCTGAATTAAGCGCGGATGGTGAAATGCTCTGGTTGATTCAAGTTGGGCTATTACGACGCGAAGTGGATGGGCAAGGTCTGACGGATAGCTTTCGGTTAACTCCCCTCGGACGGCAGCTTGTCTCGCAATGGCGATCGGTAGGCGGATTTGGCAAGGCAAGTTTTCGCGATCAGGTCTTCAATGCCCTGACCCGTTGGTTGCGATTGCCAATTTAGAAACATAATGAACCCGATACTCGATTTTTTCCCGGAGGTGACCGAATGAAAGCAGTGATGGTTGTAGGGACGACTTCCCACGCTGGTAAATCAATGATCTCAACTGCCTTGTGCCGAATTTTGGCACGGAAGGGGTTTCGAGTTGCTCCCTTTAAGGGGCAAAATATGGCACTGAATTCCTATGTCACGGCAAATGGGGGTGAGATTGGCTACGCACAGGCAGTTCAAGCTTGGGCAGCCGGGATTCAACCCTGGGTCGAGATGAATCCGATCTTACTCAAGCCTCAGGGAGATATGACCTCACAAGTGGTCTTAAAAGGTCGAGTGATTGGGCGGACGACTGCGGCAGATTATTATGAGCAGTTTTTTGAACCCGGCTGGACTGCGATCGAAGAATCACTCAGACGCATTAGCGAAGAATTCGATCTCGTCGTCTGTGAAGGGGCAGGCAGCCCTGCGGAAATTAATCTCAAGCATCGCGATTTAACCAACATGCGGGTGGCGAAGCATTTGAATGCGCCGACGATTTTGGTTGCTGATATTGAGCGAGGCGGAGTCTTCGCCCATATTGTCGGAACGTTGGAACTCCTTGATCCCGATGAGCGGGCTTTGATTAAAGGCATCGTGATCAACAAATTCCGAGGACAGCGATCGCTCTTAGATTCGGGCATCGAATGGTTAGAGAAAAAGACCGGAATTCCGGTAATTGGAGTGATCCCCTGGCTAGATCAAGTGTTTCCAGCCGAAGATTCGCTGTCTTTATTCGATCGCAGTTCTTCCGCTCCAAAAAGTGATTTGACGATTGGAGTCGTTCGCCTGCCGCGAATTTCCAATTTTACGGACTTTGACCCACTTGAGGCAGAACCGTCTGTCAGCGTGAAATATCTGCATCCCAAGCAATCTTTGGGACATCCCGATGCCGTGATTATTCCAGGATCGAAAACGACGATCGCGGATCTAATCGCGCTGCACAAAACCGGAATGGCTGAAGAAATCCAGAACTATATTGCAGCAGGCGGAACGGTGCTTGGCATCTGCGGCGGATTCCAGATGCTGGGCAAGATTTTGGCTGATCCTGAAGGCATCGAAGGTCAGGAAGGGCGCTATCGGGGGTTAGGCTTGCTGCCGCTGAAAACGGTAATCGCAGGTCAAAAAGTGGCTCGTCAGCGCAATGTGACCTCGAATTTTCCCCAGGAAGGTCTACCAGTATCGGGCTATGAAATTCACCAGGGCAGAACGCGCGTGATTGAATCCGAAGAGGGTACGCACGCATTATTTGATGACCCGAATCTCGGCATCGTGGATGACAGCCAATCGGTGTGGGGAACCTATCTGCACGGACTCTTTGATAATGGACCTTGGCGACGGGCTTGGTTAAACCGACTGCGGCAACAGCGTGGACTGCGATCGCTGCCGACAGGCGTTGCGAATTACCGCGAACAACGGGAAATGATGCTGGATCAATTGGCAGATTCGATCGAGCCGCATCTTGATCTCAAGCCGATTCTTCCGTAACACTTAAAAAAAACAAGCGCATCAGATTACCTGTATGCGCTCTTATCCCTAACCCTTTCGGTGCAACGTACCCGTTTGTCCTTGATTCATACAGTAGAGGCAAAATCCTTCAAATCCTTTGGCGTTTAGATATTCTTTAGAATTTTGTTGAGAGATGGGTCATGAGTGTTCGCATCCGATTCCTTCCCGATGATGTTACGGTCAATGCAGAAGTTGGCGAATCGCTCTTGCAAGTTGCGGATCGTGCAGGGGTTTCGATTCCTACAGGTTGCCTGATGGGTTCGTGTCACGCCTGCGAGGTTGAACTAGATGATGGCGAAACGGTACGAAGCTGCATTTCATCTGTGCCACCTGGACGTGAGTTAGTCACCGTCAATCTATTTTTTGACCCCACTTGGTGATCGTTACAGATTAGGATGATTGACTTCTAGCAAGTCGAAATTTGAGGCGATCGCTTTTTCAAGTCGATTGTTGGCATCGGAGGGATCTGCATTTAACGTGATTGCTTTTTCAAAACTCTCGACGGCTTCTGCATCTCGTCCGGCTCGACTTAATGAAATCCCGCGACTGTACCAGATCTTATCGCTATTTGGATTGAGACTCAGGGCAGTGTCATAGCTTGCGATCGCCCGATCACTCTTGCCTAAATGTTCTAACGCTTTGCCTCGGCGATACCAAATTTCATCCGCATCTGGATTGAGTGCAATTGCCCGATCAAAACTCTCGATCGCTTCTTCATAACAGCTAATTTTTCGCAGCGCGACTCCTCGACTACTCCAAGCCTCATAAAACTTTGCGTTGCATTGAATTGCCCGATCGTAATGCGCGATCGCGTCTTCGTAACGTCCTAATTTCTGGCAGACTCCGCCCAGGTTGTACCAAGCCTCATAAAAATCAGGATTGAGTTTGAGCGCTCGTTGGTAATCGGCGATCGCCTGCTCGTACTGGCATAGCGCATCAAACGTATTGCCTCGGTTGTACAAGGCTTCTACCGAGTTGGGTTTGAGTGCAAGGGTCTGAGTATAGCTCTCGATCGCCCGTTCATGTCGCCCGGATCGGTGCAGCGCATTTGCCTGGTTGTACCAGACCTCATACAAATCAGGACGAATTTCTAGCACCTGTGCATAGCTTGCTAGCGCTTCTTCGTATCGTTCTAGGCGGTAAAAAAGATTGCCCTGATTGTAATGCGCCGAAGAAAAATGAGGACGAGTGACCAAGGCTTGCTGATAGCTGTCGATCGCTGCTTCATATCGCTTCAGTCGCGTCAACACGATGCCTCGGTTGTACCAAGCTTTTGTGTAATTGGGGCGCAGCTTTAGCGTTTCCTCGTAGCTGTGCAGTGCCTCATAGGTTGAGCCTAGCTTCAAAAGCGCATTCGCCCGATTGTACCAAGCTTTAAAGTTGGTTGGAATCAGTTTAATCGCTTTGTCATAGCTGGCGATCGCTTCGGCATAGCGATCGAGTTGAGACAGTGCCATGCCTTGCATATTCCAGGCAGATTCGTAGTCAGATCGGAGCAAAATTGACTCTTTGAAGCTTTCGATCGCGCTGTCATAGCGTCGCAGTCTATAAAATGCCTTGCCTCGCTCAAACCAGACCTCGGACAAACTGGGCTGCCGCTGCAAAATTTTATCGAATTGAGCGATCGCATCCTCATAGATTCCAGCTTTACTCAGCCGACGCGCTTGCCGGAGATAGAATTCGATTTGAGGATCGACAGGATCGCGCATGATACTGATTAGAGATGAATGGAGTGCCCTACTCAGTATTGACAGTTCAAGCTTCATCCCAGCCAAATCACGCTAATTTAGCCGCTGATCAAAGCCTCAACAAATTCATAGCTCGAAAAGGGTCGTAAGTCCTCAATCCCTTCTCCTGCCCCAATAAACCGAATCGGCAATCCGAGTTGTTCGACCACAGCCAAAGCAATGCCACCTTTTGCCGTTCCATCTAGTTTTGTTAAGACAACGCCACTCAATTGCGCCGCCTGAGCAAATACTTCCGCTTGTCTCAGCCCATTTTGCCCAAGCGTCGCATCTAGAACGAGTAAAGATTCGACTTTGGCATCTCCCGCCTTCTTATCAATAATTCGACGAACTTTGCTCAATTCGTCCATGAGATTTTTCTTGTTCTGAAGTCGTCCGGCGGTATCGATTAACAGCAATTCTGTCCCACGCGCCTGGGCTGCACTAATCGCATCGAACACAACGGCTGCCGGATCAGTATTTTGTCCAGGGTTCGAGATCACTTCGACATTGCTTCTTTGTCCCCAAACTTTGACTTGTTCAACTGCTGCCGCCCGGAACGTATCTGCCGCACCGATTAAGCACTTATAGCCCGACTTGGTTGCAATATGGGCGAGTTTGCCGATCGTGGTGGTTTTGCCTGCTCCATTTACCCCGGTCATCAGCCAAATGTTGAAGGTTTCTTTTTCGGGCGCAAAAAATGCAGAGTGCGATCCTTGCAAAGGTTGATCGAGTAACTCTCTGAGAATCTGCTTGAGATACGCGATCGCTTGATCGGGAGGTAATGCTTCTTCTCTCAATTTCGATTGCAATGCCGAGATGATCTTATCGGTTGCTTCAACACCCGCATCGGCTTGGAGCAGCAGCGATTCGATTTCAAAGACAGCATCTTCATTTAATGGACCTTGACCCACGATCGCTTTAAGCTGATTGACCAGACTGCGCCGAGTTTTATCCAATCCTTGCCGCAAGCGTTTTAGCCAGGTGATTTCTTCGATCGAGACATCTTCTGCGCGTCGTCCCATGGCTGAGAGAACTTCTGCCGACCAGAGGAAGCCTTCATCGATTAGAAATTCAGGCGGAATTTCTGGAGCCGTTTGCGCTGCGACAGGTTCCGGTTCTGGGACAACGTCCTCGATCGCATTGGCTCTGAGTCGTTCTAATCGCGCTTGTCGATCGGCTTCGGCTGCTTGCGCCCAGAACGGAACGGCTGCGGGTTGAGGCGTTTCTTCAGGCACTTCTGCAACTTCAGGCACTTCTGCAATTTCAGGTGCTTCTGCAACAGGATCAGATTCAGGCAGAACTTCTTCTGTAACTGGGTCTGCGTCAAATTGCTCGATCACTTCAGCTTCAGCCGCTGCAATTGGGTCTGCGTCGAGTTGTTCGATTAATTCTGTTTCAGCTTCCTCAATAGAGTCTGGAACTTCAACAGGTTGAGAGATTTCTTCGACCGCAGCAGTCGTTTCAGTTTGGGCTTTTTCTTGCTGTTTGCGGCGGAAATTTTCGACGATCGCTCTTGCATTGGCGATGCGTGCATCCTCTTCTGAGACGGTTGAAGGGTTCTCAGTCGGAGACTCATCTACCGCTGGTTCAATAGGAGCAGGTTCGGGCTGACTCCCTTCTTCTTGTTTGTTGAATCGATTGAACCAATTAAAAGCCATGTCGAAATTCCCAGATTGCTCTTATCAAATTTAGCGGAAATCAGCCACTCGCGTTTGTGTCGATGCCATGAATCGCTTCGGTCACTTTCCTGAGAATCCCATTAATGAATTTGTGCCCGTCTTCATTGCTGTAGCGTTTCGCGAGTTCTACGGCTTCATTAATCGCCACTTTATTGGGCACACCCAAAAACATCATTTCAGTGGTCGCGATTCGTAATAAATCTCGATCGAGCGTTGCCAGTCGATCCAGATTCCAATCGATCAAAATCTCATTCAGCAATTTATCCACCGTTTCTCGTTCGACCTGAAAGCGCGTGATAATCTCCATGGTGTATGCCCGCACTTCAGTTTGATTTGCCAGTTGAATAAATTCGGGAAGTTCGATCGCGCCTCCAAGGCGATTAATTGCGGTTTGGGCGAGGGTAATCGCTTCTTGCACCATTACCCTTGCACTGTCAACGTTTCCAGCACGAGTTTGGCTTTTGAGCAATTGGCTATCTCCGCGTTGTAGCTCTGCTGCCGCTGTCTCTAAATTATCTCGCGCCTCTTCTGCAAGCGTCCGAACCGACTCGACCACAAGTTCTTGAATTTTCTGACTATTGATTTTCTTCGGATCAGAGGAGATCTGACTCAAGCTTAATAGCGCGAGTTCACGGGCAATGCGACGGGCTTGCATGATAGCTTTATTGAAATTGGCTCACGTATCTTAGCGCAAGTGCGTCTATTCCTGAAGCCACTTGAAGAGTTGAGCGATCGAGATTTCATCTACAACCCTCAATCCTGATCTCGGTCAAAAGCGCTTGTTGTACGAGCGTTTAGGCGTTCAAGATCACGCATCACGCGCCTTGCTCTTCATGTTGAGCCGCATGGTCTTCGATCGTTCTATTGTGTTCGACATTGCGTTCATACCATTGCATCAATGGCGTTGAAGTTACACCATGCAGAAAAACTGAAATCACGATCGTCCAAAAGGTAATCCAAGCAATTTGCTCTCCATCTTGTCCTTGCAATCCATTCCCAAACGCATAGGCAAGATAGTAAATCGATCCCACTCCTCGAATACCAAACCAGCCATAGAGCCAGCGCGTTGCAGGATGAACCTTTAACCCGATCGTACTAATCCAAGCTCCCAGCGGTCGAATCACAAAAATCAAGCTAAATGCAATCACAAACGCATCGCCTGCAAAAGCGAGCATCGGCTGAAATCGCAACATTGATCCCAGGAGCAAAATCGTGCCAATTTCTGCGAGCTTTTCTAAGCGTTCAATAAAGTGCAGTTGATTTCTGGTGTATTCTGCATTGCGTCTTCTCCGCATCGCAACTCCAGCAACAAAGACTGCTAGAAATCCATATCCATTCACCAACTCAGTGACTGCATAAGTAATAAAAATGGCGCTCAGTGCAACAAAATCCTCCATCAAATCATCCGGAGTCCGAAACGATTCTAAGCGTTTATCAATTTGCTTAATCCCTTTCGCGATCGCAAATCCGACAACCAATCCAGCCGCGATCGCCCAAATCACATCGATTAAAACCCAATCCCGAAACCAAGTGTGCCAGTCACCTTTCTCCAGCCAGTGAATCCCAAAGTAAACAAACGGAAACGCTAAAGCATCATTCAACCCGCCTTCAGAAGTAAGTCCAAATCTCAATTCATCTCGATCGCTCGGATCATAAAGCTGCACTTCTGACGCAAGAACTGGATCAGTTGGCGCTAAAATCGCCCCTAAAAGAATCGATAATCCCCAATCTAATTTCAGAATAAAATGCCCGATCGCTGCCACTGCAAAAATGGTAATTGGCATCAATAGCCCAATTAATCGAGTCGTCGATCGCCATGCAAAAAATCGCATCGGTCGATTCATTTTCAGCCCGCAGCTAAAGAGCGAAATCAGCACAACAAGCTCTGCAACTCGCTCTAAAAATTCTGCGTCGGGGCGAACTTGAATTAAATTGAATCCATAAGGACTCAGCAGAATCCCAACCACTAAATAAATCAAGGCATAAGAAAGCGGCAATCGAGCAATCCAACCCGATCCTAAAGTAATCGTCAACAATAAAAGCCCAATCACTAATAAATCGAGAATGTATATATCCACAGAATTGCCCCACAGTTTGCCTTCACGCTTACTGTAATGGCAGGATCGCTTTCGACCTATGACCTCGTGATAGATCCTTTCTCTCTCTTAAGGCTTGCGAAGATAGCCCCATTTTTCATTCAGTCGCACCCGCGCAAATCCTTCCTTAAAATCTCCAACTTCGTCGAATTGTGGCGCGATCGCAATCTTCCCAGTTGGATCAATGTAACCCCACTTCTCGCCAATTTTTACAGGCGCAAACCCATCCGAAAAACTGCCCGCAAACTGATATTTTGGTGCAATTGCAAATTTTCCAGATTTGTTGATGTAGCCCCATTTGTCATTCTGTTCAACTAATGCCAATCCATTAGAAAAATCAGACGCAAATTGATATTGAGGCGCGATCGCAATCTTCCCACTCGAATCCACAAATCCCCAGCGATTTCCAATCCGAACTCGTCCCATCGAATCTGAGAAATTAAATGCCCCATCAAACTGAGGTTGTGCAACAAATTGCCCGCTTTGATTGATGTAGCCCCATTTTTTTCCAATCTTTGCAGCAGCTAGCCCATTTGAAAACTGCCAAGCATCATCAAATTTGGGTGCGATCGCAGTTTTACCCGACGAATTGATATAGCCATATTTCTCTCCAATTTTGACTGCCGCAAATCCATTCGAGAAGCCCGAGGTCAACTGATATTGAGGCTTAATCGCAATCTCACCCGTCGGTTTGATAAATCCATACAGTCTTCCAGCTTGAATCGCCGCAAATCCTTCTCGAAATCGAGTCACTCGTTCAAATTTCGGCTCGATCGCAACTTCTCCATTGCGATTCAAATAGCCATATTGATCGCCTAATTTGATCACCGCTAACCCTTCTGAAAAAGGCGAATACGCTTCAAATTCCTGCTTCGGAGTTACCGTAATCCGACCCGAATGATCAATGTATCGAAATTCTCGACCGAGTTGTACAAGTGCTGCTCCTTCGACAAAATCAGTTGCCGTATCGAACTGATTCTCAATCGCCAATGGACTACTCGCGATCGCCCGATTTTCAATCGCAATCTTTGGCGGAGTACCACAGGCAGTAACAGTCGCACAACTCAGAGCAGCTAGCAAGACGAAGCGAAGCATATTCACATGGAGGATTCAAATCTTCATCGTAAGTGTATCGAGCCAACCAGAAATCTGCCCATGTTTTTTTTGCGTCTACTCAATCATTTTTAGTTGGGAATCCTAAACCATGCTGCTGTAGCTCAGTAAAAATCTGATCGATCCGAGGATTCTAAGCCACTATGCCCTTTAAGAATCTCAAGCCGTCACATCTGAGAGCTTTGACATTAGCGATCGCAGGATTCGGACTGATCTCCTGGGTTGCCCTCAAGCGAGGAATTCTTCCACCTCTTTCACTTACGCCGATGACTTGCCCACCGGATGAGACGCTGCATGTTCCACCCACTCGGGCTGAAAATTCGCAAAGACTGATCACACAACTGCTTCCATCGAATTTCGACACCTCAAAAATCTCGATTCTGATTGAGAAATCAAAACATCGATTAACGCTCTACTACAATCAAAAACCGATTAAATCTTATCCAGTCGTATTTGGTGATCCTCAGGGAGATAAACGGCGCGAGGGCGATCGCAAAACCCCGGAAGGAATTTTCCGAATTCAAGACAAATATCCCCATCCAAGCTGGTCAAAGTTTCTCTGGTTGGACTACCCCAATGCTCAATCTCAATGCAAGCATCAGCAATCCAAGCAGCAAGGAGAAATTCCGCCTTTCAGTGGCATTGGCGGCGAGGTCGGAATTCATGGTGTCCCAACAGGTCAAGATTCACTCGTTGAAAATCGCACCCATTGGACATTGGGCTGCCCTGCTTTGAAAAATAAAGACGTTGACGAAATCTATAACGTTGTAAAAGTTGGTACGATCGTCGAAATCATTCCTTAAATTCGCGGACGTGGAGCCGTTGCCATCCTCGACAAAGGAACTGTTGTAGGCTTGCGGGGCGGTTGTCCTCCATTCTGATGAATCGGAGTCACATTCAAAATCTCTAAATTCAATCGATATCCTACATTCCGCACCGTCTGGATCAAATTTGGCTGCCGAGGATCAATCTCCACTTTCTTTCGCAACGACAACACATGCGTATCGACCGTTCGAGGATTATCAATCTCATCCGGCCAGGCTCGTTGCAGCAGATCCGCCCGACTCAAAGCCGTCCCACCCGCCTGAGCTAACACATACAGCAAACTAAACTCCTGCGGCGTTAACTCAATCAACTCGCCCTTAAACCGCACCCGTCGATGCACTAAATCAATCTTCAAATCCCCAAAATCGAGATTCACGGGAGGAGCTGCTACTCGCTGCCGTCGCAATAACGCCTCCACCCGCGCCAAGAATTCCTGCATCCCGAACGGCTTCGTCAAATAATCATCCGCCCCCGATCGCAATCCCTCGACAATATCCGATTCCGTCGTCCGAGCCGACAGCATCAGCACGAGTGCCGTCTGTTGAGTTCCTACCCAGCGGCAAAACTCTAACCCATCTCCACTTGGCATCTCAGAATCAAGGATAATGAGATTCGGCTGCCGCAACAGAAACATCTCACGCGCTTGGTGCAAATCAGCCGATTGGTGGACTTGATAGCCCGCCTGCTGAAGATGCCATCCTAGCAGCGATCGAAGGTGCGGATTCCCTTCAACGATTTGTATATTAATGGCTCCCACGGGGGCTGTTGACCTCAAAATGCTTGAGTTAAGGGTATCAAAGCTTCTTAGTTTTGATTTGTAACGGGTGCTACTCAGATGGACTCAGCTTGCACAACGAAGCATTTCCGAATATGTCTTTCTATAGAATTTCGATACAAACCGAGAGAGTAGTGACTGTAATGTTAAGCTAAGTACATAGCTCAGTGAGTGGAATGCCAAACGGCATCTGTTGTTTTCGCGTCATCGCATATGCTTCAAGACTCTTTGACGATTCGCTATTATCAACGCCTCTCCGACGCTCTCGTCGAACTCTGGAATCGGGGCTATCGTTACGATGATTTGCGCCTTTACCTGGATGGGTATTTGGCAGCGCTCCGACATGCCAGTGTGTTAGAGCCGTATCAGATCAACCGTTTAGAAGAGGAAATTACTCGCTACATCTATGATCCGTCGAATTTTGACATGGCAATGCCGGAACCGGATTATCGATAAATCAAAAAGGGGTGCTTGTGCGCCCCTTTTTGATTTTGGTCGGTGAGCTTTCAGAATATGGGGAGTGATCCCCCCAGTCCCCTAGGAAGCGAGCGCGACCTCAACAAGTTGCTGCAACTCGCCACTCTGGTACATCTCGATCAAGATGTCCGAACCGCCGAGAAATTCCCCATTCACATACACTTGGGGAATCGTCGGCCAGTTTGAGAATTCTTTCACGCCTTGTCGAACTTCGGGATCTTCCAGCACATCTACAGTCGTGTAGGGAACACCGAGCGTATTCAGAATTTGAACGACGTTATTGGAAAAGCCGCACATCGGCATCAGTTTACTGCCTTTCATAAAGACAACGATCTTGTCGCCGTCCACGATCGATTTGATTCGGTTTGATGTAGTCATGGTAGTTTCAAGGGGTAAGAGAGTTAGTTTTTGGTTGCCCATTCTTCGGGCGTGAACGTATTCAGCGAGAGCGCATGGATCGCTTCAGTAGAAAGGGCTTGTTGAACCGCACCATACACAAGCTGATGCTGTTGAACACGACGCTTTCCAGCAAATACGGAGGAAACAACTGTCACCTCGAAATGCTCGCCATCAGGACTATTGGCCGTGACTTGAGCATCCGGCAATCCTGCTTTGATCATTGCCTCAACTTGATCCGGGCTAATCATTAGGGTTCCTCAATCTTGTCTCGCAAATTTGCTTATCTCAGTCTAACGAGCTTTGCGCCACTGCTGGATCGCTTTCTGTGCCTCAGCATAAACTTGAGGTCGATCTTTGGGAACCAGTTGGGCGGCTGAAATTGCTTGTTGAAACTCTTTCTGTTCTGCCCGCTTACGTGCAATCTCTAAAATATTGCGGCTCCATCGATCGATGTCTTGTTGCGCTTGAGCATAGAGTGGATCACTGGGTGGAATCGCACGAGCGCGTTCAATCGCACGATTTGCATCTGATGCTAGCGTAGGTTTGATAAACGACCGAGCTTCGTTCAAGATCTTTGCAGAATCGATGGCAGCAGCAGGTGATGCCGCAACTTCTGGAGTGGCAGGATTCTGATTCGCGGTTTGCTGCTGTCCCCCCATAAATGCTGACCAATTTCGGAACAGCACACCTAGCAGCAGCACAAGCAACACTGCACTTCCCCCAAACAGCAGTCGCTCCCAAAACATCTGATCCGGCAAGTCAGGCTCTTCGGGAATCGGCGAAATGGTTGGCGTTGGCGCAGGTTGATCCGCGTCTTCAGGCAGCGTCAGATCGGCTTGGATGGGTTCATATTCAGTCGGTTGATATTCGATCGGGTCATATTCGGCTGGATTCAGCACCAGATTGTCGGGAATCTCGGTCGTAGTCGCACCCATGACCGTCGGCTGAAATTCGTAACGAGATTCAGGTTCAGACTCTAACGCATTCAGATATAGGTCGCCTTCTACAGAAAATGGATTTGTCGGTGCCGGAACCCAAGATTCAGTCTCAGCCCAATTCACAGGCATGATCACTCGGTAAAGCTGCTCTGGATCAGATACGACTAGGATCGGATCTTGAATCGGGAGATCGTGGTGATCACATAGCTCTGGCAATCTATCTCTTAAGAAATCTTCTAACGTTGCCAAGGTTGAGCATTGATGCGATCGCAATCCTTCTAGCAATGCCTGGGTAAAAAGTCCATGATTTAAGGCAGGGGCTTCATGCGAAAACTGCTCCGGACGACAGGACAACATCGTTGGAATTCCAGCTTTACGAGCGATTGCGACAGTTTGAGTTCCAACTTTCTCATGAGAGACTGAAGCCGATCGATTGATATCCAGTAAGACAAAAATCTTTTGCGTCGGCAACGTTTTCAAGGTTTGAAACAGCGATCGCACTGAAAAACCCCTGTCTTGAATTCGAGAAATATCGGCATCGATCGGGAGTAAGTAGTCTTCGCCATCGACACAGACTCCATACCCACTGAAGAAATACCACAATCCATCTTCTGGCTGGAGTTTGTCTTGCAATACAGTCGTCCAATAGCGCAGATTCTCGGCGGTGGGATCGCTCGAATGATCCGCAAAATCCGGGGACGTATCCGTCATCAATACACATTGTTCAGGTAAGAAACCAGCATTACTCACCAAGCTTTCACAGAGAAATTGGGCATCCGTCTGGGCAAAATGAAGAGGTTGCAGGAACTGGTAGTGATTGATTCCAACGGCGATCGCCCAATAATTGCTCATCCCAACACCTCGACTGTTTTTGAAGACTATATGTAAACCGCTTGCGCTACCACATCATAGAAAAAAAATGCTTTTCTGCAACAAAGAACTAACATGAATCTCAACGCTTCCAATCTTGATCCCTTTGTTCGTTTTGTAACTTCTTGTCCTATGAAACTTCGGAATTCTTTGATGGTGGGCTTTCTCACGTTAGGATGCGGTGCAGCAGTCTGGGGAATAGATGCCGTCACGACTCCAAATTCTGTCCAAGCCTATACGACTAGGCTTGATGTCACCCTCGATCGTAGACCCAATGAAACCTATGATTCGCTTGTTCGCCGTGCAGAAGTCGTGGCGCGGGCAGCAATTCAGCGAGGCTTCGATCGCGATTTGCTGGCAAATGAGGTTTCAGTCGTCATTGTGGGGCGAAATGGCGGCATGGCATCTCCAGTTGTCTCAGTTTGGGTGACGCGATCGCAGTGGCAGTCTCGTCCTGATGCAAAGCGCTGGGCAACGTATTATCGAGGCTCTAAATCATTGTTAGGGTTCTAAGTTTTATTTGCCACTGAAGAATTTCTGAGCGTTTTAGTTGTGCGCTAATCGGGAATTATGGGCGAGATGTCCCTGTTTCGTAGTTCCCCATGCAGCACGTGAATGCCCAGTTTTTTTTCAATTTTCAAGCTCTAGCTCATCCTGAAACGACTGGAGTCTAGAGCTATGAGAATTTCGAGTAAGTTTTCGAGTTCTTCGATCGTCATTGCGATCGTCATGGCTGCGGTGTTGGTCGGGGGGCAATCCTGGGTTCGACGGGCACAAGAAGATATTTTTATCAAACGGCAGAAACTGAATGATGGATTAGAAGCCGTCCATCAAATGCGGGCAAATCTTAGAGGGCAAGTGAATCGGCTTAAAGATATTGTTTTGCTCAATGATCAAAATTCATCAGATTTCAAGCAGGAACAGCAGGGATTTCTCGACGCGATCAACCAATTCGAGAGAGGGTTTGGGGGCAATGTTGAAGTTGCTCAAATTAAAAATCAATTCCAATCCTTAAAAAGAATTAGCTCCAAAACGCTAAAACCATCCGATCATCCGATCGAACATCTTCAAGCAGATTTTAGCGAGATTAATCGGTTTGAAGCTGATATTAGTCGTCATCTAGAAAAGCTGCTAAAAGACTTTCTGCAAAAAGATGGCGAAAGCCGCAAAGAATTAGGTCGATTAAAACGAATCGATCAAGTCGTCACTTATGCAGCGCTTGGTTTAATTATTCTGGTCTTAGGAGCGCAGTACTGGCTAATTTTAATGCCTGTAATTCGATCGATCGAGAAGCTGCAATTTGGTGCATCTGAATTGGCTCAAGGCAATCTCAACTACCGATTAAATTTCAACACAGGCGATGAAATTGAACAGTTGGCGAATGAGTTCGATCATATGACTGATCGACTGCGAGAATCCTATGTATCTTTGCTCGATCGCAGTACAGAAGTCATTGTTACCAACCAAAAATTGGAAACTGAAATTACAGAACGTAAAGTCATTGAATTGGATTTGAGAGAGTCTGAAGCCCTTTTGCGACAGCAGAAGCTTGATCTAGAAGCAGCAATTCAAGAATTACAACACGCTCAATTCCAACTGATTCAAAGCGAGAAAATGTCCAGCCTAGGGCAACTCGTTGCCGGAATTGCACATGAAATTAATAATCCAGTTAACTTTATTCATGGCAATGTTGTCTATGTAGACAGATATGTAAAAGACATTACCGAATTAGTCGAAATATGCCAACAGAAAGCACCAGAACTCGTGTCTGAATTTGAAGATGAGCGAGATCTTGAATTGAGTTTTATTCAACAAGATCTCGGCAAAATTTTGTCTTCTATGAAAATCGGAACTGAACGAATTCGGCAAATTGTGTTGTCGCTAAAAAGTTTTTCTCGCATGGATGAAGCAGAATTCAAGCCCGTCAATATTCATGAAGGAATTGATAGCACTCTGATGATTTTGCAGCATCGATTAGAACAGCGAAATTTGCCTGCGATTCAAATTGTCAAAGACTATGACGATCTGCCTTGTGTTGAATGTTATGCAGGACAACTGAATCAGGTTTTTATGAACATCATTGCCAATGCGATCGATGCACTGGAGGACAAGCATTCAACAACGAATGCTCATATCAAAATTCGCACGTCTATGATTTATTCCAATTGGGTTGAGATTGCAATTTCTGACAATGGTTGCGGCATTCCTGAATCGGCGCGATCGCGGATTTTTGATCCTTTCTTCACCACTAAACCTGTTGGCAGAGGCACAGGCATGGGTATGTCGATCAGCTATCAGATTATTACGCAGAAGCACAAGGGCAAGTTAGATTACACCTCAACCCTGGGCGAAGGCACAGAATTTGTGATCCAGATTCCAATTCAGCAGACTATCCCGATTGAAGCTTAATCGGCTGAAAATTTAGGACAGAGAGACACATACCTGCCTTCTAGGGAACTCTAGAGTGCATGAAGCGTCTGACTTTGAGAGGGAAATGAATGAAATCGAATGTGCAGCTTGTCAGTCGAAGTTTAATGCTTACAGGTGCTTTGACCCTTGGAGTCTTGGCAGCAGGCATTGGACGATCGATGACTTCATCGCAAGACGATACCTCCACGATGGGTGGTGGCTCGATCGCATCGAATCTCCCTCCGAAAACTTCAGTCTATTCCTCCCAAGCAAAAACAATTCGTTCCGGATCTGCGTTTAGCCAAGCGCAGATCGATTACTTCATGGAAATCGCGATGGGAGCAGAATACAACCAAGAATCTGCGCCTAGAATTCGCAAGTGGAGCGGCGAGATTCGGATTCAAGTTCTGGGCAGACCGACCTCAGCAGATCGGACTACGCTACAGACCGTCATTCGTGAGATCAATGAGTTGACACGGGGTTCAATTCGGATGCAGATCACCAATCGCAATCCCAATCTCACGATTCACTTCGCTCCAGAATCTCGATTCAAGCAGCTTGAGCCTGCTTATGTGCCCGTTAACTTTGGTTTTTTCATTACCCGCTGGAATACCCGAGGCATGATTAACTATGCCAATATCTTGGTCGCCAGCACAGGCATCACACAAAAAGAGCGATCGCATCTGATCCGCGAAGAACTTACCCAGTCGCTCGGTCTCATGCGAGATTCTTATCGCTATTCTGATAGCATGTTCTACCAGTCATGGACAGATATCACCCGCTTCTCAGACCTCGATAAAGCCCTGATCCAAATGCTCTACATGCCCGAACTCAAACCTGGAATGACCCAAGCTGAAGCGCTGAGAGTTTTGACCACCGCACAGGCACGATCGCGCTAGGCATTCCACAATTTTTGCGAGATTTACGATTCCGAAAATGCCGCAAACAGTACAAATCTACGCACATTCTCTGTTGCATCTTGTTACAAAGACTTTCCGAAATGTGCGTTTTCGTTCACATTGAGGAACTATAACCCTGAGATAAGGAGTTTCAAAACATGCCTTTATCCGATACTCAAGTTCTGGTCGCGCTCGTCATCGCTCTCATTCCGGGAGTTTTGGCGTTCCGGTTATCAACCGAGCTTTATAAGTAAGGTTCTAACCAACAAGTAGGAAACTTGTTTCGATGCCGATTCGCAAAGTTGAGGGGAGAAAACCGTAAATTCACGGGTTTATTTTCGCAATCAGCGAGTAGACTATCAAGGCAAGTTTCCTGCCTGAAAAGGGTTTCCCCTAGACAGGTTGGATTAGAAAGCCACTCAAAAGCAAGCGAAAATCCTGACAATTCTGTCAAGTTTTTCAAGGTGATAACCCAGCTTAGTTCACTAGTACGCCTTGATTTTGGGTTCCAGATTTGCAATCTTGGATTAGCTCTACCGACAGTAAATCAATTTTTTGATCCACTGAGGTTCAATTTTCTTCACTTGCAAGAGGTGAAGACTGTTCATCACGCTGCCAACATTGCTCGCACATCGTCCGATTTTTAAGTGAATCTTTGCTGTGCTTGAGTAGCTTTCCGATGCTGTCCCGCTATATGAACCCATGAACGCACTTCCTCTACCACAACCCCCTGAATCGCCAAGATCACGCCGCTCTCGCGCCCATCAACCTGCACGTCGCCAAGTGCGCTCTCGTGTGCTAGCTGCCGAAGCGATCGTGAAACTGGGTGTGAATGCTTTAATTTCTAGCGCTGCGATCGCGGCTTTGACACAGCTTATTCCTTATAGTGTCAGCCAACAAGCCAAGCTTCAAGAGATCCAATCTGAAGTCAAAACGGCGAATGTACGGGTCGATCGCTTAAAAGCAGAATTTGCAAATCTATTTGATCCTCATCAAACTTCTACGGTCGTCCAAGAGCAAGCAAATCGAATCCCAGCGGATTCGCGTACCGTTGTTCTAGGAGATGTTGAGCCACTGATACAACCGACTCAAGCTCAACCGACCCAGGCTCCCTAATTTGACGCAATTGACACTAAAAAAACGCACCCCGAATCGGGGTGCGTTTTTTTAGTGCGCTCTAAATCTTCACTTCAGCATCAGAGATCATCGGTTCTACAGGCTGAGTGAAGGTGATGCCTTCAGGGTGAGTCGAGAGTGCAAACGAAGACTCACGATGCCAGACGGGAATTGCTGAAAATCCCCATTCCGGTTCAAAGATAGGAGTCGCTAGAGAGCAAGCTACTTTTCATGTTTCGGACAAGTGTTTACAAATGTGAAAAAACGTCTATGATTTCTTAACAAAATCTTCAGTTTTATTCTTGATGACCGCGAGTAAGTGAAATTAAATGAAGCAAATTAACTAATCTCAATCAAATCGAGTTGGAGCGATTCAAAATTAGCGAAGTTGCAATGACAAGAGAAGACGTAGTTTCTAACGTTTATTGTGAATCGAAGCGAAAGTGGGGCTAATCTATCGAAAACCTTTGAAGCGATTGATGTGCCTCGATTTTAGAGCTTAATTTCGAGAAATAAAGTTCATATTGTTTTTAGATTTTGGGGATCACTCTAAAGATAACCGCTTGGATTTCTAATGAATCGAATTCGCTTCATCAAAAAAACGATGGGGATCATAGAGAACAGAAAGCAACCTTCTGTTTTTAGAGAGTAAATTCTTTAAAGGTTATGAGAATCCAAAGACAATTGTTTGCCTTAGAAACATCTTAATTTCTGAAAAAATGCCTCACCTAAGTGTCACTCAGGAAGTAAATTTGAACGTCTGAAAAATAGAGGAATTATACTTGCGTATATAGACGGTGTACAAAATAGAAAATCTACGAATTGTGTATCCAGGCCTCCTCAGCTTGATTCACAAATTGCACAAACTGACCAGCGTTCTAATTCGCCGGGTGGGGTAGGGCTATTACATTTTGGGCAGAGGGGTAAGTGTTGGGAGCGGCTTTGAATCGTAGAGGACCAGCGCTCAAATGCAGTACGGCTGTCGTGAAAGAGGGCAAGTTGTGTTTCGCGTGGTTGAGTCGTCGCTGGAACTTGACTGGGATGATTTTGCCAAAGGTCGCCTTCGAGGGCAGTGGGGTTCGGTGCGGTTCTCCACTGCACAGTAGAACAGCGAATGTCACTGAGATCGATCGCAAAGCGATCGCGAATTTTCTTCAAAATACCAAACCGTTTGAACACGAGGGTTTGCGTCCAAACTGGGCTAGCTGTTGCCACTTCTAATGTGTTGCGTTGCAGCGAGATCGGCTGGGTTGCGGTTGCGAGATCTGTCCCCGCTAGATCGACCCAATGCTCAAGAATCTGCTGAAGTTGTTGGCGTTCGGGTGAATGATAGTGCGGTTCGATCGCACCCAAAATGGATTGCAGTTCTTGAAACGACATACGACTCACCGAGGGCTTTGGATCTGGCTCTGGATCTATTGTGACCTGCGTTGCCAAGATTTTTGCGTCGAATTGAAAACTCTGAACTACACTGAAATCTCAGATTTTGCTGTTCCGAGTGTTTCCGAATTTTACGGCTTTCAATCGAGGAGTTTTCCCCTTATGCGTCGCGATCGAGCTACTTCAAAAAGTGCCCCTAATGCTAGATTGCAAGAGGCTTTAGGCTGTTTGGATCTGCGTCTCGAAGATGAATTGACCCGCTATCGACGGCAGCGTGCAGGATTGAGCGTTGCCCCGATCGTATTGCGTCCTAAGCAACCTGCAAAAAAGCCCCTCGATTTGATGTCATTTGGCGGAACTGCAACGGTCGAAGCTGCACGCGTGACTGAACCGCCCAAAGCTATTTCGTTTGATCTTGGAGCCGCTGCGATCGGGGAAATTCACATCCCGGACTTTGACGAAAGCGCAATGGTTCCCTATACCTCTGAAACCGCAGGCGATCCTTATGCTGTTGCCGAAGCTTCAACGCCACCGGATGACTATTTAGAATCTTCTGAGCATTTGCTGAAAAGTTTGAAGCGAGAAGAAGCAAAAGTCGAAGTTGAACGCGGTTTTTTGCAGAGTTTATCCACCCCGCTGGGAATTGGCTCGATGCTGACATTGCTCGTATCGAGCGCAATGTTGGGCTATGTAATTATGAATCCGACGATCGTCAGTGGACTCTGGCAAAATTCGGGCACATCAGAAGTCGCAGATTCTTCGAGTGACTCGCCTGCAAGCGAATCTCCCACTGGATTGACCCCAACTTCGCCTCGACTCGATCGCGATGAATTTTCAGATTTAGGATTAGACACGCTTTCAGCACTGCAAACTAGACCCGCACCCATTCCCACAATTGCCGCTTCTCCCAGTCCGACTCCGACTCAAGCTGCGGCTGCGGCTTTAGTTGCACCCACACCGAATGCCTCTCCTGCGCCGACCGTTGTTGCTTCTCCACAACCTTCCCCACAGCCGATGCCGATGGCAGGGTCTTCGATTCTATTGCCGCCTATTACTGTTGCCAAATCCCCGACAGCGACTCCACCCAACAATAGTGCCTATCAATATAAAGTTGAGGTGCCATTCACAGGAGATCAATCTTTGAGTGCAGCCCGTCGAGTCATACCCGATGCGTTTGTGCGTTCCGATGGCAAGATTCAGCTTGCAGCTTTTACCAATCAAGCTGAGGCACAACGCAAAGCTCAGGAATTGAAAAGCCAGGGAATTGCGGCAGAAGTCAAACCCTAAGAAGACTCACGGTTCAGTAACCTGCGGTAGGATTGAGTGAGCTAGAGCTAGGGTATTCCCCTTCACCATTCTGCGGAGAGGCTGCTATGGGACTGTTTGACCGAATTTGGCGCGTGATTCGTGCAAATCTAAATGACCTGGTTGGCAAAATGGAAGATCCAGAGAAAATTCTGGAGCAGACCGTTTTGGATATGCAGAATGATTTGATTCAGCTTCGCCAAGCCGTCGCGCAAGCGATCGCGACTCAAAAACGCACCGAACGTCAAGCGTCCCAAGCCCGTACCAATTCAGAGGAATGGTATCGTCGGGCGCAGTTAGCGCTACAAAAAGGCGATGAGAATTTGGCACGCGAAGCCCTAGCGCGGCGAAAAAGTTATGTAGAAACGGCGAGTGCCATGGAAGCGCAGTTAAGTCAACAAGGCGCGATCGTCACTCAACTAAAGCAGAACATGATGAAGCTTGAGGGCAAGATTTCTGAGGCGAAAACGAAAAAAGATATGTATATTGCACGGGCGCGATCGGCAAAAGCGTCTGAGCAATTGAATGAAATGCTAAATCGAGTCAGAACAGGCAGCGCAATGAATGCGTTTGAGCGTATGGAAGATAAGGTGCTGCAACTCGAAGCGCGATCGGAAGCGATGGCAGAATTGAGCAACGATACATTAGAAAAGCGGTTTGAGTCGTTGGGTCAAGGGGATGAGATTGATGCCGAACTCGCTGCGATGAAAGGGCAAATGAATCAGGGTTCGTTGCCTGCGAGTCCGCCTGTTGATCCAGAATTAGAAAAATTGCGATCGGAGATTCGTCGATCAATTTAAAGCTCTTGGATTGTGGGAATGCTAGAACAGCAAACTTTAGTCGATCTCGATCATGAGTTCTTCAAATTCAAGAGAAGAAGAGTTGCGCCAGCGCGAAAAGGAGCTTGAAGAACGCGAACTCGCTATGCGACTGCGCGAACTTGAAGCGGAAGTGAACTCGCCCCCATTTCATCAAACTGTCAAACATCAGTCTCCCGAAACACGATTTCAACGTTGGAAACGTAACGCAATCAAGATTGCCAGCTTTGTTGGCATTGTAGTTTGTGTGATTGCGGCAGTTCGGATTGCCAGTGCATTGGCGACTCTCGTGATTGTCGTTGCGATCGCGTTTGCTCTCTACAAAGTTTTTATTGATGGGCGGAAGTTCTAATGCGAATTGAAACAATGAATTTTCTCAGCGACCTCGATCGAGTCGTGCAGAGTCGGGCTGCGATGGCAAATGAAATCCATGCGATCGCAACCGCTTTAAATCAAGTCGAGACTGAGAGTGAAGGAGCTTCCGGTCAGTTAGGGCTAGAGTGCGAGATTGAGGATTTGAAGAATGCTGGGGAAGCCCTGAAAGCGGGAGTGTTTCGTCTCCTCGTGCTGGGAGATATGAAACGTGGGAAAAGTACGTTTCTCAATGCGTTGCTAGGTGAGAATCTGCTGCCTAGTGATGTGAATCCTTGCACAGCGCTGTTGACGGTGCTGAAATATGGCGCTGAGAAGCGCGTCACGATTCATTTTAATGATGGGAAGTCGCCGCTAGAGGTTGATTTTAGAACCTTCAAAACGCAATACACGATCGCACCTGAAGAAGCCAAAGCACTGGAGCAAAATAATCAGCAAGCCTTTCCAGATATCAGTCACGCGGTTGTTGAGTATCCCTTGGCATTGCTTGAGAAAGGAGTAGAAATCGTTGACAGTCCTGGTTTGAATGATACGGAAGCGCGGAATGAACTCTCGCTGAGCTACATTCACAACTGTCATGCGATTTTGTTTGTGATGCGATCTACTCAGCCTTGCACGCTTGCAGAACGTCGATATTTGGAGAATTACATCAAAGAGCGCGGGTTGTCTGTATTCTTTTTGGTGAATGCCTGGGATCAAGTGAAAGAGAGTTTGATTGATCCAGATGATCCGGAGGAGTTAGCAGAAGCAGAGTCCAAATTGAGACGAGTCTTTCGATCAAACTTGGCGGAGTACTGTCAAGTTGAGGGTCACGATCTCTATGATGAACGAGTATTCGAGATTTCAGCGATCCAGGCACTGCGACGACGCATCAAAGATCAAAATGCAGCGTTAAATGGGACAGGATTTCCTGAGTTTTTAGCTGCCTTAAATGTGTTTTTGACGCAGGAGCGAGCGGTTTCTGAATTGAGAAAAGCGAGAGCTTTGGTGTGGCAAACTCAACGTCGCGTCCGAGAAGCGATCGACCTGCGGATTCCCTTGCTAGATCAAGATCTCAATGAATTGAAGCAACGAATTGAATCCGTTGAGCCTGAGTTTCAGAAGCTTTCTGAGATTCGCGATCGCTTTCGCAGTGAAATTCGGCAGTTGGAAGACAAGAAAGCTCGCGCGATCGCAGATTCGTTTCGGAGTTACTTGATGGGCATGGAAGCGACGTTTGAGCAGGATTTTCTTAAATATCAGCCGAATGAACTTCAGTTTTTGGATTTCTTTAGTGAGTCGAAACGAGAATGCTTTAATGCCAAATCAAAACAGGGATTTCAGCAGTATGTGAGTGATAAATTTGCGGCCTGGGCATTGACCGCCGATCAAGAATTGAAAGCGGCATTTTCTGAACTGTCTTGCAGTGCTGAAAAGCATGGTGCTACCTATAGTGAGGTGACAGCACAGATTAGTGAGAAGATGACGGGCATTCAGGCGCGGCTAAAATCTAGTGAGAAAGACGAGACTGCACCGAGTTGGGCAAAGTGGGCGATGGGATTGTTCTCCTTGTCGCGTGGAAATTTGGCAGGGGCGGCTCTTGCGATCAGTGGATTTGACTTTGGCACGGTGACTCTGAATCTAGTTGCAACAGTTGGCGTTGCGTTTTTGTTTGGGTCGATTTTGGGTCCGTTTGGGGTGTTGCTAGCAGGTCTGGCGATCGGAGCCTTTCAAGCAGATGATGCGCGACAACGGTTTGCTAAAGCGGTGAAAAAGGAATTGATGCAGCATTTGCCAAGTATTGCGCAAGAACAATGGCAGCCCATTTACAATTCGGTTCAGGAATGTTTTGAGACCTATGAGAACGGGATTATTCAACGGATTGATGATGATATTCGATCGAGAAAGTCCGAATTGGATAATTTAGTACGACAAAAAGAATCAAGACAGATCGATCGCGATGTCGAAGTCGATCGATTGATCAAGGGGCGATCAAATCTTGACCAACACTACGATCGAGTGGAATCGATTTATCAATCGCTATTGGGATAATCGGGGTTGATCGAGGGGTGCAATGGTTGATCGCAGAGACGCAATTCATCGCGTCTCTCCCAGGGTTTTCGGTAAAAAATATGTCAATACAATCACAAATCGAAATCATCAAATCTGCAATCGGCACCCTCGAATTACCTCCCAATCACCCCATTCGGCAAGACCTCGAATCCATCTCTCAACGCGATTCTGACCAGTTGCGCGTTGCGATTTTTGCCCCATTCAATTACGGCAAATCTACATTATTAAATGCAATGCTTGGCGAACGCGCCTTACCGATCGACATTATCCCGACGACGGGCGCAGCGATTCGAGTTCAATACGGCGATACGCTGGAAACCGCGATTCAATTTCAAGACGATCTCATCCTCCGCAAACCTGGAACTGATTTGCTCAAACAATTCGCGATTTTAGACCACGATCGACGAATGCGCGAAGATGTGAAATCGGTTGAAGTCTTTTGCCCGCACCCTTTGCTCAAAACGGGCGTTGAATTCGTTGATTTACCAGGAACCGACGATCGAGACGCGCAAGACGCGCTCGTCAAAAATCAATTGCTCGGCGCGGATGTGATCATTCAAGTTCTAGATGGACGGAAATTGATGACGCTTGGAGAGCGAGAACAACTGCGAGATTGGTTACTCGATCGCGGGATTACAACGGTCGTTTTTGTCGTTAATTTTCTCAATCTGCTCGAATCTGAAGATCAACTTCGGGTCTATCACCGCCTCAGATTCGTTGCAGAAAGCTTTCGATCTCACTTACCGTCAGGAGTGAGCAATCTCTACCGCGTTGATGCGCTTCCCGCACTTCGCGCTCGTTTGAAAGGAGATAGTTCGGCAGCAAAAGAATCGGGGCTGCCCATTTTTGAATCTGCATTGCAAACGATCGCAGCGCATTTTCAAGCCTCACGAGTGACTCAGACTGCCCGAATTCAGTCGATCGCACGCCAAATTCAACACGCACTTCAACCAAAAATTAGGGATCTCGAATCAGAAATTCTGTCTGAAACAGAAACCCTCAAGCAACGGTTTCAAATTCAACAAAAGGCGCAAGGGCTGGTTCAGAAAGGCTTTGAATCGAGCTTGGAAGAATTTCGCGATTGGCTCAGTCTCGATCGATTGCTGTCTCAATACCAAATCGATGCCAGTCTCGCACTGCAAACAAATTCTTTTAAGATCTGGGAGACAGGCGACTTTAAGCGAAGCGCGATCAACTATCAGCAAGCCTTGATCAAATGGGTGCATCAAGCCTGCGAATTCTTCGACCAGCCTCGCCCAAATCAGCTTCTCATTACCTTTCCAACGATGAAGCAAGACTTGATTCAAGTACAGCAGCCTGACGACTCATCCCCATTAGACTTGCTATTGGGTCGAACGATCGCGTCGATCATGCGAGAAAGTGCTTCATTTCTATTCGATGATCAGCCGCTTAGAAAAACCAATCCACAGGAATTATTAGAAACCTGTCAAGATCGGATTCAAAGCTATTTCACGCATTTTAGCCAACTGAATCTAGCCGCGATCTCACAGTACGAACAAGCCGCAAGACCGATTTTGCAATTTGAAATTAAACCCATTGCCTCTGAAACTGCAAAACACTATCAACTTCAACTGTTACGATCGCAGCTTGCTAAGATCTTGGAGATTTCTGAATCTCATCGCGAATACTAAGAATATCAATAAAATTATCCGCAATCGTCACTAAGCGTTCATGGGTCATCGATCGTAAAGAAATTACTTCTACCTTCGTTCCTAAATAGGAAACGGCATTCACCGCATAAGCGAGATCGCCATCGCCGCTAATCAAAATCTCAGTGTCACAATCTTGAGCGAATCGCATCATATCCACCGCAATCTCAACATTCATGCTGCTCACCCGCTTTGACCCCGACGCATTTAACACCACATCTTTCGTCACGACTCGATAACCATTGCGCCGCATCCAGGTTAAAAACGCATGTTGACGGAGATTTCCAGGGTCAACGCCCGTATAGAAAAACGCATAAATTAAAGTACTGTGCTGCTGGAGGTAGTTCAATAATTTTGCATAATCAATTTCAACTCCCATCTGTGACGCTGCATAAAATAAATTTGCACCATCGATAAAAATCATCAATCGACCTCGATGCAAATGTACAGGGGCATCTGTTTCATCGAATTCTTCGGGAAAGAGTAGCGGGAGTTGTTCGGATGAATCCTCTGGGACTTGGGGAAGTGATGGCTCTATACCATCCGGTTCTCGTACTAACTGGATCATGAATCGCGAAAGCTCGGATAAATTTCTCCCCATGCAAAACGCGATATCGTTTCACATGCAGGGGAATTGTTCATATATAAAAAGGGTTTTCCCAAAAAAATGCCGGGGGCACTTGGGGGATAGAAAGATTGGGTTTTATTATGGAACGGATTTGAAAACCCAATGGTATTGGTATTCAGAGCATTACTTTTCCTCGCAAATTTCGCTACCGTTTGTTAGAAAGCTTAAGAAATTTGCCTGATGACTTGTAATGTCTGAATCTGCTACCGACGAGATCGTGCCTGATATTCGGCGATCGCAGCTTGAGCCACAATGACGCGCCCATTTCTCTGCTGCGTTGCAATCGCACCTTTCTGCATCGCGAATAAAACTGTTGCTTGGTCAACCTGAAGCCGTCTCGCCGCCTCTGCCAAAGAGCATCCATATTCCATCTAAATTTACCTCCGAGCAACTAGGTTTGGAGGCTCTGTTATAGGATTGAAGCCTTTTTTATCAATAATATATGAATCTTAAAACATTATAAAGAAATTTGCAAAAAACCTGACCGTCTAAAGTTAGTTTATTTTTGAATTAAAAAATAAAGAAATTTGCAAAAAACCTGACCGTCTAAAGTTAGTTTATTTTTGAATTAAAAAGAATAAAAGTAACGAATCGTGTTCCATCCGTTCACAATCCCCTGTGATTGAGAAAAGCGCGGTAAAACCTAAAAATAGTCTTGAATTCTTCCGGTAAGCACCCAGCATAGAGTATTTCTCCCGATTTATAAGATTGGCTCTAGTCGAAGCCAGAATACTTTACGCTCGCGCGCCAGATTGACTGTGAAAGCAGCCGGAATTCAGGCTGGCTTTATACAATTCGCCATAAATTTCTATGCAATTTGTTCCCCGTAACCGTCGGACATCTTCAGGCAAGTCCGAAGATGTTTACGATTCAGACGACGGATTCGCGCCGTCTGATCCAAAAAATTTGCTAAAGAGCGATCGTGTTGGAATTTTTATTGATGGGTCGAATTTGTTCTATGCTGCGATGCAGCTTGGGTTAGAGATTGATTACTCAAAATTGCTGGAGTATCTTGCAGGGGGACGGAGGCTTTTACGCGCTTACTTTTACACTGGGGTCGATCCGAATAATGAGAAACAGCAGGGATTTCTCTTATGGATGCGTCGCCACGGGTATCGAGTGGTCACAAAGGAATTGATTCAGCATTCAGATGGCTCAAAACATGCCAATCTAGATGTCGAGATTGCAGTCGATATGCTGGAATTGTCCCAATACTGCAACACGATGGTTTTACTGAGTGGAGACGGGGATTTAACCTATGTGGTGAATACCGTTTCTTATCGGGGGGTGCAGGTTGAGGTCGTAAGTTTGCAGTCGATGACGAGCGATAGTTTAGTCAATATTGCCGATCGCTATGTGGATCTTGCAAAGATTCAGCCTTTGATTCAGCGCAGTGATATGAGCGATCGCGTTCGCATTGCTCCCTAATTCAGCTTTATAAAATATAAGCTTTATAAAATATAAAAGGGGTGTTGCATCGCTACACCCCCGATTACTGACCCATATTGTTCTTGTACACTTTATGTAAATGCGAGTGGGTATTGCATTAGTCCAAAGAGAGATTAATTTGGAGCGATTTCTCTCTATCGTGCAAGTAGATTTTTGAGCAAATTTGCTAAGTTTGTCTCTAGTGTTCCAAATTTCTGAAGATGAGATTGTCCTTTTTGCGCTCGCGGAGAGTTATACTCTTTGTCGCTGCGTTTTGCTTGTCCGCGATCGCGTTTACGCTCCCTGCAATGCTTCCTGAACCTCAACAACTCGTTCAGCCGATCGATCGGCTCTATGTCTTTGGCGATAGCTTGTCTGATGTCGGCAATGTATTTCGGGCGACAGGGGGGGCTGTTCCTGCTCCGCCTTACTTTCAGGGCAGACACTCGAATGGAAAAGTTTGGGTAGAAGAACTAGCGGCAAAGTTAAATCTGAGCGGCGATCAAGTGAAGAATTTTGCTTGGGGTGGAGCTACGACAGGCGAAGTGGGTATGAATCAAGTTCCGGGCGTTTTGGCGCAGGTCGAAACGTTTCTAAAAAATCAGCCGCAGATTCAACCGCAATCGCTGTTTGTAGTTTGGGCAGGTTCAAATGATTATCTCTTCAGTACAGAAACGCCCAATGCTTCGATTCAGAATCTTACTCAGTCGCTGCAATTGCTGCTTGACCAAGGTGCAAAACGCTTACTGGTCGCAAATTTACCCGATCTAGGAAATCTGCCTGCAACTCGGGGCAAGCAGAACGCTCAGAGTTTGACAGAGTTTGCGATTGCCTACAATCAAGCGCTGAAAACCACGATCGAGAAGTTCAGAAAACCAGGTTTAGCCATTGCTGAGCTAGATGTGTTTGGAATCTATCGGACGGCAATCAATGATCCCAATCGGTATGGGTTTACGAATGTGACGAATGCTTGCTTGGAAACGGCAACGAACTGCGATCGATTCTTGTTTTGGGATGGCATTCATCCGACGACGACCGCACATAAAGTGTTGGGAGATTTTGCCTTTAAGCAGGTGCGGAGCGAGATTATCGATCGTACTTCCCGCACTTAATTATGTTTCAGGTTACGCGATAATAGAAACAGAGTGAGCTAATCTCTATGTCTCCCGCTTCAGTAACCGCTTGTACTAGCTGTGTCCAGGTTCTCAAAGATTACCAGTCGGTTGTTCAACATCAAGCATCTGAAGAGCTGCTCTGTCCGCATCCTGCTCCAAAGCAGCACAAACGCTGCACCAAAGTCGAAAATGGTCGCGTTGTTGTGCGATCAGATCAAATGGGTTCCGAGTCGTGAAAGTGCCTGTAATCAATATAGCGATGTCCGTCCGGGGTTTTGTGAATGATGTTGATGAATCGATGATTCCACAAAATGTCTTGGGGCACATAGCTATGTCGATCGTGTAGCACTTGGATCACGGTTTCATCGACTCCGCTCAGGTTGACTTGAATTACGCAGTTTGTCTCGGTCATTTCTTCAGCAGTCATGCCATAGAGTGGGCTAGACTGATCGATTGGATGCAGGACGAGCCAGGAGAGGGCAAATCCAGGAGTTCGACTGCGTAAGAGTGCGAGATCGTGAATTCGGCGTATGTATTGTCCTTCTGAAGTGATTTCATCGCGCAGCAAGTAGACGCGCATCTGGGCTTCTAAGATCAGGTTGCGGCGTTCGTTTGCTGCACGAAAGCTCAAAGTTGGCAGACCTTCATGCGGGGCGATGATTGCGACATCACTGAAGACGACTCGTGCAGTTGAGCGAGAAAATCGAGCAAAGGCAAGTCCGGCGAGAATGGCGATCGCTAAGAGTCCGCCCATCGCTTCGATCGTGACGAGCGTATTCGAGTAGAAGGTTTTGGGATACATGGCTCCGTAGCCAATAGAAGCAAAGGTTTGCACACTGAAAAAGAAGTAATCCCAAAACGCTCCGGGGGTTGCATTTGCAACAGTGTCTCCTCCTACCATGTAGAGGAGCGCAAATCCCAGGTTAATGCCCAGGTAGACCGTGAAGATAAATCCAACAAATCCAGCCCAAGGTAGCGTTAAAACCAAATGGTAGGGATCACGCCAGTAGGAGTACCAAGCATTCATGCCTTGGATTTGAAACCGCCCATTTTCGATGTTGATGTGGACTCGGTGAGAGCGCCTGGATCGAGAGTTCATAGCCCGCTAGCACAATATTAATCAACGAATTATAAGCTGATCGAGATTGAGCCAGTTTCGACTTCCTTTTGATTGATTAAAAATGATAGAAACCGTATTGTTTCCGGCTTTCAGTGAAACATTTGGAATTGTTACGGTGTTCCAAACCGTCCAGTCTCCGGTTCCGGGGAAGATTTGAGCATTGACGATCGCTCTCCCATTGACAAAGATAAATCGCGTTGCATTCCCAGCAGCAGCGGCATAGCGGAAGATCAAATCGAATCGTCCAGTAGTCGGCAATGTGAACTCAAAATCAACCCATTGTCCGTCTCGATTCCAGTTTGCGACATACCCTGCCGCTTCGTAACCTGTATAGACGGCTTCTAGCACGAGATTGTGCAAGGTTCCAGTCTCAGCTTGCAAAATGATCGGGGTTCGACTGGCAACGATCGCGGCATTCAAAGTATCCATTGCAGCACTTTGCCGAGCCGCATCAGCTTGATCAAATTTCTGCGCCCAGCATAAGCCAAATTGGTTCTTTGGATTGCGGCTAACGTTCCAGATCGAATCTGCGTTGCGAAGGATAAAGTCGCGATAGCTCAGCTTATTGATTGTTCGGTATAGGTCAGAAAGATTGCGCATAAAGATGCCTTTGAATTGAGGACCATCTAAGCCGCAGTTGGGTTCGCAAGGTTCTTTTAGCACCCCCTTAGGGGCAAGATTTTTGAGCGCGGCATCGGCGATCGCTTCTGCGGTTTTGAGCAATGCTCGATTGTTTGTACATTGATGGAGATCAATCAATCCACCTAAAATTACGCCTTGATTGTAGGTCCAAGTCGGTTGTCCATTGTTTTTACATTGATTGTTCAGACCATCGTTGATCAAGTTACTTGCATTGATCATTCCGGTTTTACTAAACCAAGTCCAGGTTCGCTGTGCCCAATCGAGGTAGCGCTGATCGCGAGTGCGGAGAAACAATCGAGCCGCGATCGAGAGAAATAATTCATTTGAGATTGCATTTTTATATTTATGCTCTTTATTCCACCAGATTCCGCCACCGCAGGTGTTATCCCAGCCTTTGGTCATATCGGTGAAAATAATTCGAGCAGCATTGAGATAGCGGGATTCTCCAGTCAGGTCAAACGCTTTTATCCAAGCCAGTGCCCACCATCCCTGATCATCGTAAAACTCATTTAAGAAATTATTACGTTTGTTTTTCTCAAATGTGTTGAATATGTTTGTGCGGTAGGTTAACGAATCGGTGAAGATGCAGTAATCGATCGTGGTTTCTAACACATTCGCAGAATTCCACCAGCCTGTAGTGTTCCATAATCCGGTTGCAGGATTGTAAAACATCTGTAATGTTGCCATTCCTGCATCGGCTCGTTCACGATAAGTTGCAGCACACATGAATTTCTCCCAATCTCCTACTGTGTGTTATAACGCAATCGCCCCAATTAGACTCTGGAAATCGGAAGGTGAATCTGTATTTACTACGAAAGCAATTTAGAATACGCTGCTTCTCGCTCCTTCGCAGTACAGTCATCAAAAAAACACTCATCAAAAAAGTGAGTATTCGCTTTTACATATGCCGTTAACTTTTAAGCCGAAAGGTAAAAAAATCCGAACCTCTGTGTTGATTGTCAGCGCGATCGTGCTTTCAATGTTAGGAGCGATTGGTTATTGGTACGTCTTTATCGCAGGTGCGCCTCAGTTAGATACGCCCCCGATCGAAGAAGTTGCTGGGCTAACTTTTCAAGTCAGAAGCTTTTACAGTGATGCGATGGCAGAGCAGCGACGATACGGAGTGATTTTGCCACCCGGTTATGAAAAGCATCCAAAACGGCGTTATCCTGTCATCTTTCTGCTGCATGGCGGACATGGAGACGAACGAGATTACTACGAAAAAGCCGGGATCACTGCAACACTCAAAGCTCTCTACCAGAAGAAACTCCTGCCTGCGGCTTTGATCATCATGCCCGATGGCAATGACAATCGTGGAACGAGTCCATTTTGGGATTCTGACTATTTTGATGGGGTGAATGGCAAGGTTGCAACGTATATTGCTGAAGATTTAGTCGAGGAAGTGAAGGAGCAGTTTCGGACGATCGAAGACTCGCACTATTGGGCAATGGGCGGACTGTCTTCAGGAGCTTGGGGCGCGTTTAATATTGGATTGAAGAACTTAGACAAATTCACAATTTTCTTTAGCCATACTGGATACTTTATCGATAATAGTGGGGAGCAGAATAGCCCACAGATGTTTGTTGTAGAGATTCCCAAAGCTGAGCGTCAACGAATTCGAGCCTATCTTGATGCAGGCGAAAGTGATGAGAAATATCTTGATGCGACTCGCGATTTTCACAAAGTCCTCGATCGTTTAGGAATTTACAATGAACTTCGTGTATTTCCTGGAGGGCATGGAATTGTGGGTCAAGATGTAGGGTGGAACTATTGGAGAAAGCATTTAATCGATTCACTCAGTTTTGTTGGGCGACAGTTTCAGCATGTTCATACCCAGAAAAAACATCAACACTTTTAACCCCATGCAGCAGTTCTTTTCAAGCCGTAAAACTATTGAGGGAAATGTCGATCGCAAAACTCGCTTCGGGATTGGATCGACCGCGATCTTGACGGCTGTGATGGGAGGGGTGAATTTGATTTCTGCGATCGCGCCGAGCTATCCTGAGCGGACGGCTTGGCTGAAGCATTTTCTGCCCTTCTCGGTTCGGGCTGGAGGACATTTATTTGCGGCATTATCCGGGTTTATTTTACTAACTTTAGCTGCGAATTTACTCAGACGAAAAAAGGTGGCTTGGTACCTCACCGTTGGATTGCTCATTCTGTCAATTTTGAGCCATTTGATTAAAGGCTTTGATATTGAAGAAAGTACTTTAGCAATGATTTTATTGATTCAACTGATTGTCTTGAGAAAGGTTTATACGGCAAAATCCGATCCGCCTTCGATCGCGCAAGGGATTCGAGCGCTAGTTGTTGCAATTCTATTTACTTTGGCTTACGGCACGATCGGGTTTTATTGGCTCGATGGTTACTTTAAGGTCAGTGGACAGCCGATTAATTTCAGTTTCAAGCAGGCGATTTGGCAGACGCTTGCGATGTTTTTTACAGCAGATAATGCTGGGTTAGAGCCATCTAGACGCTATGGCGATTTCTTTGCCCATTCGATCTATGCGGTCGGGTTAGTCACGATGACTTATGCCTTGTTGATGTTGCTGCGTCCGGTGTTACTCCGAGGTGATCCCGCAACGTTATTCGATCGTAAGAAAGCTCGTCAGATTATTGATGAGTATGGTCAGACTTCGCTCGCTCGATTGTCGTTACTCCCCGACAAGTCTTACTACTTTAGCCCATCCGGTAAAAGCGTGATTGCCTATGTTGCAAAGGGTCGGGCTGCGATTACTTTGGGCGATCCGATCGGGCACAGTGACGATCGTAAAGAAGCAATTGTGAGCTTTCGAGAGTTTTGCCATCAAAATGATTGGTTTCCGACATTTTACGAAGTGCTACCTGAGACATTGCCGCTCTATCAGTCTTTAGGCTACCGCTGGGTACAGATTGGCGAAGAAGCAATCATTGATCTGCGTACTTTTAACTTGAAAGGAAAAGCAAATCAAGACTTTAGAACCGCAATTAATAAGCTCTCAAAAGCGGGGTATCAGCTTCAGGTTTATGCTCCTCCGATCGACGATCGCTTAATTGCAAGACTCAAACCCGTGAGTGATGAATGGTTAAAGTCAAAGCAAGGTTCAGAAAAGCAGTTTTCGATCGGCTGGTTTAATCCTGAGTATTTGAAAGGATGCCATATTGCCGTGATTGAAGATGGCAATGGAGACGCGATCGCGTTTTCTAATTTACTTTCTGGCTACAATCGCAAGGAAGTAACTGTGGATTTGATGCGACATGTCGATCGCGCTGAGAAAGGCACGATGGATTTTCTGTTTGCAGAGATGCTAAAGCATTTTCAGCAAGAGGGGTATGACAGTTTTAATTTTAGTTTGTCGCCTTTAGCTGGGGTGGGAGAGGCGGCAGATGCTCAGCGGGTGGAGAAGGGATTGCATTACTTCTTTGAGCATTTGAATCAGTTTTATAACTTTAAGGGATTGCATCAGTTTAAGGAGAAGTTTCGCCCGAGGTGGGAGCCGCGCTATTTGGTGTTTCCGAGTCGGCGAGTGTTGCCGGATATTGCGGTGGGATTGGTCAGAGCAGATTCGGGCGATCGATTGTTGGATTATTTGAAGCCGGGGAGCTAGGGATGATGCCTGTCTAGGGGGTAATTCGTCATTTGATCAAAGTTTTGCCGTTGAAACATATAAATGTTTTGGGTTTCTTACTCTCGGCGGGGTCTTCGAGTTACTTTCTGCCCTACCTGTCAAAATCCTTCGATTGAGCTAAAGACTTGCCGAAAAAAGGTTGCTTTTTGACAGTAATGTGGTATGTTAAGAATGTTTACCTCAAAGTCAAAACTATAACCCTTAAGGACATGAATGCTGATGTTCACCGATGTTTGAAGCAAAATTCAAGCACTGCTGTCAACTCAAAACCTGACCATTTTACGGCTCGGCACTGGGAAAGAACCGTCAAGCAAAAGCTGCTCTCGCTTCGTTAAGGCAAATCTTGCTGGTTCGCGGTGTTCGTTTAGCCAAGTTTTGTCTTCGTTAAATCATTTCTTCAATCTAAGCCAAAGCCTTGTGGCAACTGATTCGCGTAGATTTGAATGTCGCTTCAGTTGTGCTATTTCCGCTTGGTTCAATTCGGCTTAAGTTAGGCATCTTCATCATGATGAACTTTAATTGCTGCACGGTTCAATCTGCGCAGTCACGGTTGCGTTTGCTAATTCGCTGGATATCACGTTGGCAGATTACTGCTGTGATTTCAGTACTGCTAGTGCTTGCTATTTTGTCGTTGTTGGAATGGATCGATTCCTCCCTCATCGAACTTGATCAGGCTCGACCACCGATATCCAGCACTTTGTTTTTTAGCGATCGAGCAATCAACCAAATTCAGAGAGCAGCATAGTCAGGAGATTCTCAGAATTCATAGACTTGAAGCCGTTTCTTACTCGCTTCAAGTACCAATTTATTGTCTAAATTTCGGAAAAAAATGACACAACACGTACTCATTTTGGGTGGAAGTGGTCGTATTGGGCGCAATGTTGCCGCAGACTTGCTGAAGCACACATCAGCTAAAATCACGATCGCAGGACGCAATTTAGCAGCGGGGCGAAAAGCGCTCCAAGAGTTGACACATTCCATACAGGAAGCAGGTTCTCATCGCTGTCGATTCATTCCGCTCTACTTGGATGATTGGATAGCTCTACAGGATCAGATCGCACAATCTGATCTGGTTATTCACTGTGCAGGACCCTTTCATCATCGCAATGCAATTGTTCTGAAGCTTTGCATTGATGCGGGCGTAAACTATGTCGATGTCAGTGATCATCCTTCATTTACTTGCAAAGCGATCGCGTTGAAGTCAAAAGCGGCAACCGCAGGCATCACCGCGATTCTCAACACTGGAATTTTTCCAGGAATCTCGAATAGTATGGTGCGGCGAGATGTCGAACAACTTGATCAAGCTCATAAAATTCATCTGAGCTATGTGGTTGGAGGTTCTGGAGGAGCTGGATTAACGGTGATGCGATCTACTTTTCTAGGGTTGCAGCGTCCGTTTGAAGCCCAGATCAATGGAAAACAGGAGCAAGTCAAGCCGTATAGCAAACGCGAAGTCATTGAGTTTCCACACTATGGCAAAGTAGGCGTGTATTGGTTTGATCTGCCAGAATTGTTCACCCTAGCGGATACATTTCCGGTCAGAACAGTCGTGACAAAATTTGGTTCGGTTCCGCGCTTTTATAACTATCTCACTTGGGGTGTGGCACGGTGGCATCCTCGGTTGCTGCAATCGAACCGAGTGATTGAGTTTTTGTCACACTTAAGTTTTGCAATGACACGGTTCAGCGATCTCCTGAGTGGCGTAGGGGTTGCGATTCGATCCGAAGTCATCGGGTTGAAATATGGGCAACTGGTGCAGTGTCGTTCTACTTTGTTTCATCCAAATACGGCTAGAGCGGCGGGAGTGGGTACGGGAACGATCGCGCAACTTCTACTATCCGGTGATCTTAAGCAGTCTGGAGTTTGGACACCAGAGCAAGCCTTAACCACTCCGATGTTTGAAGCCGCAATGCAAAGCCGGGGCTTTGAAATTCACCAACAGTTGTATTCCACTCCGATTCTTTAGCCATACGGCGTTTTTCACACTGCTATTTACTAGGTACTCATGATGAGAATGAATGATCCGCTACTACGTCGGTTGTGTTTGTCTGCAAGCGTTGCTATCAGCATTTGGTGTACGACCATTGCGTGGCTTTGGTCATCGCTGCGATCGCACTTACTCTAGTCCAAAAACTCTACCCATTCCTTTGAAATTCAGGAGAACAGTTCATGCAATCTCGCCCTAAACCTGCATCGTCAAGAGTTCAGTCTTCTCCTATCTTGCTGAGTTCGGATGAAGCAAGCAGTCTTTTAGACAAGCTAATTGTCCTCGATGTGCAGAATCCAAAATATGCCACCAAAATGCTTCCCAAAGCACAGCGCTTGAACCTGGACATTGAATTGAAAGACATTGCTAAAACACAATCAATTTTGGTGACTTGTCTTTCTGGGCAGCGCAGTTTTAGGGTGGCTCAACAATTGATTCAGAGAGGATATCACTCTATCTATGTTCTAAAAGGAGGAGTCATCGCATGGCGGCGAGCAGGGCATATCACTCAACTGATTAGGTTTCCCGCTTAGTCAGTTGCTCAATTACACAGATATGGAATCGAAGCAATGCTAGATCAGATTTTTAATTCTCCGTTTAATCTAGGGGTTGAAACCCTCTTTGTACTGATTGTGCTAGTCGCATTAGAAGCAGTTTTATCTGCCGATAATGCGATCGCACTCGCCGCATTGTCCCAATCGTTACAGAATACGAGACTAGAACGACGGGCACTCGACATTGGACTCGGCATTGCCTATGTGCTGCGAATGCTCCTAATTGTCAGTGCCACTTGGGTCGTTCAGTTTTGGCAATTTGAACTGGCTGGAGCGCTCTACTTGTTGTGGCTGTCCTGGCAATATTTCGCCACTCAACAGACGGATGGCGTTGATTCTATTGTGCCAGCACGATCGCTCTGGCAAGTCATTCCCTTGATTGCAGTGACCGATCTAGCATTCTCGCTAGATAGTGTAACGACCGCGATCGCGATTTCTCAGGAACTCTGGTTGATCGTTCTAGGAGGTACGATCGGAGTCATCGCACTGCGGTTTCTAGCAGGGTTATTCATTCGATGGTTAGAAGAGTATGAGCATCTAGAAAGTGCGGGATATCTTGCGGTCGCTTTGGTAGGAATGCGATTATTGTTACGGGTCGTTGCTCCCGCTCTAGTGCCTCCTGAGTGGCTGATGGTCAGCTTGATTGCAGGACTATTTGCTTGGGGATTTTCCCGCCGTACTCTGGCATAACGATTGTATCGCCATAAATTTTCATCAACTGAATTGTTATCGTGAAGTCGGTTCCATTCCCGCTGCGGAAGTCCAAGCTCATCAATCGATCGCTCAAGGAGTGCAGGCACGCTAAAAAATTAACTCTTGCGTGCTTTATTCGACTGAATCAGGAAAAGTCATTATTCTGAGAAAAGGAATATCCCCGGTTCTGAGTGATGAGTCGAACACCGCAAAAGAAAAAGGCAACACTTTCTCAAGTCAAAGTATTTATTAGCTACCGCAGCCAAGACCCAGACATGAGTTTGGCGCAAGAGTTTCATCATGGGCTGGAAGAGGCTGGGTACAGCACCTTTATGGCAGGGGAAAGTATTCGGCTTGGGGAAGATTGGGCGAAGCGAATTGATGCAGAACTGTTGCAGTGTGATTATTTTCTGCTGCTGCTGTCAGAGCGATCGTCCGTGAGCGAAATGGTCACAGAAGAAGTCAGACGGGCAAAACAACTGCACGATCAGACTGGAAAGCCGACGATTTTACCGATTCGGCTGAATTTTCCGATTTCTGCTCCATTAAATTATGATTTACGCGGCTATCAGCAACGGATTCAGCAACGGCAATGGCAGACGGTTGAAGATACTGCTGAAATTTTGGCGGAGATTTTAGCGCTGCTCAGCGAAGGGAAAGTTGAGCAACCGCTTGACCCTCTCGAAGAACTGTATTCACCGACGATCGCGGAAGAGTTCGCGCAGCAAGAATCGGTGCAAATGCCGCCTTTACCTGTGGCAGAGCCAGAATTGCCGGGGGGACAGGTCGATTTGGCATCACGGTTTTATGTGGAGCGGGGCAAGATTGAGGCGCAGTGTTATGAAGCGATCGTCACTCCAGGGGCGTTGATTCGGATCAAAGCGCCGAGGCAGATGGGCAAGACTTCGCTGATGGCAAGAATTTTACGCTATGCAGAACAGCAAGGATGTTTGGGTGTGCCCTTGAGTTTTCAGGTGGCGGATTCAGTTGTGTTTGGGGATTTGGATCAGTTTTTGCGCTGGTTTGCGGCAAGTGTGGGGCGGCGGTTAAAAGTTCCAAATCGGTTGAATGAGTATTGGGATGAGGTATTTGGAAGTAAGGATAATTGCACAGCCTATTTTGAGGAGTATTTACTGCCTGCTTTAGATCAGCCTTTAGCACTCTGTCTGGATGAAGTGGACATGGTGTTTCAGCATTTGTCGATCGCATCAGATTTCTTTGGACTGCTGCGAAATTGGCATGAGATGGGAAAAAGTAGCGATCTTTGGAAGCGGTTTCGCCTAGTGGTGGTGCATTCGACGGAAGTGTATATTCCGATGAATATCAATCAGTCGCCGTTTAATGTGGGCTTACCGATCGAGCTTCTAGAATTCACGGCGGATCAGGTGCAGGACTTAGCTAGGCGACATGGCTTGAACTGGAATACTTCTCAGATTGGGCGATTGATGGGCATGGTGGGGGGACATCCTTACTTGGTTCGGTTGGCGTTGTATCACGTTAAGCGAGAGAATACGACGCTCGAAACATTGCTGCGGAATGCGCCAACGGAGTCGGGATTGTATGGGGATCATTTACGACGGCATTTGTGGAATTTAGAACAGCATCCGGAGTTGGCGGCAGCCGTTCGGCAGTTAGTGGCGACAGAAGGAACGGTGCGACTGCCTTCGGTGCAGGGGTTTCAGTTACATAGTATGGGCTTAGTGGATCTGCTGGGGAATGATGTGCAGTTTCGCAGTGAGTTGTATCGGGCGTATTTTCGCGATCGCTTACGATCGGCATAAGGTTGACTGAAAGGGATGGAGGATAAGGCGATGACAGCGACTCAGATTCGGGATTTAACGTTGCGCGAGGTGCATGAGCAGTTTGGGTTACGGTTGACTCAAGCAGCCGATTTTTTCTTAGAGTGGCAAGTCGGATTGCCAGAATTAAGTGCAGCGGAGCAAACTGCACTGACAGAGATTCAGATGAACTATCTCGACCAGAGCGAAGAGGTCATGCATGAGAATGCGGTCAAGATGGTTGTACTCTCTCCCTTACTTTCACTGGCTGGATTTTATCGTAAGCCTTTTCGGATCAGTGCAGAGAAGACGATCAAGATCCAAGCAACAGACGCGGGCAAGGTTTATCGAGGTGTGATCGATGTTTTAGTGTTACATCGACAGCTTTGGGTGCTAGTTGTGGAGTCGAAACGGAATACGTTTTCTTTGGAAGCGGCGAAACCCCAAGCTTTGACTTACATGCTGGCAAATCCAGTGGCAGGTCAACCGACATTCGGTTTAGTGACGAATGGCATTAATTTTCGGTTCATTAAAGTGCTGGGTCAGGAGTATGCAGAATCAGATGATTTTTACTTGAGAAATCAGGAGGATATTGGACGAGTGCTGAAAATTATGAAGCACTTGGGATGGGTAGTGTCACAGATGGAGCGATCGCAGTCATGACGATGCCAAATTCTAGTTTTTATCAGGTTGGGGGGACGTTGCCGGGGGATAGTCCGGCTTATGTGACGCGGCAGGCGGATGCAGAACTGTATGCGGGTCTGAAGGCGGGGGAGTTTTGCTATGTGCTGAATTCGCGGCAGATGGGGAAGTCGAGTTTGCGGATGAGGACGATGCAAAGGCTGCAAGCAGAGGGGGTGGCTTGTGCGGCGATCGAAATTACGGCAATTGGCAGTCAGAGTACGACGGTTGAGCAGTGGTATGCGGGAGTGGCGCGGCAGCTTTTGAGTGGGTTGGGATTGAGCGATCGCTTTAAGTTGCGAAGTTGGTGGAAGGAGCAGGATTTTTTGCCGCCTGTGGAGCGGTTGGGGTTGTTGATTGTTTGGTTACTTGATGAGCTTGCGGGCAATATTGCGATCTTTGTGGATGAGATCGATAGTGTGCTGAGTTTGAAGTTTCCCATTGATGATTTTTTTGCGTTTATTCGGGCTTGCTATAACTTGCGGGTGGATCAGCCGCAGTATGAGCGGGTGACGTTTGCGTTGTTTGGCGTGGCGACTCCTTCGGAGTTGATTCAGGATAAGACGCGCACGCCGTTTAATATTGGTCGGGCGATCGATTTAACGGGGTTTACTGAGGCGGAGGTGGCTCCGTTAGCTGCGGGATTAGGAAGTGCAGCGGGGGTGATGCCAGAGATTTTGGCTTGGACGGGCGGGCAGCCGTTTTTGACGCAGCGGGTGTGTAAGTTAGTCGTTGAGAATGGTTCGACGGATGTTCAAGGTTTGATTGAGACGCAGATTTTGGATGCGAAGGCGATCGATGAACAGGCGCATTTGCGGACGATTCGCGATCGAGTTTTGCAATGTTCTGAGCAGCAGCGACGGGAGCGGTTGGGAATTTATCAGGAGATTTTGCGGCGGGGAGAGATTGAGGCGGAGGATGCACCAGAGCAGTTGGCGCTGCGGTTGAGTGGGTTAGTGGTGCTGCGAGAGGGTGTGCTGCGGGGGTATAACCGGATTTATCAGACGCGGTTTGATGCGGAATGGGTGCGGCGGGAGATGGAGAAGCTGCGACCGTTTTCGGAACAGTTGTTGGCTTGGGAGCGCGATCGTGATGATTCTCGACTGCTGCGGGGGCAAGCTTTGAGCGAGGCAAGAGAATGGACAATGCGACAGCCTCGGTTGGCACAAGAAGAAGTGCTATTTATTCAGAATTCAGTGGATTTGGAACAACGAGAAGCCCTAGAAGCAAATCAGCGATCGCTTGCTGCTGAGCAGGAGGCGAATCAGATTTTGACGGAGGCGCGGGAGAAGGCGGAACAAGAGTTAGCAACAGCGACTCGGAAGGCGAATCGGCGGAATTTGATCAGTTTGATGGGGATTGTGGGGGCGGTTGGGGTGGCAGCGATCGCGGTTCCGAGTTCATTTCGGGCAGAGGACGCTCGTAAGACAGCAGAAACGGAAATGCAGGAAACTAGGAAACAGAAAGACGGGTTAGCGATCGAGAGTCAACAATTGACAGAGCGACTGACTCAAACCCAGGAAAAGGAAAAAACAGCGCAGCAGCAATATCAACAAGCACAGCAAAAAGAGAAAGATGCAAAACAACAAGCGGCACAAGCCGCACAACAAGCAAAAGCAGCACAGCAAAAGTTTGCTCTAGCACAACAGCAAGCCGCAGTAGCAGCCCAGCAACTCATTCAAGTCAATCAGGAAAAGCAAGGTGCAACGCAAGCAAAAGCAGAAGCAGAAACGCGGCTGAACACTGCAAATCAGCAATTGCAAACTGCCCAGATAAAGACAGAACAAGCACAAGCGCAACAGCAAATTGCACTCATTGCGACTGAGAAAGCGCAGGCGACACTGAAACAAGCAGAAGCAAGCCTCAAGATTGCCCAAATTGGCACTAAGCTTGAACGGCAAGGTGCATCAGCACTCCGCGAATTTGAGGAGACACAGATTGCAGCGCTCATTAGCGCCGTAGATGCAGGGCAAGAACTTCAGCAACAGGTTCATTTGCTGAAGCAATCTGCACGTCCAGAAGCGCTCACCCCTCAAGGTGAACTTCGTCTCGACCAATATCCAGCATTCAGTCCGATCTACGCCCTCCATCGCATCTTGAGCAATATCCAGGAAAAGCAGATGCAAACTCGCCAAGGCAGTGTCTGGAGCGTGAGTTTCAGTCCGGATGGGCAAAGTATCGCCACCGCAGGAGCCGATGGCACTGCGCGGTTGTGGCCTGTGGAGAGTTTGGATATACTTCTTGCAAAAGGCTGCACCTGGTTAGAGAGTTATCTTACGACCAGCCCCCAGACCCTTGTGAGACTCACAATTTGCCAAACCTTAAAACCTGAACTAAAACAAGCAAGTGTTGGCTACTTGATCAGTGATAGCGAAGCCCTTGCCCGCAATGGTCGTGTAGACGAAGGGTAGTGCTATTTAGGAAAGGCTGGAGGAAATAGTACAGCTAGCCTTCGCCATCTTTCGTCTCAGCGTCGCATTATAGTCATGCACAAAGTTCCAAA
>JALOOO010000333.1 GCA_025454375.1 Leptolyngbya sp. Prado105 | reverse complement strand
GGGCAACAGTACGCATAGAATCAGAGTAGGATATTCGTTCATCTACCAGTTTACAAGAATCTGGAAACTGGGTAATGATTTTTGCATAAGGACTTAATAGAACAATCAGGAGACTTTCAACAAGCTTACATCACCTACGATAATGCGCTGCGAACCTTGCCAGAGCTAACGGAATGCAGGACAAGATTGGGCGTAGTGGCAATAAAGACAAATCGCTACTCTGAAGCTGTTGATGTTCTCACCGATCAACTCGATGAGCAATCGACCTATCTACGCGGCTTAGCTTATGCGAAACAAGGTGAGATCCAAAAAGCTGGTCAAGAGTGGCACTCCCTTCCCTCTAATTCGGTTATGAATGCTCAGCGAAAAGCGCTTAGAGCCTTAGCACAATGGGAAAAATTGCTCCTGCTTCGCCAAATTGAACAGTCCGTAGATGCAAACGCATTGGATGCAGCCAAAACATCCAGCGTTCAGTTCTTACAAAAGTTTGGACAGACTGAAACAGTTGAAGCCAATCTTCACGGTCATATTCAGGCGCGTATAGAGTCTGAACTCTGGCAAAGCCAGGATTGGACTGCGATCGCTAAAGACACTCAGCAAACCTGGCTCAGCCAGCAAGATATCAAGTCGCTGCACAATTGGGCTATTGCCCGCTATTACAGCGTCATCTCTCAATCAGGACAAACTGCCTATACGGCCTCTCTGCAAGCGTTTATTCCAGTTTGGCTTACTGCCTTAGCGAATTTTAAGAGCAATACCGTCCTTCATCAATCCGCTTGGACAAATTCTGAATCTGTAAACGCTGCTGAACTGGTACCTCAGCTAAAGCAAAAGCTTGAGACATTGATTGATGAATTCAAAGAAAAAGATGTCAAAATCTATCTGCAATTAAGAGATCATTACCGCCTAGGCGTTACAGCCTCTCGACTGGTCGCAGACTGTTCTGACAAACTGATAGTGCTGCCAGGATGTCTAGCTGGGGATCGGATTAAACAATTAGGTTCAAAAGACTCTGAGAGTTTAGTTGTGCGATCGCTCTACACTAACTGGGGACTCTCCGTGGCCGCTTGTCTTGAAGGCGATGCAGAACGTGCCATTCAACTCCAGCCTTCCCTAAGCGAACAGACGGATGAACAGAAATATGCTCGTCAGTTTGTGGCCTACCATGAAGGATGCTACTACCTGCAAAACGGTAACTGGCGTAGAGCTATGACAGCTCTACAACTCGCTCAAACAGAAATTTTAATCAATCTTGAGTGGAGAGACAGAATTGATCAGCTTTGTGATGTGCAACGACAAAAGTTGACTAGCCAGGAGGAATATCAGTTTTCAGAACTTTGGTATGAGCTTGTTAAAAGTCAAACTGCAACAAGATATCTGACTACACAACGAACAGAAGCCATTCGAGAACAATTAGTTGCAGAGAAGATATCCGAAGTTAAAGCAAAAGAGGAACTTCAGAAAATACTGAGTTTAGATGCTCGGAATCCAGTCACACTTGACCTCCGCGATAAGGTTCAAGCCCAAATTGACATTCCAGCGATTCTTCGTTTACTGAAGACCGGAAATACTCAAGCTGCCATAAGATTGGCAAAACAGTCTAACAGCAAATTGACGCGGATTAAGGTTGCTGAACTCTTGATCACCATCTTACTAGATGGAGCGAAACAGGGACAAATGAGTTCATTCAAGATACGTCAATTTGGGCAATGGGCGTATGAGTTAGCGCCCGATGAGCCTAGTTTTCAAGACATCTTTCATAGCTTGGGGATTTATTAAGAAAAGGCATCTATGACAGTCACAGAATCAGTTTTAAATCCATACGATGTGCTTGGAGTCTCTCAGGCTGCATCAGCCTCTGAAATTGCTCAAGCATTTGCGAAAGCAACGAAGCAGCGGAAATATCCGATTAGCGCGATCGCCGCTGCCAGAAAGCAACTCATGAATCCGAAAGAGCGATTCGTTGCTGACTATCTCCGCCCTATCCTGCCGACGATTCAGCGGTTAAAGCGAAGTGACTTTTCTGCATTAGACACCGAAATGCCTACACTGGATCTTTTACCCCAGTTTGATGGTTTAGAAACGTCAATTGCTCAACTTGCCGACACCTCTGAACTCGATCGACGACTTGGAACTTCGTTGTTTTCGAGTTCCCCTTTTACCTCTTCTTCAGTCAGCGCTTCTCCAAGACAATCGATAGACGAACTGCGTTCCTTGGTAGCAGCGCAAGTCGCTGAAGAAATGCAGTCTGCTCAGCGATCAACTCCCATTCTCCCTCCTCCTAAGACGGTTTCTCAAGCCTTAATTCAAACAAAAGCTGATGCCAAAATCGTGGGAGGAACGGTTGGAGTGGCGATCGCGGTGGCAATTGCAGGAATTACGATGGTATGTGCAGGCTTAAGACTCCCAAAGATTAGCATCGTTGTTTCTGATGCTGTTTCTACACCGCAAGAACCTGCCCCGATAGAAAGACCTCAGATGTGGGATGAGCCTACAGAAATTCCAGAACCATCCTTTCTTTCAGAAGCTTCCCCATCCTCGCCCTCGGATTTTAATGCTGTCCCATCTCCTAGCCCTGTCCCTAACCATTCATCCTCTACCACGTCTATCCGCGAAAATTCTCCTGCTGAGTCTATTCGCCAATTCACTTCTGACGATGAAACAGTCTCGTCTCAAACAGCAAAGGACTCTTGTGGCGATCGCAATCTAGGGCGTGGAAACGTTACTTGGTACCCAGTTTTTATCAACTATAGTGATAGAAATTTGGAATTATCTAAGAATCATTACTGTCGCGATGCGATAAAAGTTTATCGGGAAGACAAACAAAGTTTTTCGATTCAAGTCGCATCTTTCTTAAATTTATCCGACGCTGAGCGATTCGCTAATCTGCTGCGATCTGAACTTGGCAGCGGAGAGATTGGAAAAACCACTCTCTATCCAGTTGCCTCATCTACACCACCACCCGCTCGTTCTGAAGTACTGCCACCTCCTGTTCCTGCTGAATCCGCACGGCCTCAGTCTAGCGAGTTTTCTTTTCCTATGGCATCCTGTGGCGATCGACCTTCAGGCTCGGTCAATACTTGGCATCCCGTAATTATTTACACCGCAACGGAAAAGCTTGGAATGATCCGAGCGAACTACTGTGGTGATGCATTTCGCAAAAATGTATCTGGTGTTTCATTGGCATCTAACGAACCTGTCCCCATTCAAGTTGCATCGTTTTTAACCAAAAGTGATGCAGAACGTTTTACAGAAGTTCTTCGTAGAAGGTTCAACCGAGTGGAAGTAGGGAACTCCTACCAGTTCAAAGAAATGGAAGATTCGTTCTAGTCCAGAACGGAACAAAGGTTGATTCATTATTGCAAGAGGAATCATTGAATGGAAGTTGAAACCGTCGAGAACTACTTAATCACCGAGGAACAACGAGCAGAGTTAACTGCTCAATTAGGGAGACTCCTGAAGCGTGAGCTTTCCCTTCAGCAAAGTTGTCATGAACAGAAGGAGATTGCGATCGCACGCAACGAAGAGTTATACCTGGAGATTCTAGAAGTCATGGACACTTTAGAATCGCTCATCAGCCATCTTACTCAACAGCCCGACCTTTCGCCGCAACAAGCTAAGCGACTCCCCAAATCATTGACCAGTATTCAAAACAAATTGTTGGCTATCCTTGAACGGCGGCAGGTTCGCGCGATTGACTTTCAAGGTGAAAAACCTGATTTAGCCTGCTGTCGAGTCGTGGATTGTGAGGTTCGCGATGACTTGGAAGAACAAACGATTACCCAAGTCGTGCGTCGAGGTTTTTACTCTAGAGATAAAGTGTTGCGCCCCATAGAGGTGATTATAGCCAAGCAATAATCTTTGGTAGTGCTCCTTGACTACACTAGATTCCCCAACCTTGCCCAAACAGGCTGAGGCTGGAAACGTTCATGCACGAGTATGTTTACTGAGAGAAGATTAACTACAGACCTTAATTGTCGTTATTTTTCCAGATCCACTTCCGCTATTTTTTGAACTGCGATCGCCAAACCCCCTAAAACCGCGTTAAATTTGGGGTCGATCGCCTCACTAACCCCAAAAATCACTTCCGCTATTCTTCAACTTCTACTTCCGCTAATTCCAAAAAAGACAAGCAGAGTTCCTGTAACATGTGTCCGGTGTTACCGAACTTGGTTTTCTATGCCGATCGCCCTGCTTCTAATTCTTCTGGTGTACGCAGCCGTCCCACAACCATTGGCAACTCTACTGCTTCACCTGCCAGGGTCGAGCGAACCAATCTCATTATCTGAAAAATAATGTGCTAGTTGAACTTAGTTCTCGAAAGCGGGTAGCGAGAATCGAACTCGCAACTAAAGCTTGGGAAGCTTACAAAAATCGAGTATCATCAACCCTTTCAGGCGTTATTAAATCTTGTTACCCCAATTTTACCCCAATCGCAGGTAGCACACGATACCCGAATCGGTTTCTTTCAGTATCTTAAGGGAAATTTGGGTCATTTTCAGCAGCCGTAAAATGACCCACTACGCTAAAAACTCCATAGCTATATCGACTTTTGGGTGATTCTGGAGCAGTTGGGTTTCGGCGTCGGAATTTGTACAAATGTCTCGAATCCTTTTGAGGCGATCGCCAACTTCAACCAC
>JALOOO010000114.1 GCA_025454375.1 Leptolyngbya sp. Prado105 | reverse complement strand
AGTCGAGATGTTAGCTACCTCAGTGCGGTTACTCATCTACTATCTCAAGCATCGCCAGATTCCAGTGTTTACCTAAATCATTCTCTACTGTGCAACGCCCGCGCTTTTTCGGTGCATCGATCGGGAATTTTGGCATTAAACCGCAACTCCTGCCTCAGCAATGAAAACTTCTACAGTAGGCGTATCCTCTAACATCTCTTTGCCAAAAACTTCGATGTAGCAAGCAATTGCTGATTTTACATCTGCTAAAGCCTCTTCATACGTGTCGCCTTGTCCCACGATTGCGCCGATGACACCGATTGGATAAGCGACGTATCCGTCCGAATGCTTCTCAATTACAATTTTGAATTGTTTCACGGATTTCCCAAGCGACTCCTCTCAGTTTAGTACTCGGTACTCTGAAAATTATAGATTCTGTCAAATTCTTTGCACCAGAGTTTCGTAGGTGTGGTAACTATAGATTGGCTTTCTATTACAATTCGAGCCGATGACTCAAGCCCCTGACCCAAATAATCGCCCCCAAACGCCCGCCCGTCGTCGGTTGTGGCTGATGCTGCTTGGACGAGTCGGAGTCCCGATCGCAGTTCTTGGCACAGTCGGGATTGCGTGCGGAATTTGGTACGGGTCAAAATTTGTACAGGAAGATCTTGCACCTTTAGTCCAGCGCAATTTGAGTGAATTAATCAATCGTCCAGTCGAATTAGGACGAGTTGAAAGCTGGTCGCTTACAGGGTTACGCTTTGGCAAAAGTGCGGTTCCAGCAACGGAAAATGATCGCGATCGCGCTTCAATCGAAAAAGTAGATGTCGGGTTTAATTTGCTGCAAGTCTTGCTGAGCCGCAAGTTGAACTTGGATGTAACATTGGTTCAGCCTGACCTGTATCTGGATCAGGAGAAAGACGGAGTCTGGGTTAAAACGCAGATCAAAGCTCAAGAAGAAGAAGGATTTATCAAAACTGAGCTTCAGAGAATTCGTTTCAAAGAGGGCAGGCTTGAGTTAGACCCCTTCCCAAAATCTGGACAAAAAAGAATCCCTGTGACCCTAAAGCAAGTTGGGGGAGTCGCGAATTTCTTTGATAATAGTCGGCGAATTGCTTATGACATTCAGGGTAACTCTACGAAAGGCGGAAATCTGGATGTTAAGGGTGAATCAATTATTAAAGATGGGTTAAATTCTAATCTTGATATTCGAGGGCAAGATGTCTCAATTGCTGAAATCGATCGCTTAGTCAAACTGCCGATTAATCTGCCCCAGGGTCGAATCAATGGAGCCGTCAATGTCCAACTGCGACCTGATCAGCGTGCGATCGTCAAAGGTAACACAAGCTTCAAAGATGTGACGGTGCAAATTCCGCAACTGCCTCAAACCTTTGCAAAATCAGCCGGAAACTTACAAATTGACGACACCCTGATTACTTTAGATCAAGCAACCACTCAACTCGGCAAAATTCCAATTGCAGCAAACGGTAAAATTGATACTGAGAAAGGCTTTAATGTTTCGGCAAATGTCAGAGCAGTCAGTGTAAAAGATTTCTTTGATACTTTCAATGTCGAACTGCCGTTTTCAGCATCCGGGGAAGCAACCGCAGAGGTGAAAGTCACAGGAGCCGTTGGAAGTCCAATCATCAGCGGTAGAGCTAGGACGACAAAAACAGCAAGCGTCGATCGCATTAATCTCAGGCAAGCAAGTACCGATTTTCGTCTAGATAGTAAAACGCTGAATCTAGCACTCAACAATATTCGAGCAACTCCAGAAGTTGGAGGAGAAATTGTCGCGAATGGGGCTTTGAACCTGGACGCACCCCCGTCGATCGCGATCAATTATCAGGCCCGAAATCTGCCTGGAGACGCGATCGCGAAACTCTACAATTCTGGAACTTTACCCATTACAGTGGGGCGAGTGAATGCACGGGGACAAGTCATTGGACGACTCGATCAAGTGCAAACGATCGCGCAGTTCCAAGCTCCTGAAGCAACTTATCCCGGCGTTGGCGAGGTGGTCGTAGCAGGGGGAAATACTATTCTGCGAAACTCAAGTTTTCAAGTCGCTGGCGGTACGGTGAATGCTCAAGGTCGAACTCTAAACGGACGCTGGCAAGGAACTGTGCAAGCCTCGAATGTACAAGCTAGTCAGTTTTCGCCTCAAATTCAAGGCGTGATTAATGGAAATGCTCAGCTTGCAGGATCGTTGAGTGATACTCGCACAGAGAGCATTCAGGCGCGTGGACAAGCTAGACTGACGAATGGAAGGAGCTTCGTCAATGCGAACTTTAATGCGATCGCGGGACGCTGGGAAGCAGAGACAGAGGTCGCAGGAATTGCACTCAGACAGTTTTCGCCGGATCTTCGAGGGGATTTGAGTGGCAATGTGCGAGTTGCAGGACGGCTGAATGAGATCCGCCCGAATGCGATTCGAGCCGATGGGCAGGTCAGGCTTTCTCAAGGCATTTCGCTAGTAGATCAGCCCTTAGTCGCACAAGTTAACTGGGATGGTCAACGGCTCAATATTCCGCAAGCAACGGCTCCCGGATTTCGGGCAAATGGTTCGATTCTGGCAAATCTAGATGGGACACCGCAGATTACTAGCTTAGATTTGAACGTTCGAGCGACAAACTACGCGCTGACCAATCTTCCGATTCCACGTCCGCCCGTCACTCAGCTTACTGGAGCCGTCGATTTAGTTGGACGAATTACGGGTACGCCAGAGAGTCCGAATGTCGTCAGTAATGTTGTCGTCAAAGATTTCTCCCTCAATGGCATTACGTTCGATCCGCTGTTGCAAGGCACATTAAATCTACTTCCAAGAGGATTTGATCTCAAAGTAGCAGGCACTCAAGATCAGATCGCATTAGACTTAGATCCAACTTTTCGACCGCGATCGCTCAATGTTCAGAGAGGGCAATCAACTTTAGTCGGAAAGACTGCTGGAAATGTTTTCCAAGTCGCACTCAATCAATTCCCGATCGAGGGGTTTGTTCTTCCAGGGACAAATCTTGCAGCTTATGGCGGCGTGGGGGGAGTTTTAGCCGGAAATTTGAATATTGATCTCGATCGGTTACGAGTCATTGATGGCAAAGCGTCGGTTCAAAATTTCCGACTGGGCAACTTCCGCACAAATGCTGCGACGACAGCCTTTGTGAATCGCAATAATGTGTTTGAATTCTCTGAGACTGTCCTGACGAGAGGAGAAAGCCAGTACAAGATTTCGGGCAATGTAGACCTCAGAACCCAGCCAAAATTTCAAGGTCAAATTGCGATCGCCCAAGGCAGGCTCGAAGATGTACTGGGCGGATTACAATTCTTTGATCTCCAAGACTTTACCCGTGGGGCGCAACCGCCAACTTACGATCGAGCGGAGGACCTCAAGCCAGTAGCAGTTGGAAATCCTCAAGCTCCTCTGCTTGATCAATTGCGACGATTTTCTGAAATCAATGAATTGCTTAGACAAAATGCCCAAGCAATCCAGAACAATCGCATTCCTCAAATTGCTGACCTGCGAGGAAGCTTTGGCGGCACGATTCAAGTGAGTGCTTCACTGGATCAAGGCATTCAAGCAGACTTTGATCTCAGGGCACAGAAGGTTGAACTTCGTCCTTATCAATCGACACTAACACTTGTAGACGGCAGGCTTCAACCTGTGAACAATCGAGTGCTGACGGCTGAAAGCGTGATTGCACTTGGCAAATTAGACAACGGAATTGTGACTCTAGAGCCGTTGAGAATTCAATCAGGTGACTCTCGGATCAATCTTACTGGACAGTTTGGAGGCGAGACACAATTCGGGCAGTTAGAAGCTCAGAACCTCCCTATCGAAGCAATTGAGCCGTTCTACCCGCTTCCTCTCGGAATTGATGGTAATCTCAATGCGAATGTTACCGTCAGTGGAACTCGTAATAATCCCTCAGCTATTGGACAAATTCAAGTCGCGGATGGCTTTCTCAATGGTAAAACAGTCGAATCTGCGATCGCGAACTTTAGCTATGCAAATTCTCGCCTCAACTTTGGTAGCAACATCGCCCTTGCGAGTAACGAGCCGATTGTCATCGAAGGCAGCATTCCCTACCAACTTTTACCCGACAGTGTTCGCCCAGAGAGTAACGAAATCAGCCTCAATGTCAATGTCAAAAACGAAGGGCTAGCCGTCCTCAATGTTCTTGTTCCTCAGCTTGCATGGCGAGGGGGTCAAGGTTCAGTCCAACTGAAAGCCGGTGGGACATTGCTCCGCCCTGAAGTGACGGGATCGATTCAAGTCGCAGATGCTACGATCGATTCGATCGCCCTGCAAGAACCGATCACAGGCTTAACTGGAAACATTCAATTTAACCGCGATTTGATTACGGTCGAAAGCTTGCAAGGGCAGTTCAATCAAGGACAACTGATTGCAAAAGGAACCTTACCGATTTTTCTAGCAAGTGATACACCTTCAGAAAATCCATTACAACTGACGCTCGATCGCTTAGCCGTCAATCGCAAAGGACTCTACCAAGGTGGAGTCTCCGGCAATATTACAGTAACGGGAACTGCATTCACGCCTGAAATTGGTGGACAAATCGAACTTGCAAATGGACAGGTACAACTTCCTGATAACTCTAGCAGCACTACTACAAATCCGACAGTTCCCGCTCAGCCAGACAGTCAGCCGAGTGTGAAAGTCAATAACCTCAAAATTGTTTTAGGCAATCGTTTGCAAATTGTCAGCGCTCCACTGATTAACTTCGTAGCAACGGGAGATCTGACAGTAAATGGTGACTTGAATGCTTTGAAACCTGAAGGAACTGTGCGTTTAAGAGGTGGACAAGTAAATCTATTTACGACGCAGTTTGTCCTAGAACGGGGTTATCCTCAAACCGCAGTGTTTGAGCGCGATCGTGGACTTGATCCGATCTTAAATATTCGCCTGATTGCATCCGTCCCAGAGGTCACTCGCAGCCGGATTGCTACACCGGGAACCGCAGAGTTTACCGATGATTCACTATTTGCATCTAGCCTAGGTGCATTCCGAACCGTGAGAGTGCAAGCTCGTGCGACAGGACCTGCAAGCCAACTGTTTCAGAATTTAGAGCTTACGAGTAGCCCCAGCCGTAGTACGAGCGAGATTGTGTCGCTAATTGGCGGTGGATTTGTCAATACTTTAGGGCGAGGAGATAGTCCGCTTGGGATTGCTAACCTTGCAGGCTCAGCGTTGTTGACGAATATTCAGGGCTTTATTGGCAATGCACTTGGACTGAGCGATTTCCGACTGTTTCCCACCTTATTAAGAAACGAAGGGCGGCGAGATTCAAGTCTTGGATTAGCCGCAGAAGTGGGAGTGGACATCACTCGCAACCTTTCTGCATCGGTGTTGCGAGTGCTGACCGCAGATGAACCTACTCAGTTTGGTCTTCGTTATCGGATTAACGATAGTTTACTGTTCCGGGGATCGACCGACTTGTCTGGTCAATCTCAAGGCGTATTGGAGTACGAATTGAGATTTTAAAGGAAAGTCTGGAGACGATCGACGAGTTGATTCGGTCGGATGACACCCTCGATCTTATCGACTGGCTTAGTTTCCTTAAATAAGACGAGTGTAGGTAATGCCGTAATACTGTACTGGCTGGCAATTTCAGGATATTTGTCTACATCAATTTTGACAATTTTGACCTTGCCATCGAGGTCATCTTTTGCCAAATCGAGAAAGCCTGACATCATCTGACAAGGACCGCACCAAGTTGCATAGAAATCGACAAGAATCGGTGTTTCCGAACCTTTCAGTAATTCATCAAAGCTATTGAATTGCTGCTTTGTAGCCATTTGAGCCTATTTGCCTCCAATACCGTGTTCTACTACACTAGCGCGTTAAATAAAAACCGTCTCAATCGAGTAGGTGGAGTTTTGTGAACGATCGCAAATTCTACAGGCTTACAGGTTGTCTACGTTCATAAAAGTTATCACTGCTTAGCGGGAAACTGAGGGGCAGTAAATCTAGAAGATTTTGGGGCATTCTTCCTGAGAGACTCTTGCAAAACACAGTCTCTCGATTTAGTTCTTCGCTAAACGACCGAGCGATCGCGGGCTGCTGCAATTGCTGGACGCTTCAGCATGAAGGTTGCAACAATAATTCCGACTATTGCAAGAACTGCCGTTGGATAGAAAAACAGCGTATAGCTTCCGAATGTATCCTTAATCTGCCCTGCTAGGATAGTCCCGAAAACGGCTCCAACCCCGTAAGCTGTAAACACAATTCCATAGTTCTTTGCATAGCTTTCTGCATCAAACAACGTTGCGGTTGCCGTCGGCGCGATCGCGAGCCATCCTCCTAAGCACAACCAGAACAAACAGAATGCACTCAGATACGTTGCAACCTGTCCTGCTTGAGCATTGATCATCAGAATCGATGCAATCAAAATTAGAACATACGTGGTAATCGTCGCGTGTTTCACAGAAAAGCGATCGGCAATCCAGCCAAATAGAGGACGACCTAATCCATTAAAGATCGCAAACAGCGAAACGGTCATGGCGGCTGTATTTCTGTCGAGCTTGATAATTTCTTGAGCAACGGGGCTAGAAATCCCGATCGCAGCTAGCCCAACAAAGGTTCCGATTGTGTAGCAGATCCAGAGTCCATAAAAGCTCTGTGTGCCTAGCATTCTCGCACCTTGAGAGGCGATCGCTTTTGGGCTAGGTGTCCAACCTCTAGGTGTCCAACCTTCGGGTGGCATTTTGAGAGTGAGTGAAATTGCAACAATAATCGCAGTAAAAGCAATTCCCAAAATTACAAAAGCCTGTCGCACACCAAAGTTATCAATCAGATTTTTCGCTAAAGGTGCAGTCATCAAGGGAGATAAACCAAATCCAATCACTGTTGTTCCTAAAGCAATTCCTTTCTTGTCAGGAAACCATTTTGCAGCGACCGCAAGCGGCACTCCATAGGCAATTCCGATGCCCGCACCTGTGATGATGCCGTAGGTAATGACCAAAGTAAAAGCATTCGCATCAAAGCTAGAGAAAATATAGCCCAGTCCAGCTACAATTCCCCCGATCGCGCTGACCAAACGCGCCCCATAGCGATCGATCAAAAATCCTGCCACGGGCATGAGCAACGCAAATACCACCAGCAAAACTGTAAAGGGTAATAAACTTTCAGTTGCATTAATTTTCAGCAGCGATTCTAATGGCTTCCGGAAAATACTCCAGGAGTAAACTGTGCCTAAACAAAGTAAAACAATGATGCCGAGAGGAACGAAAAGCCAACGACCTTTCTCAGCAGGCAAGCCAAACAGAGTAACATGATTATTCATTCGTTTTGGGAAAGGGTATTTTTTGATTGCTAGCTAAACTCATGAAGCTAGATGAGCCTGGTCGCATTTGGGCATTAAGTGAACTGTATCAGGCAATGCTGATCAATGCTGCAATTCGATAATTGCAGATCTCACTTACTCCAATAAACTTTAATCTATAATTCTTTTCTACTAACTGCGAAATTCTAATTGTTTCGCGTTACCATCGTCTGCGATCGATTGTTCTCCGATTCCGACCATTTCGATTCGGAGCGTGCGCTCTCGCTGCTGATGAGGCAAAATTTTAACGATTGTATTTTCTACTTGAAAAGTCGTTGTCGTATAGTCTGGATTGAGCGATCGACCATCATCCTCATACAGGGTAAATTCTCCTGACCCTGGATAAATTCGGACTCGAAGTTGATCGATCGGATGCTCGTCCACATACTGCATCACAGGTTGCATTGGAATGATTGCCCCGGCTTTAGCATACATTGGCATTCTTTCTAAAGGAGCATGGGCAAGGATATGCTGATTGCCCTGATACTGCTCCCCCGTCCACCAATCAAACCAAATCCCTTCTGGTAAGTAAACTGCGCGATACTCTACACCCGGACGATAGACTGGAGCCGCCATTAAATTCGCGCCTAGTAAAACTTGATCGTGCAAATGATAGGTCTTTGGATCATTAGGATATTCATAAAGTAGCGGTCGAAGAATCGGCGCACCTGTCTGTGAAGCTTGCCAGAACAGAGTGTAGAGGTAAGGGAGCAATTGATAACGCAGTTCAATATATTCGCGACAGATGGCTTCGACTCGTTCTCCAAATACCCAAGGCTCATGTTGGGCCGTCGTCATCGAAGAATGCCCTCGCATCAGCGGATAGAGCATTCCGACTTGCATCCACCGCGCAAACAGTTCTGCCGTTGCATTGCCTGCAAATCCACCGATATCCGCACCGACAAAACCAACTCCCGATAATCCTAAGTTCATCAACATGGGCAGAGACATTTCGAGATGTTCCCAAAGCGATTGATTGTCTCCTGTCCAAACGGCTGACCAACGTTGAATTCCAGCAAAACCAGAGCGCGTTAGCACAAACGATCGCTGATTTCTCAATTGATTCAATCCCTCAAACGAAGCCCGTGCCATGTTGTAACCATACAGATTATGAGTCTCTGCATGAGTTCCCGCTTCTTCAGGATTGCCTTGCGGGGCATCCATTGGGAAAGGAATATGTACACCTTCATCGCCAAAGGGTCGATCCATTAAGGCAGGTTCATTCATATCATTCCAGATGCCTTCGACTCCAACATCTGTGAGGGTATGCTGCCACTCTCCCCACCATTGCCGAACTTCAGCCCGCAGGAAATCTGGAAAGACTGCTTTATCCGGCCAGACATAGCCATGGACTAAGCTCCCATCTGCATTTCTGACAAAGCAATCTTTTTCTAAGCCTTCATGATAGGGCGCATAGTGTCCATCTGGTTCGTACTTTACGCCTGGATCTACGATCGTTACGGTCTTAAATCCTTCTTGCTTTAGTTGCTGAATGAGTTGAGCCGGATCAGGAAACCGCTTTGGACTCCAAGTAAACACCCGATATCCATTCATATAATCAATATCGAGATGAATCACATCACAGGGAATTTTGCGCGATCGAAATTCATGCGCGAGTTTCTGTACGACTTCTGAGGTTTCATAGCTCCAGCGACATTGATGATATCCAAGTGCCCATTTCGGCGGCAGGGGCATTCGTCCGGTTAAAGCGGTGTAAGTTTCTAGAATTTGAGCCGGGGCGTTGCCATGAATGATGTAGTAGTCGAGTTCTTGACTCTGTGCCTGCATCCGCCAAATTCCTGGCTCTGAGGCTCCAAGGTCGAACTGGCTGAGATGGCTAATGTTGAGAAAGATACCGTAAGTTAGCTGGGGGCGAAGTGCAATGAAAAAGGGAATCGCTTGATACATCTCATCGTCGATCGAGCCATAATCCAGTGCGTCTTTTGTCCAATTCGTTTTGACTTCAGAGCGCTTATCGAGCAATCCCGATCGCTCTCCAAATCCATAGAAATGTTCTTCTGCTTCGATCTGCTTCCAGCAAGCAACCTGTCCCATCCGCCAACCCATATTGGTATCCTGTGCGAAGGGTTTGCCCGATAAGTCAAAACATTGAATCCGGCAAGGCGATCTCTGAATTACAATTCGCATCTGTGAGGTGCTAATTTCGTTCTCTTCTTGCTCGAATGATATAGGTTCCCAATCTTCATCCGGTCGATTGACCGCCCACGATCGACGCGGCAGAAATTCACCCTTGGGCGCAAGTTGGACTCTGACTAAATTCGCCGCGAGAATGCTCAGTTTTAGTTTAGCTGTACCACACGTTAGCATCAGTCCGCGATCGTGTTTGTCAATGCGATCGACATTTCCTAGTGATGTCCAAGGTTGCCGAGTGGTAGGGAGCTTTCCGAAGACTTGAGGCATAACTCGCGAGACTAAAACTTCGTCTCCTAGGATGCAGATTATGCCAGGGTCATTCCTCTGTCTTCAGTTAGGTTAGAACGTCTATCTCGCGCAAGTCGAGTCGGTTTGTTGCCTCTGCTACGGTTTTGGGGTCGAATGGGATTATTTTATGTCTTACACTACTTCAAATACTGCAAGTGATTTGGTCGAAGCGTTTCAAGGCTTAGATGCGGATACACAGCTTGCACTGTTCTACTTTATTTACAAAGAAATGGGGGGAGCGATTACGCCTGCGGCTCCGGGAGCGAGTACAGTTTCTCCTGCGATCGCAGAAGGGTTGTTCAATCAAGTGAAAGAATTGCCGCATGAAGAGCAGTTGAATGTTCAGCGCGATCTGATTGCACGTCGCAATACGCAATTGACTCGTGAATATGGGGCTTTGGGGGATACGACGAAGTTACTATTTTGGTATCTCTTGGCACAAGGAATGGATCAGGCAACGATCATTCCGATGCCTGCGGGGTATGAGTTGGCTCAAGAGGCGCGAGCATTGCTCGATCGATTGAAGGCGATGGAATTTGAGCAACAAATTACTTTCATGCGAAATTATGTTTCCCCGATGGGGGTTGATCCGACGGTGGTTGAACATGATCCAGAAACCGGATTGTAATTTGGAATTTTGAAACGATTGCGAAACGATTGATCGTCGAGATGCAATGAATCACGTCTCGACGATCAATTGTGGGAGAAACTCGCGATCCTCGGAATATTAGTCAATTTCCAAGGGCAAAATTACCGTAAACGTTGATCCTTCTCCCAATTGCGACGCGAGGTAGATTTGTCCGTGCAACAATTCTACTAATCGAGCCACGATCGCTAATCCTAATCCCGTACTATCCGGCGACTTCACTGATCCAATTTGCTCAAATGGGACAAACAATCGCATCTGATCTTCGGGTGCAATCCCAACTCCGGTATCTGCGACAGAAATTGACCAGCGATGATTTGTAAGCTCCTGACAGGTGAGGGTGATACTTCCCGCCTCGGTATATCGCACCGCATTACTCAGGAGATTGGTCAGAATTTGCTGCAATCGCAGCGGATCACTCATAATTTGTCGCGGTGCAAACTCAAGATTCAGAATCAATTGCAAATCACGATCATCAATCAAGGGCTGCATTGCCTTGATCACCGCTTCAATCAAAACTTGAACCTCGATCACTTCTGGAATCACTTGCTTTTTCCCAGCTTCATAGCGTGATAGATCCAACGCATCATTGATCAATCGCAGCAATCTTCTGCCACCTTGTAGGACTTGTTCAATGTGATCCAAGCTAGAGAGAGAATCTCGATCGCGCTCCAGTTTTGACTGTCTCAAAAATAAATCGGCGTACCCAATAATCGAAGTCAGCGGCGTTTTCAATTCATGCGCCAAAATTGAGAGATTGTTTTCATTTGATCGAGCTAAGCGCTTCAATTCCGAAACAGTGAGAGACAACTGATTCTGCACATGCTCTAATTCCTGTAATCGCTCACTTACATAGCTTTTGAAGCATTGCGAAATCGCAGAATCAATCACAGAATCAATCACACTCACGGCTCGAAATAACTCTTCAGCAGTTCCCTTAAGCAACTCGGGTCGAATCGTCTCAAAAATTACTTTTCGGAGTAAGTGATATTCCTGTGCAATCTCAGTTGGCTCAAATCCTTGATTCGCCCGCAGCACCCCATGAGAAATACTGGCATTCTCGACGGCTATAGTATCATCCTCTTCAATCTGCGATAGAGCTTGGGACATCGCGACCAAAACAAGCTGGATGTGATCTTCGATCGCAGTTCGACTCAAGCTTTCAGCACTAGGAATTTGTCGATCGCGAGCGACAGCATCCACCCAATCATGCCGAATCGAATCCATTTGATCTTTCAAAAGCTGGCTAAAGTCTCGCATAGAAAAGATTGTATGCGAGGCAAGAAGTCTCAGAGACTATCCAGCGAAAGATTAACACTCAGGCGGCATTTCTAACGCGATCGCGCCTAGATTTCCTTTGCGAAAATCTGTCAAGATCTGCCGAGCCGTCCGCTCCACATCATTTTTATACTTCGCTTCTGCGAGTGCTTTGAGGTAGCTTTCTCCCGTCAAATCTCCAATCTCTAATCCATACCGCGCTTCTAACGCTGAAGTCGATTTCACCAGTTCAATCAACTCTGAAGCGACTCGCTGATTGTCATATGCTGCTTCGCCAATATCGTCACAGATTGCTAACTTAATTGCGGCATCTTGGTCGGTCAGCTTATTGGGCAACACTCCCGGCGCATCTAGTAGCTCAATCTGATCTGAAATTCTTACCCATCTCAATTGCCGAGTGACTCCGGCTCGTCTAGCACTTTCTACGACTCTTTTTTTCAGCAATCGATTGATCAAAGCCGACTTGCCCACATTCGGAAATCCAATCACCACTGCTCGAACCGGACGGATCAACATGCCTCGATCGAGCCTGCGCTGATTCATACTGACCCCAGCCGATTGAGCCGCTTTGGCAATTGCTTCAATCCCTTTTCCGTGCTGAGCATCGGTAAATAGTGGCTCCTCGCCCCGTTCTCGAAACCATTCTGTCCACTGCTCTTTTGCTTTTACCGGAATCATATCCATCCGATTCATCACCAAAATCCGCCCCTTTTCCCCAATCCACTGATCAACTTGTGGGTGATGGGTCGAAAGTGGAATCCGAGCATCCCGAACCTCTAGTACGACATCGACGCGCTTCAATTGCTCAAGCAGCGCCTTTTCAGCTTTAGCGATATGACCGGGATACCATTGAATCGGAGGGGAAGACATAGCAGAAATCGAGAGTGACGATCCATGCTAGCTCAAATTGGGAGTGAAATTGTGAATTCTGTTTGTCTACGACGATCCAACGCGCGATCGCACGTCCTGATCCTGTTCCCTGACCCACCGCTTTCGGGATTTTCAAGGTTGACAGATATTTCGATGCTCTTGTGCTTCAGGATTTGTCCGCAAATAGTCCTTTACCCAATCGCACGCATAGGCAAGAGGATTCAGCACACGAATTTTGTCCAAATCCCAAAGAATCACCATGCCATCATCCCCACCAGAAATCAAATGACGACTATCTGCACTAAAAGCAAGACTAATCACAATCCCCCGATGAGCAGGTATCGTTCTCAATAACTCCCCTTGCCTACTCCAAAGCTTCACCGTATTGTCCACGCCCGCCGTGGCGATCGTTTGACCATCAGGACTAAATGCCACTCGCGTCAAGCCTCGACTTTGCCCTGGAATACTTTTGATTAAGCTGCCATCCGATCGCCACAATTTCAGCGTATCGTCCCGACTGACCGAAGCAATCACATCACCGTTCGGACTAATCGCCGCTCCCCACACTGCTCCCTGTTCCGATAAAGTCGCAATCTGCTGACCCTGTACTGTCCAGAGTTTGACACTGCCATCTTCACTCGCTGAAACCAGTCGATCGCCCTGCGGATAAAACGCAAGCTTCCAAATTCTCTCAGGGTGCGCCGTAAAGCGACGCAGCAGCTTTCCCTCGATCGACCAAAGTCGGATACTTTTATCATCTCCTGCTGATGCCACTGTTTGCCCATCAGGGCTGATTGCAACCGCATAGACAGCCGCTTGATGTCCAGTTAAAGTTCGCAAAGGTTGAATCGAAACTTGCTTGGAATCGCTTAGCTTCCATAGCTGCACCCTGCGATTCATATCGCCCGTCACCAAAATTCGACTGTCTGAGCTAAAAGCAACACTGCGAAATCCAGCTTCTTTCCCTTGAATCGTTTGAATTAGAACACCATCTGTCCGCCATAGTTTGAGGGTTCCATCTCCACTGACCGTTGCAATCAGTTTTCCATTCGGACTCGTTGCAATCTCCCAAATTACATCCTGATGACCATACAGCGGTTTCAAAAGATATTGATTCCGCTTCCATAGTTTGACTGTTCCATCATCGCTCGCAGAAGCCGCCATCAGACCATCTGCACTTAATGCAACACTCCGAACGACCGCATTATGCTGTCTTAAATGTCGAACGAACGTTCCATCTGACTTCCAAAGACTAACCGCGTTATCAGTTCCGCTGGTTGCAATAAATTGAGCATTCTGACTACAAGACACTCCGATCATCGGACGATCGCCTCGTAGTGTTCTCACCAGTTTTCCGCCCACAGTCCAAAGTTTTGCCGTGCGATCGCCGCTGACTGAAACAAGCAAATTTGTCTGTGGACAAAATGTAACGTCCCAAACGGATGCTTGATGCCCTTTGAGTGTTCTGAGCAGTTGACCCTTCATACTCCAGAGTTTGACGGTGTTATCTACTCCGGCAGAGGCAACTGTTTGACTATCCGAACTAAATGCAACGCTCCAAACTGCTTTGGAATGTCCTCTCAAGGTTGCCTGTAGCGAACCATCTAGCGCCCAAATCTTGATGGTTGTATCTGAGCTTGCTGAAGCAAGCCTTTGTCCATCAGGACTAAAAGCAATTCCCCAGACTGAAGCCTGATGCGCCTGGATTGTCTTTAATCGAGTGCCATCAACCTGCCAGAGATTGACTGTGCCATCTAAACTCCCCGTCACAACCTTTGAACTATCCGCACTAAAAGCAACACGATGCACCGTTGCCGTATGCTTTAACGTTTTGAGCAATATACCCTCTCGCGACCAGATTCTCAGCGTTTTATCATTACTGCCTGTCGCAAATAATTTACTATCTGAACTAATTGCAACTGTCAAGACTGAGCCTTGATGCCCACTTAATCGGTTAAATTCATTCGCAGCGTAGACGACTTGCCGCAACGTCGATTCTACTTTAGCAGCAGTTGGTGCATCGACCTGTCCCAAGGCTCGAATGTGCTGTTCAGCCTCGATCGCATCAATCATGGCATCCAATTGTCGATTCGAGGCAAATAATCCTTCTGAAGAAGAAGCTAAGGCTCGAATCTCACTCAATTTTGCGGAACGATATTGATGCAGTGCAATGCCGCTAATTCCAATCGCGATCGCGCTTAGCACTCCCAAGCTGGCAAGTAACGTTTGCTGTAATTTGACAATTCTGCTTTCTTGGAATAGTCGAGCTTGGATTTCTTTAGCTTGGGTTGCTTCTAATGCCTGCTGCATTTCTCGACGATCGCATTGTTCACTTGCGGAGAGGAACCAATAATCTAGATCACTCAAATGTTTGCCTTGGCTCCACTGTTGAGCATCTACAAGAGCTTGTCCCCGCAGTAATCGCGACTCATCCGTTTGGTAAGAGAGCATCCAGGCATTAAAGACTTCTGCATAGGGGCGCAGTCTGCTCAAATGTTGGTTCACCCATTCTGGCGTAAAAACAGCTTGGTAGATGCGATTTTTAACCTGCAATTTTCCCTGTTGCTTTTCGACGAGTCCAGAGAGCAACAGTTCCGTCTGATCTGCGCCATCATCACAAGCAATGCCCTGATTCTGTAGGATTTGTTGATAGAGTCCTAAAAGCCGCCCTGACCATTTCTCGCGTAGCACCAGCCGATCGCGAATCGTTCTGAGATGTTCGGGTTCGTCCTGGCTTTCCCAATGGGTAAGTAAATGAGTTTCAACAAGCTGATCAATCCACTGCTGCGAGACTGCTTCAGGATGTTCCAGGGGAGTTTGTTGAATCAGAGAACAGAGTTTTTGAGTCAGAAATGGCTGCCCACCTGTCCAATCGAGAACCTGCCGCAGAATGGTGTCAGGATTAGAAAACTCAAGTAACCCACACAGGAGCGGAGTCGATTCTGCCCATTGAAAGCCTCGTAGCGCGATCGCTTGTCCAATATTGAAAGGCGTGCGCGTGCGATCGGCAATCAGATCACTTGGAGTCGTCACGCCAATCAAACAAAAAGTCAAGCGCTGATACGCGGAATTGTCGGTTCGCTTATTGAAGCAGGTGCGAATTAAAGCAAAGAAATCATCGGTTGGAAAATTTAGACTGAGAACGCTATCGACTTCATCAATAAAGACAACCATCTCATCCTGAACTTGAACAAGCAAAACCGTTTCGATAAATTCGCTCAAGCGATTCACAATCGAGAGATAAGCATGAGCCTCCCACCACTGAGATAGATGAATATCGAGTTGAAATCGTCTGACAAAAAAAGCCGCGATCGTCGCGTACCATTGTTCGATCGTGATGTGCTGCGTCCCAATTTCCGTCAAATCGATCGTGACACAACTGAATCCTTCTGCTTGTAGTCGCAATGCAGTTTGAACTCGTAAGCTAGATTTGCCCATCTGTCTCGCATTCAGGACATAGCAAAATTCTTGATTCAGTAGCGTTTGAAAGAGATCTTGATCGGCTTGCCGATAGACATAGCTTGCAGATTGAGGGGGTAGACTGCCGCCAACTTGATAAAGGGGTTTAGGAGATTGAGAAATAATCACGATCGCGAGACAGGGTAGGGAGATTGAACACCATCCCAAACATTAAAACACTTCCCCTATATCTCGATCGCGTTTTAATCGAGGCAATATTCCTAGAACTGGACAGTGCGAAGTTCTCTGCTTGATAGAGGGGAGGAAATAAAAAAGGACATTCCAGTCCCAAAGCGGACGGAATGCCGGAGACTGGCTGAATAACGACCTGCAAATCTTAGCGATCGAATTTCCCCAAACGGTCTGGAGTAGTTTCCCTCGGTGGTTTCGCACCTTGCCCGAACATGGCTATCCGACTGAGCAGATTGTACGCCTCACGCTTCAGCA
>JALOOO010000113.1 GCA_025454375.1 Leptolyngbya sp. Prado105 | reverse complement strand
GAGAACGCCGCGATAAATATTTGTGCGGTTGGGGCATCGACCGCTAAGTTAGGCAATGTTAGACAGGCTTCGCCTGCTGTTGCTGTTTGACCTTAGAATTCCCCGTCTTTCAAGCGGGGGAGTATGTCAAAGGTTATATCCCGCCTTCTCCAGGAAGTCTCTGAGCTTGGCAAAATACTCTTCGCGATCGCGCTCCCGGTAAACCTCGCGCAACCGCTTCCAGCCATCTTCTTGTTGACCGAGTAGATACTTATCCGCGAGATAAGCTGCCAGAATTCCCCGTACATCCGCACCCTCTTCCATTTTCACCTGCTGATAGTAACCCCAAAGCTTGTACGCATTGTTATAAATCAGCTTGGGATACTTCCGCGTCACATTAGTCATTTTGCCATTGTCAAACTGCCAGATCTGAATCGGAAACGCAGAAGCCGCATAGCTTGTAAACGCATAAGCAAAACCATCATCCGCGCTCAAAAATTCTACTTTGCTATCTCCATCCAAATCCTTCAAGCGATAGCCCAAATTTCCCCAAAATGCCCGCGATTCAACATACTGCTTCTGCTGAGCATCGTAGTGATAAATCATCGAATACGTGCAGCAGTGAGCGCCCCCTGTAAAGAAATCGAGAATCACTTCAGGCTCTTTATCACCATTGAGATCGCGAACCAGGAAACTATCCGTTTCGTCACGATTCCAATCCAAAATTGGGCGATCGTATTCATCAGAACCCGGCGCTTTGTCAAACACAACTTGATGCGATCGCTGAATTTTCAGCCGCAGATTTTGAATCTGTGGAAATTCATCAGGTTTCTGCCCTTTTTCGTAGCTCAATTGCGCCTTTACAGTCCCTTGCTCAGCCGTTTTGGTCACATTCTCTGCCCGCACCGAAGCCACTGCAACACTCAACACACTCATTCCTGCCAAGACGATCGCCCGGATGCTCATCATAAAAAAATGCAGTCGTAAATCACTGCATTTAACTCCAAGCTACGAATGGGGAATTACGAACGGACGGCGCGCTTGTTGCGGACGAAATTTCCAGTAGTGAGACATTGCAAAATGAACAGGCTTTAAGAGCGCATAAAGCAGCGTGAGAATGATGAAAGTAATGACGATCGTCAGCATCGGCTGCTTATCAAACACATCTCCGACCAAACTTGCCGCCACATCATTCGGATGCGTGAGAATATTCCAACTGTTCAGACGGATAAAACGACCGAGAAAGATTCCGATCGCGCTCAATCCATGCAGCGTCAACTCCATCGGAAACACATATTGCCGTAATCCCTTCTGTTTCAGGTAATGCCCAGCATTCATCAATGAGACGACATACGCTTCAAATCCCGCACCCAGAAACAGAATAAACAACGGCACATAGATCAAGGTAACGACCCAGATAGAAGCACCCGCACGAACCCAGCGGACGAAATGAATAATATCCGTGAGAATATAAGGAGCATTAGGCAGAAATGCGACAAAGACCGCAACACCAAGCCACCAGAATAAAGAGCGATGCCGACGATCGATGGAAGTCTTCGCAAAGCGCGATCGGCGAAATAGAACCACACTCAGAACCATTGGGATAACGGCTAGAAAAAGATTCCAGCCTATCCAGTCTGCATGATTGACAACAGTCCGGATCGCTTCTGAAGCCAAAAATTTAATTGAAAAATCCATAGTCTTGAGGGTCGTTAAGAATTCCTTTGATGCAAATTTAACCACCCCGTTTGTCGTCCGTATGACAACGCCATAAAAATACCCCAGAGATTTCTCCGGGGCAAGTCTGAACTACAGATTGAGTTGGTTTCCGCGACGATATTGGGTGTAAGCGGCAACGAACAAACCTGCTAACGTGACGGGAACGAGTCCCAACACGATGCCAAGCAAAATTGGCTCAACCATGTCTGAATCTCCTCAGTTTGTAAGATTTTGAAACTTAAATCATGAAGGTTTCTTTATTCTTATATTAGCGGCTCTTGTCGCTTCAAAGCTGGAAACACCTTTAACTCTCCGGATCTTTTACAAGATTACAGATTTTGATGCAGCAGGGGTTCCCGAAATTTGTTAAAGTCTGTTTAGTAAATGAGTGAATATTTTTTACAGTCCTTTCTCATAAAATCCTCTTTTGAACGAGCAACTTGTCAAATCTGAAGGGTTACCCCAAAGACTCATTACGATCGCGCTTTTGGTCTGTTTGTCGATCGTGGTGGCACTTTTGAGTGTCAACTCGTTTCATCGCCCTGATCCCTATGTTCAGAAGGTTTTGTCGTTACCTGGGGATACAGTTCAGGGTCATGCGATTTTTCAGATTAACTGTGCAGGCTGTCACGGAATTATGGCAGATGGGAAAGTGGGTCCAAGTTTGAGAAATGTTTCGAGTCGCAAGTCTCCGCCTCGGCTGATCAAGCAGGTGATTAGCGGGCAGACTCCTCCGATGCCAAAGTTTCAGCCCAGCCCGCAAGAGATGGCGGATTTGTTGAGCTATCTAGAAAGTTTGTAATTTTTTAGACCTCCAAGGCTGTGCAAACCTCGGAAGTCTTGCGCCTGCGATCGCGGACTAAAACAAGAAGTAGCGTTGCGCCATCGGTAAAACCGTTGCAGGTTCACAGGTCAATAATTCTCCATCCGCCCGCACCTGATAAGTTTCGGGATCGACCTCCATGCTTGGCATCGCATCATTCAATTTCATATCCCGCTTCGTCAGCTTCCGAATTCCCGACACCGGAACTAATTGTCGTTGCAGATTTAGCGAACCCAACCCGCCTTTCTTGAGTGAAACTTGGGAAACAAAAGTTAGCGAAATTGGCGCGATCGCACCTCCAAAACTGCCAAACATAGGACGCATATGAACAGGCTGCGGGGTTGGAATACTTGCATTTGCATCTCCCATCTGTGCCCAGGCAATCATGCCGCCTTTGATGACCATTTCCGGCTTCACACCAAACATTGCAGGTCGCCAGAGGCAAAGATCGGCTAATTTGCCAACTTCAACTGAGCCAACATGTTCTGCAATTCCGTGCGTAATTGCAGGATTGATCGTGTACTTGGCGACGTAGCGTTTGGCGCGGAAATTATCATTGCGATCGCTATCTTGCGGCAATGCGCCGCGCTGCACTTTCATCTTGTGCCCTGTTTGCCAAGTCCGAATGATCACTTCGCCAATTCGTCCCATTGCCTGCGAGTCAGAAGACAACATACTGAACGCGCCCAGATCGTGCAAAATGTCTTCCGCTGCGATCGTTTCTCGACGAATCCGGGATTCTGCAAAGGCGACATCTTCTGGAATGCTCGGATCGAGGTGATGACAGACCATTAACATATCCAAGTGTTCATCCAACGTATTTACTGTGTAAGGTCGCGTTGGATTGGTTGAAGAAGGGAGAACATTCGCCTCGCCGCAAACTTTGATGATGTCTGGTGCATGTCCGCCGCCTGCACCTTCGGTGTGATAGGTGTGAATCACTCGGTTCTTGAACGCCGCGATCGTATCTTCTACAAATCCTGCTTCATTCAAAGTATCGGTGTGAATTGCAACCTGCACGTCATAGTCATCTGCCACACTCAAACAAGTGTCGATCGCAGCCGGGGTCGTCCCCCAGTCCTCGTGCAGTTTCAATCCCATTGCACCTGCCTTGATTTGTTCTTCGAGAGCATCCGGCTGGCTTGAATTGCCTTTGCCCAGAAAGCCTAAGTTCATTGGGAACGCTTCTGCTGCTTGCAGCATTCGATGAATGTACCAGGGACCGGGCGTGCAAGTCGTTGCATTCGTACCCGCCGCAGGTCCAGTTCCGCCGCCGATCATGGTCGTCACGCCTGACGCGATCGCGACTTCAATCTGCTGTGGACAAATGAAGTGAATGTGCGTATCGATCCCGCCTGCGGTAAGAATCATCCCTTCTCCGGCGATCGCTTCGGTTCCAGGTCCAATAATGATCGTGACATTATTTTGAATATAGGGATTGCCAGCTTTGCCGATCGCACAAATTTTGCCATCTTTAATCCCAATATCTGCTTTGACGATGCCCCACCAGTCGAGAATTAGCGCGTTTGTAATGACGGTATCGACTGCACCATCTGCATTCGTAATGGGCGATTGTCCCATGCCATCGCGGATCACCTTGCCGCCGCCAAACTTCACTTCATCGCCATAGGTCGTTAAGTCTTGTTCGACTTCAATGATCAGTTCTGTATCAGCTAAGCGAACGCGATCGCCCACAGTTGGACCAAAGGTTTCAGCATAGGCGCGGCGATTCATGCGATAGCTCATAGGGCAACCTCAGACAAATTCTCGGTTATTTATTATCGGGTCAATTTTTCAGAGTTCTGCTGAAGCTCAGGGTAAACGCACACGTATCTTAACAATTTGGGTAACCGGAAAATGAAGAACATAGGATTAATCTTGCTGCTTCAAAGATTTCTATTCCTACCGATCGTGCCGCGATCAGCGTTAAATCTCTACGATCTCCCCTCACCGTTCACCTTATTCCCAAACGCATCATAACGGGAGTTGAATGTGCGTCAATGAGAGAAGTACGATCGCACTTGTCAAACACAACCATCAATCATACGATCGCACTATTTCTAATTCCTGAGTGTGACCGCATGGCTCAGAACAGTTTTGACCAGTTATCGAAGCAGTACCTCGAAGAGTTTCTTGCTCCAATCGGCACAGTACAACGTCAGTACGAGATTCCTGGAGAAGCGAAATTTGCTGACCTATGGTTTGTTCCCAATCCTGATGCAGCACAGGTAACTGATTTGGGTTTACTGGGTCATATGGTGCAGAAGCCCTGCCTGCTCGAACCATATCGCAATGTACCGACCCGGACTGAAGTGAGAGTCTCAATCATGAAGCTGGTGTGGGTACAGGAAGATGAGCGTCGCAAGGCACAGCGTGAGGAATTGGCAGACGAAGAACTGCCTCAACTTTGGATTCTGGCGGCGACGACCTCTAGACCGTTGCTGGAAGAAGCAGAAGGCAAGATTCAAGCGGATTGGATGCCTGGAGTCTATTTCATGGCTGGCATCTTGAAGACAGCCATTGTCGCGATCGACCAACTGCCCGAAACCGAAGAAACACTGTGGTTGAGGATTCTCGGTCGGGATGGAACGCAGGAACGAGCGATTCGAGAGGTGCTTGCATTACCGCCGAGTCATCCACGGCGAAATGGAATCCTGCGACTGTTGGCAGGTTGGAAAATTAGAATAGATTTAGGTGAAATTCAAGACTTTAGTGGACAGGAGGCAATCATGGCATTATCAGAGGCATTCTTAGAGTGGGAACAGCAAACTCAAGAGCAGGGTAAACAAGAGGAGCGCCGCATGATCGCGCGTAGATTGCTGCAACAGGGGCTGTCTATTGAGGCGATCTCGCAGGCTACAGAACTTTCGATCGCTGAAATTCAGTCACTTCAATCTCAGCCTCAAGAATAGTGTCTGTTCTGCTCCTTAAGCCGAACATTACAAAAATTCCATTCTGAGAGTCGTAGAAGCGATCGCGCAAATAGTAATCGCCCAAACTCGAATCAAACTACTCACCCGCGAACCGATACTTGTTTGCGATCGCCCCCTCACCCTTCACCTCATTCCCAAACGCATCATAACGGGAGTAACGGGGGAAGTCGGCACAGAGCAGAATGCAGCCCCCTTAAAAAGAGGGCTGGGGGATCGCTTAAGCATTTACAACAAAGCAATTTAATTGGGTATTACTCCGCCCCTTCAATCGGCGCAAATCCCTGACGTTGAACATTCTCCGTCACGACTCTCGGTTCTAAGAACTGAAGTAAATAATCCACTCCACCTGCTTTCGAGCCAACCCCAGATAGCTTAAAGCCTCCAAACGGTTGCCGAGCCACGATCGCGCCCGTAATACTGCGATTAATGTACAGATTTCCGACCTCAAATTCAGCCTGTGCCTGCTCAATATGCGACGGCGTGCGTGAATACAATCCGCCCGTCAGCGCATAGGGCGTTCCATTCGCCAAATCCAAAGCCTCTTGGAACGAATTCGCCCGCATCACAGCTAGCACCGGACCAAAAATCTCCTCCTGAGCAATCTTGGCATCTGCCGCAACATCCGTAAAAATTACAGGCGCGACATAGTAACCTCCTTCAGGAGTCGGAAGCTCAATCGCGACTTCTGCCTCAGTTCGTCCTCGCTCAATGTATGCTCGAATCCGTTGCTGAGCCTCTCCATCAATCACTGGACCCACCTTCGTACTTGGCAATTCTGCCTCCCCAATATTGAGTGATCGCGTTGCTTCTACTAGCCGAGCTAAGAATGTTTCGTATACAGGCTCCAGTACGATCGCTTTAGAGCAAGCCGAACATTTCTGCCCACTAAACCCAAACGCCGACTGCACGACACCTTGTACAGCTTGATCGAGATCAGCACTTTCATCAATGATCACAGCATTCTTACCTCCCATCTCAGCAACCACCCGTTTGAGGTGCTTCTGACCCGGCTGCAAAACTGCTGCATCCTTGTAAATCTGACATCCCACAGCTTGCGATCCAGTAAACACGATCATATGCACATCAGGATGTTTTACTAAATGCGCTCCAACGGTATGTCCTTCTCCAGGAATAAATTGAAACACACCGCGAGGAATTCCTGCTTCGACTAAAACTTCCGCAATCTTCGCAGCAATCACAGAAGAAGTCTCAGCAGGTTTGAGCAAAGCACAGTTTCCAGTAACGAGAGCCGCAACGCTCATACCGACAGGAATCGCAAGCGGGAAATTCCAAGGTGAGATGACCAAAACAATGCCACGAGGATGATAGCGGTAGTGATTGGTTTCACCTGGAAAATCGTAGTCTACTCCTCGATCGAGTCTTTCCATCTCGTCCGCATAGTAATTACAGAAATCGATCGCTTCTGAAACCTCGCCATCTCCCTCTTTCACAGGCTTACCAACTTCATAAGTCATCCAAGCAATGAGTTCCTCTCGACGCTGCTCGAACAGATTGGCAGCTTTGCGAAGAATCTGAGCGCGATCTTTGACAGAAGTCTTTCGCCATGCAGGAAACGCAGATTTAGCAGCCGCGATCGCACTGTCTGCCTGCTCAATACTGATCATGCCAATTGTGCCGACTGTCTCACTAAACCGCGATGGATTCTCAGATTTGAGCTTCTCAGCAGTTTCGACAAATTCACCATTGATCAAAGGTAAGTAAGTTTGTTCAAATTGCTGACGCACCTTTTTCAAAGCTGCTTGAGCGCGATCGCGTTTTGCAGAATCGGCATAATCCGTATCAGCAGCATTCTCAAACTTATCTAAGCGCTTTAGTTCAGAATGTTCGTTAACTTTCGGGGCTGAAATTAAGTCCTCGATCGGTCTTTCTTCTAAGTTCTGCCGCAGAAACGAACTATTTGCAGTGTTCTCGAGCAGCCGACGAATCAGATATGACATTCCTGGAATCAGTTCACCATAAGGACAGTAAACCCGTACTCGATAGCCTTGGTCAACAATTGCTTTTGCTAGCTTATCTCCCATGCCATAAAGCGTTTGGAATTCGATGCGAGATTTTGGAATTTTGAGATCTTTAGCAATTGCTAAAGCATGAGCCTGCGATCGCACATTGTGACTTCCAATTGCTGCATTTAAAACCTCATGGTTCTCTAGTAGCAATTCGCTCAATTGCTCATAGTTTGCATCCGTCTCAGCCTTATCATTGAAAACTGGCTGTTTCCAATCTTTTTGAACCGCTTTAATTGTTTCTTGATCCCAGTAAGCCCCTTTCACCAATCGAACTGTGACCGGAGTCCCCCGCTCTTTCGCCCAATCAATTAACCCTTGCAGATCTTCTAAGCTATCGCGCAAGTAGCCTTGAATTGTCATTCCAATATCAGAACGCGATCGAAATTCCTCTTCTAGTAACAGTGCTTTCAAAGTTGCCAAAGTCAAATCTTTGTAAGCATACTGCTCCATATCAAAGTGAACGGCTGCACCAAGTTCTTTCGCTCTGCGGAGCAACGTTCTTGCCCGATCAGCAACTCTGGCTTTACTGCCTTGTTCATCTAATGGATCAAACTGAGAGTAGAACGCAGTCAATTTCACCGAGACTTGAACCTTCGGAAGAGGCTGATCTTCCGCAAAATCGATTTGTTCAACTTTCGTCCAAGATTTAGAAGCTTCAGTCAACTGCTCCATTAGATCCAAATAACGATCGAGATACGACTGTGCTTCTGCCTCCGTAATGACAGCCTCACCCAGCAAGTCAACCGTAAACGCCATTTTCTCTTTACGAAGCCGCTCGATCGTTTTTAGCACTTGCTTCAAGTTCTCACCTGAAATGTACTTATGCGCCAACGTCTCAACCGCTGTCGAAAGCGTTGTCGCGGCAAGCTGTCCCGGCATCGATTCCGCATTGGCAAAGTTGAGCATACTCTTGAGCGCCGCAGGCAACTCAACCGTCTGATCGCTCATATATTCTTGCAAATGCCGCGCAATCTCCGGCTTACTCCGCAATGCAGGCAAACAATCAATCAAGCGAAACAACTGCACCCGTAACCCCGGATTACTCATTGCCCAACCGAGCAACTTATCATCCCACTGCATCTGATCGCGAACCTGAGCAAACCAAGACCTCGACTCACGAGTTGCGCCCAACAATTGCCGCGCGATCACTTGCGTTTGAGACTCGTAGCGATCACCCAAAGCTTGACTCACCATAACTGACTCCAATAGAGAAATCTGGGAAAATTTGAAGAGAAGAAATCCAGTGTCCTACTGTTCTATTGTCAATTCTGTCAGGATCATCACAGCAAGAATTCACCAAAAAGGTTCATGGTTTAGAGCAAATCTTTGAGCTTATTTATAGTCTGTTATTTCTCTCAAAAAGATTTCGGCTATCTCATGCTAAAACGACCAACTTAAAAATCAGGTGTACTATAAGAAGCTGTAGCGCGAAACAGAAAAACTGATGGGATCAACTGCACAATTTGGCTTAGTCTGTTTTGTCATTTTCTTTATCTTCTCCCAAGTCTTCGAGTGGGCAAGCGAGGTCAAATTGCCCTTGCCATTTTTTATCCTAGCTGGCGCAATTCTTGCGATCGCATCCAATCTCGATCGACGTGCAGGCTTTCCCTTCAATCTGCTCAACACGATTACACCGTCTGAAGAATCCTCAATTCCAACCGAACCGCCGACCATTTCACAATCTCAAACCCAAAAATTCCCCCGTGAAGTCTCTTTCACCATTCGCAAACCCGAGAAACAAGACTAGTGAGATGCGCTTGTCTGTCACAATAAGAAATGAGTGACGTTTTTTCCTGACCCTTTATGTTGAACCGTTTAGTCTCTGCTCTTATCGCTGTATTAATCGTCTGTTTCACGATCGTCCAACCCGCTTGGGCAAGCCTGAACGACGATCGCTATGATGGCGAAATCTTCGCACTCTATGCTGGAAACGGCTCACTCGTTCCTCCAAAAGTCACCCTAGCCGACTCCCTCAATCAGAAAAAACCAGCGCTCCTTGTGTTCTATACCGACGACAGCAGCGACTGTAAGCAATACAGCAATGTTGTTTCTCAAACTCAAGCCTTCTACGGTCGCGTCATCGACATTATCCCGATTCGAGTCGATTCACTTCCTGTCAAACCCAAATTTGACCCAAAAGAACCCGGCTATTACTACAAAGGACTCGTGCCACAGACAGTTCTGTTTGACCAAAACGGAACAGTTCGCCTCAACGAAATTGGCTCAATTCCTTACGAAAAAATCGACGACGAATTTCGCAAAGTCTTTGATTTACTCCCACGATCGGAATCTTCTGTTCTAAAGCGTCGTCCAGTCAACGAAATCAACTCCGAACTAATTCCCGAATCAAAATCTTAAGAATCGGATCAAAAAATCCCACAGCCCTAGATTTACTCGGTACTATGACGGGTAGGACACCTAGCCCCTTTGCCTGAGATGCCCCAAATCTATAGCACTGAGGAACTGATCCAAATCCTGTCGCGAGAGCAGCAAGCCTGCATGAATGGGCAGCGCCTAAATCTCGCGGCAATGCCCTCTGGCATTAATCCCCTGCTCGATCGCTTTGTCAACTCCGATGGCATCCAGCGCTTTACCGCCTATCGAGATTTCCGCACCGCTATTCATCGATATCAAATCGAGCATCAAGTCTCCGGCATCATTTGGTCTTCCATCACAATCGGGAGCAGAACCTGCACTTTCCCCAAAATTCACGAACACCTGATCAGTTTGTCTTGCGATCTCGCAGTTCTCAAAGCTGAGAAAATGACCGTCGTAAAATTCTGGCAAGCGACCACAACCCAACTCGATCTCTATCTCAGTATGAATAGCGGTAAGCTTTATCGCCAGGTCACCCCAGAAGATATTGATCGCATCTTGCAGCGCTCCGAATGGGCAGTCCTGAGCCAGCAAGGAAAAGGCGAATCTCTTGAGATGAGTCTGCAACTCGGCTGGGGCAACCCCGAAGAAGCGGTCTACCGTCGAGGCTTCCCAGAATCTGGAAGTGAGTACATTCACGCAGTGCAGCCAGGATATGTCCCCATCGGATAGCGGCGCACTCTTCGATTCGACTCAGCAATACCGCTATCGACTTTGGAGGTCGTGGAGTTCAGATCCAACGATCGGCTTTGTCATGCTCAATCCCAACCAAGCCGATGCCGTGAGCGATGATCCCACGATTCGACGCTGTATTGGATTTGCAAAGAACTGGGGATTTGGCGGCATAGAAGTCGTCAATTTATCTACGACGGGATATCGATCGAGTTCCATTTCTTTCTCCTTTATCGCAATTAAAATAATTAAGTTTATTAACCCTTACAACATCAAATTAAGCACTCTAAAACCAAGGTTCTCATCGAAATTACATTAGAATAATAAACACTCAGAGTGTGCTTTCCCAAAAGCATTGTATGGAATACATTCTATGTTGTAGACCCGACTTAAATCTGCTTTTTCTTATTAGAAGCAAGTAGTATTTCATACATCTAGGTGCATCATTTCAAGTTCCTGATTCAGTGCAAGAATGTGCTTTTAAAATCGTCATTTCTAACACAGGTAGGTGAGCAAAAAATGGTGGGTGAAAAGATTGCCATCATTGAAGATGAAGGAATCGTTGCGTTAAATCTACGCTCACGCCTAGAAGCTGCAAACTATGCCGTTACAGGGATTGCAGACTCCGCAAAGTCCGCTTTATCCCTTGTTGCAAATACAACCCCTGATCTTGTCCTAATGGATGTTGGACTCAAAGGACATCAAACTGGGATCGAACTCGCCCAAACCATTCACGATCGTTGGAAAATCCCGGTTGTATTTCTCACAGGTTATTCCGATCCAGACACAATTCACTCAGTCCAACACATCGAACCTTTCGGTTTTTTGATGAAACCGATCGATCCCACTGAGCTTTACAGCACGATTGCGATCGCACTTCAACGTCACCATAATCAGCAACACCTTGAAAAGCTCGTCCAAGAACGTACCTGTGAATTAGCCCTCGCCAATGCTCGCCTTCAGATTGAAATTGAAGAACGTCAAAAATCCACAACCGAAATTACGCAAGCCCTAGACGAACTGGAAGATCTAAAGTCGCGGTTTATCACTACCGCCTCGCACGAATTTCGCACGCCCCTCTCGATCGTTCTCACCTCTGCCGAACTCCTAGAACGACTGGGTGCAGACTGCCCTGAAGAACGACGATCCCGCTACTTCCAAAAAATTCGCGAAGCCGTTCGCTCCATGACGACCATTCTCACCAACGCGCTCACCCTACGAAAAACAAACACCGATAAAATCGAATTACACCCTAACACCTTTGATTTGCATCGATTCTGTGTCAGCTTACTTTCAGACATCCAAGGCACAATCAAATTGCATTATCTCGATCACCGCACGCAAGTTACCCTCGATCCGGAGTTGTTGACCCTAATTCTACAGAATCTTCTCAGCAATGCGCTCAAATTCTCTCCAGCACACCAACCCATCGACCTAACCGTACAATGCTCGCACGCCCATATTGTGCTAACGATCAGCGACCAGGGGATCGGCATTCCAGAGCAAGATTTGCCCCTAATTTTTCACCCCTTTCACCGCGCTAAAAATGTAGATACGATTGCGGGGGGTGGGTTAGGACTCTCGATCGTCAAACAATGCGTCGAATTACAGGGCGGCACGATTGACATCAAGAGTAAATTAGGACAAGGCACGACCGTGCAGGTTAAGCTGTTAACGCATTAGCGTCTGGCTTTAGTGAATCTCAAATGCGATCGCAAAGTCTTCTTGCCGCTCTGAAGTGACTTCAATAGTATATTCCCCATCCATTGGCAAAGCCCCCTTCCAGTTTCGTGAACCTGTTGAAGTCCCTCCAATTCGTCGCCCATTCGGTGCAAGTACTGCTACTATAGGCCTTCCCTTAAGGACGCGAACTACCATCACCTGGCGACCCAATGCTTCTAAGAGATACTTGCGTCCCTTATTAGGCTGAAGCTTTCCAGTCACGGTAGTCTGATTCTTATTCCGTGGGAACCGAACATGTTGAACATTCGAGTCAACAAATTGCGAAATTGGCGTGATTGTCATATCCAATGAATACACTCCAGTTCCTGTCACCTGAATTGTATATTGATCATTCTTCGGAAGCTGCCCAGTCCAATTCCGGGCCTGATAAGCTGCACCATCGATCGCCTGTCCATTCGATTGCAGCAAATTCATCCAAACCCCAGTTCCCTGAACGCTCACCGTCATGATTTGCCCCTGTGCAGCTTCAACGGTATAAGGCTGAACATTCTGTTCTAGTAAGTTGCCTTGCAGAACGGCTGAAATCTCTCCCGGCGGGATCTCAATTTTCTTAGGCTTACCATTGCTAATGCTGACCGAACCCGCATTGCGAAAAGGTGCATCTGTTCTAATCTGCTGAGTACTTGGTAGAGGTTCAGTAACTCGAAATAGGTGCAATCCAATCCCTGTCGAAACAAGTAGACTGGTCGCAATCGCCGTTGGCACAGCAAATCTGCTGATCTTTGAAACTCTTTTAAAGGTGGATGAGCTTCTAGAAAGACCTGATCTCGGTTCGTCCGAAGCTCCATTCTCAGGATTGCTGTTCATCGTTAATCGCGTTCTAATCGTCGTTGTGACTCGCTTTAAGCTAGTATCTCTTGTTGCGGGTGCAATCTCTCGCTCGACCACGGGAGGAAGTTGTACCATCGGATTTAGCAGTGTGCTTTTCACCGACTCTTCCACCAAGGGATGTAAATCTGCCCAGGTCTCACGTGCAGATTGGTAGCGATCGTTTGGATGCAGCGCTAGCATTTTCTGAAACATTAATGCAAGCCCATCACTAAGCTGCACATAAGGCTGCCACTGCCACGCCAGCGTTTGGCTATCTAAAAGACTTTGAGGCTCCCGACCCGTCAACAGCACCAGACAAGTTGCACCCAGCGCATAAAGGTCACTATGTGGAGAAACGCTCCCCGTTTGCAGTTGCTCAGGGGGAGCATAGCCGACTTTACCGACACGAGTGATCGTAGAAATGATTGGCCAGTGACTTGCTGCCTCTTTCACCGCACCAAAATCGATTAGCACAGGAAGTCCCAAATCTGTCGTAGATGTCACCTCTGCCGGAATGATCCTCTCACGAGCTTCAGACGCTCTCAAGATAATATTCTCAGGAGAAATATCGCGATGAACAATATCGCGATCATGTAAATACGCAAGAACAGGCAATAAATGATTCAGTAGATGTAAAATCTCGACTTCGGAAAATGCTTCGCCTCGATGCCGACGAGCTTGCAATAAATTTCGATACGTTTGCCCTTGAACAAAATCTTGTACCAGAAATAATCGTTGCTCACTCTCAAACGCTGCCCAGAACCGAGGAATCTGCGGGTGCTGAATTTGATAAAGCGTACTTGCCTCACGCTGGAACAAGGCTTTGGCTTTCTCAACTAAACCATCATCTTGATATGGAACGGTAAATTCCTTAATGACACATCGTTCATCAAAGCGTTCTTGGTCAACCGCTAAATAGGTTCGTCCAAATCCGCCTTGACCCAAGATCTGCTTGATCAAATACCGTTGCCGTAGCAGCGTTCCTGACGTGATTGAAGATGCCATAATGAGATGCACAACTCTGAAAACAGCACAAGAGATTCCTTGTTGTAATAATTGTTACTCAAGACTTACGGTTGCTCCCATGGGGTCACACCCCTCAGTGGCAGGCACAACGTTTTTATCGATTAAATCTTATGGAATTCTCTCCATTGATAGAAGAAGGTCTCATTTACATATATATATATTGATTCAAAGCGTTTCAGCAGTTTTTTAGCTTGACTCTCTTGGAAAGTTAAGCGAAACTGACAGATAATCAGAAACTACTCTTATTAGCTGCTAAGTTCTGTAACGTTTTAATGCGAAGTAACTGGCTTTATGACAATTAGATAGTGTTCAGCTATCTTCTGCCACCAGCTACTTTTGCTGAGTCCCTTCTAAAACCTTGGGGAAAGTGTATGGAAACCTTGGAGTTCATCATCTATCCAGACGGTCGGGTGCAAGAGAAAGTGACCGGAATCGTTGGGGCTTCTTGTGAAGAAGTCACTGCCGCGATCGAAGCTCAATTGGGTCGAGTTATTGCCCAAGACCACACCTCTGAATACTTTGCTCAGATGACTCAGCAATCTGAAACAGTAAAGACCCAAGCAACGTATAGCGATTGGTAAGTTCGTGTAGACCCCTTGCAATTCGATTCGTAACCATTTGCCATGTCACATTTTAGTCAAATCAAAACTCAAATTCGTAATCTGACTTCCTTACAATCTGCACTCTCTGATTTAGGGATCGATTGGAAATCAGGACCACGTCAAGTTCGAGGCTATCGTGGTCAGACTCAATCCGCAGAAGTTGTGATCGAACAGAACAACGGCTACGATGTTGGATTTACTTGGAACGGTCATGAGTATGAATTAGTCGCTGACCTGCAATTCTGGAATTTGGATAACTCTGTAGATCGGTTCTTGAGCAAAGTGACTCAGCGCTATGCGTATCATACGATCGTTAATCAGGGATCTGTTCAAGGCTTCCAAGTTGCCGAGCAGCAAAAGAATGAAGATGGTTCAATTCGCTTAGTTTTACAACGCTGGAGTGCGTAAATGTCTGACTCCCTCCAACTTCCTGAAGGTGATCATGCTCCCTCTGGGTTTGCCGCTCATCGCTCTGGCTTAGAACCCGAACTAGGTGGGTTCCTCCGTGAGACAGAGGCGAGATCGGGTTTCGAGCCTGAGTTGGGGGGAGTGCTTCGACAAAAAGGCGTTTATGTCGATGAAATTACTTGTATCGGCTGTAAGCACTGTGCCCATGTTGCACGGAACACATTCTACATTGAGCCGGACTATGGACGATCGCGCGTGATTCGACAGGATGGTGATTCTGAAGAGTTGATTCAAGAAGCGATCGAGACTTGTCCTGTCGATTGCATTCACTGGGTGAATTACACTGAACTGAAGCAACTCGAAGAAGAGCGTAAATATCAGGTGGTTCCAGTCGCAGGATTTCCAATTGATCATGCAATGATTACGGTGAACCGCCGAAAGCAGAAGTCAAGAATGGAGCGCAAATCTAAAGACAGTTGAATCCGAAAAAAGCCTTATGGAAATTAACCCATAGGGCTTTTTGGTAATTATTCTTCGGGCACTACAGATTCCGATGCTTGATCGGATTCGTCGGCATTTGCGATCGTACCTTGAATTGCAAAAGGCAAACTTGCGCCTTTTAATCCCCGTGTAATTCGTTCAGGGGTCTCATCAAATACCACAAACAAAGGATATATTTTGTCAGCACCATCGTTCAAAATGTGGTGGTGACGAGGGGGCATAATCCACTCGTAGTCTTTGCCTAGAATGATTTGTGTGCGTCGCCAGCGACTCAGTAGATCAGAGAAGTCCTCATCAGGTCGGTGAATAAATATAAAGATTTCCTTCCCGGTTTTGATTTTCCACTCCGGATCACACATCAAGATTGCTAAATCACAAGGCAGAAGTTGAGGATCAACAGTTGTGATGTTCATCGCGTTTGCCGCCGCAGTCGTATTGCGAATTCGGACGATCGGAAGTGGAATTGTAATCACACTCTCTTCTGCCCGTCGCATACTCGGAATCATTTCGAGATAGACACGATGGCATTTCAGAAGTTCGATCGCTTCGACTGAATGGCTATAAGTCGCAAGTAATTCTTCGTATTGAACTTTTTGAGCGGACATTGCAACCTTTTCGAGATTAACAGCAAAGGTCAGATGTGACGGGCTAAACCTCCCAAACATCTGACCTAAATTTAGGAGGATTGCACTGAGCAAACTTAACCCATCTTGTCGAAGATAGCGAACATTGGCAGGTACATTGCTACTAGGATACTGCCCACCATGCCGCCTAGAAATAGAATCATGATCGGCTCCATAATACTAGTGAGCGCTTTTACAGCTTGTTCGACTTCATCTTCATAGAAATCAGCAACTTTCATTAGCATCTTGTCGATTTCCCCAGTTTCCTCCCCAATGCTAATCA
>JALOOO010000332.1 GCA_025454375.1 Leptolyngbya sp. Prado105 | reverse complement strand
CATCAAAATCAGCAATTGCTTCAAGATGAGCGGTTGCAAGTGATGCTGGGCGATCTGCTGCATCAGATGGAGCAGCATCAGCGTGTCTTAGCGCAGCTACGAGACTGGTCATTGATGGCTCCAGAGCGATTCCCTAGAGAAAGTCATCTTCTTACACCCGGAAGCAACTTGAAGCAGGACTTTGATTCGCTAGAACTCGATCGATACAATGACCTACATTTGCTTTTACAAACGGTTATAGAACAAGCAGAAAAGCTAGATGAATCGACCGAAACGATCGACTTTTTAGCAAGAGAATCACGACTATCGCGGAGTAAACAAGGTCGTCTATTGACCAATCTGCGCGATGATTTGATGAATGTTCGGATGATCCCGATTGGGACGACTTTAAATCGCTTGCCACAAGTTGTGCAGCAACTTCGTGAAACCTATGGTAAGAATGTGCATCTGAAATTATCTGGAACTCAGGTGATGGTTGATAAAGCACTCGCAGAGAAGCTTTATGATCCACTATTGCACTTAGTTCGTAATGCGTTTGATCATGGAATTGAAAGTGATGCAATTCGCCAACAGCAAGGAAAAGGTGTTGGCGAAATTGAGGTTCGAGCTTATCAGCAGGGAAATCGAACCTTCATCGAAGTGTCTGACAATGGAGGCGGGTTAGATTTCGCACGGATTTGCCAACGTGGATTTGAGCAACAGCGATTGCCTTCTAATCAGATAGAACAGGTTTCTAAGCCTGATCTGTTGAATGTCCTGTTTGAGCCTGGATTCTCGACTGCTGGAGAAGTGACAGAACTCTCTGGGCGAGGTGTGGGACTGGATGTTGTACGATCGCAACTTAGGGCAATCAAGGGAGATGTCAGCGTCGATTCAATCCCAAATCAAGGTACAACATTTTCCTTACAGTTACCCTTGACTCTTATCAGTACTCGGCTTCTGATCTGTCAAGCAGGCTTTGCAACCTATGGCTTTCCTTCAGATGAAGTTGAGCGAATTTTAGCTCTTGATGCGGTAGAGATTGACCAGATTGGCAATCAACGCACTTTGCGCTGGACTGATGAAGATAAAGAGCATACGGTTGCAATTCATAATTTGGGGCAGTCCATAACTTACGCGAGTTGGCTCGTCGGAATGCAAGCTCAAACTCCCGAAACTTTTGGTGCTGCACCAACGCTGACAACTTCAATTTTAATGATTCGCCGACACAATCATTGGATTGGGCTTGAGGTGGATCGAGTCTTGGGCGAACAAGAGTTAGTACTGCGTCCGATGGGAAGTACGATTACGCCACCTTCCTATATTTATGGATGCAGTGTGCTGGGAGATGGTCGATCATTGCTCGCGATTGATGCAGTGTCATTGATTGAGGGGAATCTAGGCAAAACTTCAACTTCAGTCGAAATTAAGCCGCCTGCTCAAAAAGCTGAATCCCCGAAATCCGTGTTAGTTATTGATGATTCGATTACGGTACGGCAAGCCTTGACTATGACGTTAGAAGAGGCAGGATTTCGAGTCGTACAAGCTCATGATGGGTTGGATGCGATCGCACAGTTACAGCGGCATCCTGATATTCAGTTGATTACCTGTGATGTTGAGATGCCCCGTCTGAATGGATTTGAGTTTCTGATGCGCTATGAGCAGGAAACTCAACTTGCTCAAGTTCCAGTGGTGATGTTGACATCGCGCAGTAATGATAAACATCAGCAACTAGCAAAACAGTTGGGTGCGGCGGCTTATTTAACAAAGCCTTTTGAGCCAGGTAAGTTAGTTCAATTTGTTTACCAATTAATTGCTGGGAAGGTGGCGCGATGAGTCAAGTTTTGGATCGCTCTCAAACACAGAAGTCGCAACAGATGATGCGGTTGCTCGTTTTCTCGATCGCGGGATATCGATTAGGCTTACCTCTAGACAGTATTTTGCGTGTCGTGAATCTGCCAGAAGAACTGACTTTCAATTCTTCTGAAACCCTGGAACTGTTGCCATTAGGTGAGTATACGATAACGGTTTTAAATCTACGATCGCGCTTAAGTGTGACTCAAGGGCAATCTCAGCCAGTAAAAGCAAGATCTCAAGAAGAGTTTTTAGTCGTGATCAAGATTGGGACTGAACTCTATGCAATTCGAGTGGATCTGCCGCCTGATTTGATCGAGATTGACCCGGCGGCAATTCGACAGTTACCTGCTCCTTATCGTCAAGGACATCCATTAAGTATTGCAAGTCATGTTGTGGTTTTGCCTCAAGGTAAAGCAACGTTGGCAATTTTCTTGTTAGAGATGAAGCGAGTCTTGATGCTGTTTGAGTGCCCGTTAGCATAGGCGTTACTTGGTTCTGACATGTTTTAGCAGAAGGGATTTCCAGATATAAAGGGGGCTGTATAGTCTCCCGATAAAGAACTGGAGTTCGCACGCATCAATTAGATCGTTTGATTGATAATATTTGCGCCAGTGGAGAACGACTTTACGCAGATCATTGATGAAAAGAAGCGGGAAAGCGATTGGGCGTTTCCACGCTGGATAGCGTAACATCCGAAAGCGGTGCTGGCTGAGTCCAATCACTTTTAGAAAATTGAGTAGATAGTCTTTTTCCAGTCGCCATTCAGGGATTTTGTGGACGATCGTCATTTCAGCGTTGTACCAAATCTCCCACTGTACAGCTTTCATTTTCCATAGAACTTCTGTTTCTTCGCCTTTGAGCGCAAATCCTCGTCCGACAGGACCTTGAATGATTTGTTCTCCACTTGTGCTTTCTAGCCAAGCTTGTTTGCGAATCACGAGTCCTGCACCGACAGGCATCCCTTTGAGGTGGGTGTCGTAGCGAAAAGACTGAGATTTGAGCATGGTTGGCATATAGTGTGCAATGCGATCGAAGTTCTGAGGGGGATCTGTTTCATACTCTGGGAGAATTCGACTGCCAAATGCGCCTGCACGAGGGTGAGATTGTCCAAACTGATACGCTTGTATAACCCAGTCTAGAGTTGGAAGTGTGTCGTCATCAAGGAAGCCGATCCAAGTTCCTTGGGCTTCAGCAATTGCGCGTTTTCGGGCGATCGCGGCTCCTTGCTGGGTTTCAAGCACGTAGCGGAGGTAATTGAATTGCGATTGATAGGTTTGTACGATCTCAGCAGTGTTGTCAGTACTATTGTTATCGACAATTAAAATTTCCCAGTGAATCGATTCGATATTTTGCTGTAATTTCAATCGATCGAGCAAAAGCGGGAGGCGAGCAGCAGCATTATATGCCCGAATTGCAACTGTAAAATCTATAGATAACATAGGGGAGATAGGGAGGCTCTGTTTCTCACAAGCATGACCTCCCTAAAGTGCCCAGAATGTATGGACAGAATTAATCTGAAGTCTCCGATCTGTTGACCTCGTTGAAGTAAGCTTGCATTTGCTTCGGATAAATGATTAAGAAAAATCCCATCCAAACTAAGATGAGCAAAGCAGCTAGTCCTGTAATCCAAATCTTAGCGAAAAGTATCCAACTTGCAGAAATAATACTAAGTCCTGTTAGTAGAATTGACCAAGGTTGACACCACCAGGGTTTGTATTGCCAGATGTTGGTTGAGCGATCGTTCATTTCTGAAATATTCTAAAGCCACACCTAGAGTATTGCACTGCTATTGTGGCTTTGGAAATCTAGCTTGCGAACATTGCGCTTTTTGCTTGCTCATTGAGGAGGACTTGTCCTTTGCCGTCCATACTAAAGTCGTGTCCAGGTTCGTAACCTTGCGTGATCAGACGACGGTAAAGCGTGACTGAAGTAATCCGGCGAATTTCGCGCATGACATAGCCTGGAATCACATGCTCGATCGCCCAACAGAACGCAAGCTGATCAGTCCAGACTAGACGTTCTAAACTTACAATTACCATTCCAGCGACATCTCGAAGTGTGAGACGGCTTCTTAAATTTGCAATGACTGCTTTGCCAATCTCAGTATTACGAGTGGCGAAAGCACAGGTTAAACGGCTCAATTCTTGCTCAAGGTCTAAGCTGTTATGATCTTGCACGGGTTGTTTATTCTCCTATGGAATCAGCAATGTGTCGTTACAACAGTCGTGATTTTGTAGAAGTATATCCTGGGGTAGATTCATAGTCTGAAAGAAATAAGCAGCGCAATAAAACTTAATATTCTAGTGTTTGCGATAAAAATCAGGTGCGTTCAAGGGATGCTGAGAAAAATCAAATGCCCTAGCAAACGAATTCGCTAGGGCAAAAAATTGAGTTTACGATCGCATTCAGACCATTAACCCCAGGAATCGAGATCGAGAGCGGCAGAACCACCTTCTTCGATTTGGGTCAAGATTTTACCCAGTTGCCACCAGACGAGCCATGCAGTTCCGATCGTCAAAGGCAACGAGAGCGCATAAGCGACCTTAGTCGGGAAGCCAAAAATTTCAACGCCTGCTGAAAGGAAGAAAAACGCACCCCCCGCCATTCCGAGAAACGGGGTAAAGAGAGATAAGCCACGCATTGTTGCGAGGCTACGAGTCGATCGATTTTCTGACCATTCTTTCACCGATTGTTTCAAAACCGCTTGAAAGGCTAATCCAGAAGCAATGCTCGCGAGGAGCGCGACGACTAATAAAAGGTAAGGGGGTTGAGGAAATAAGTATTGCACAGTTGTTTGAAGAAGGGTTCAAAATCGGTCATTCCCCATATCCTACC
>JALOOO010000112.1 GCA_025454375.1 Leptolyngbya sp. Prado105 | reverse complement strand
CAATTTCAAACTACATATTGCAAACTGCATAAAATTCAAAATTAAGTCGATTGCAAGTGCAACAATGAAAAGAGGTTAGCGCTTTTTGAACATATATGTTAATCTAGGTTATAACCAAACCTAACCTAACTGTTTTGGATAGAATATGTTCAATAAAATGTTGAATACATTTGACCAATGCAGAAATGAACAGAACCAGCTTGCCATAAAGGCTTTGGTGCTGGACACTCGCAGCCATCCAGCTGCGAAGAAGCAAAAAAACTAAGCTGGGAACTTCGAAATACGGTAAGGCAACCGCGAAAATTACGAAGACGATAGTTTGAAGTGGTGAAAGAAGACAGGACTGTATCAGGGCTTGAGTACTCATCCAACCATGAAGATAATCGTGGCATTGCACCCCGTCCGTTAACGACGCTCGTAGATCTGTTTACTCCTCGCTTAGAACCGATTCCCGGAACTCAGGTTGATAACTCGCTGACCACAATTTTAGCGGGGGTGCAACAGAAGATTGGTCGGGCTGATTTAACTGTAGATTGGATTCATCGCGATCGCGAAGATCGGCTGAATTCTGGCTTAGATAGTAACTCTGATCAATTGCGATCTAGGCTGAATCTGCCGATTGCAAAAGATCTGACGTTTATCGCTCAGAACGAAACCACACTTTCTCAGGAGAGCGATGCGATTTTTAGCGATCGCACCTTACTGGGACTAAACTGGCAGGTGATTTCTGGAATCAATGTTCAGCTAGCTCAGCAGTTTTTCACGCGCGGACAATTTGAAGGGCAGTCGATCACCAGTTTGAATATGATCGGTGATTATAAATTAGCTCCTGATACAACGTTGAGAGGCCGCTATACCGTTTGGGGCGGGGCGAACAATTTGACGATGCAAGGTGCGGTTGGGATCAATCAAGGAATTGTGATTTCTCCAGGTCTACGGTTAGATTTGGCTTACGATCGTATTTTTGGTGACTTCTTCGGTCGAACGGCTTCTGGTTCTCAGTTTGCTCAGCCTTTTGCCGCTGGACAGGGAGCTTCGGCATTGGGACTAGAGAGCGGCGATAGCTACAGTGTTGGACTCGAATATACAGGCAGTCCAGACTTTAAGGCGAGTGCCCGCTATGAGCATCGCAATTCTTCGCGCAGTAGCAATACCGTGATTTCGGCCGCAGCAGCCGGGAAAATCAGCCCTGAAATCACAGCATTACTTCGCTATCAGCAAGCGAACAGTGCGAATCAAACTTTGGTCGGTCTACCTGATACGGCAAATTTGAAATTTGGCTTAGCCTATCGCAATCCGCGAGACGATCGCTTTAATGCTCTCTTGCGCTATGAGTATCGCAAAAATCCCTCGACTATTCCTGACAGCATTCTATTCAGCACTGGCACTGGCACAAGAGATCATCTCTTTGGACTCGAAGCAATCTACGCCCCAGATTGGCGTTGGGAATTTTACGGCAAGTTCGCCCTGCGCAATAGTCGGTCTTACTTAGCAAGCGATCTTGCTGGAACGAGTACTGCAACCCTGACTCAGCTTCGAGCAACTTACCGCTTTGCAGAGCAATGGGACTTAGCAGGTGAAGTTCGCTGGATTCATCAGACCGCAGGATTTAGTGAGACGGGGTTGGCGATCGAAGCGGGCTACTATCTCAATCCAAATCTGCGACTTGCCGCAGGCTATAGCTTTGGGCGTGCCCACGATCGAGAGTTAACTGGATCGCGTTCTGCGGGAGGCATCTATTTTGGCTTAACTATGAAAGTAAATGAACTCTTCAACGGCTTTGGTTTACAGAAACTACCGCCCCCCTCAGCCACGCCTGTCTCTGATTAGATAGGGTTCTTTCTAATCAGATGCTGTTATCTGACCCGTCTGATCTTGGATCATGACCATCATGCACGCAGTAACAATTCCCACCGTATTTTCTATCTTTGGCTGCCCCTTAAAGTTCTTAGGACGCGAGTTATGAAATCTTTTCTGCGATACCTCATTCAGCGATTCGCCCACAAACTGACGTATCAGAGCCTCTTCGTGCTCTACCTAGCGATTGGCGGTTATTTGGCAGAGCCTGGGCGGACTGAGGGCAGCAAAGAGTTGACGAGCCAAGGAGGAAATCGTCCCTTTTTGCTTTACCACTCAACTGCCAACTCGCGCCCCACGATCGGCAGTATTCCCCTGAGAACTACCATTAAGGTCTATGTCAATGCTGGGGAGACAATCAATTTAGGCTCTAGTGCCAACGGGATTGGGTCGGGTCGTATTAACTATCGTCCTCCCACAGGGACTTCAGGAAGTTGCGCGACGAATGAGGGTGTGATTTCAAATCGCGCTCAGGAAGTGGCAGGTCCCTTACCTAATACTGGTGGGTATACGCCTTGCATCATTACCTCAACTCAAACTACAGCAGCAGGTTCTGGAGTTTGGGAAATTGACTTTATCAGCCCGAATCCTGCGTCTGACAATAACCCAACAGGTTTACTCGCAACTGCAAATTGGACTCAATCAAATAATGTGGGATGGGTCGCAGCTTGGGACGTGACGGTACGAAATGGTAGTACTGGATCTCCCATTCCAGGGCGGGTTTTTGCCAACAGTCTTGCGATCCGGATACCGCCTAGTAGTGCAAGTTTTAGCCCCCTTCTTTACGTTCAGACACAGGAAGGCTATCGCTATCTGGTGAATCCCAGAAATTTAGATCCTTTCACGTTTGTCTTCTTTGCGAATAATAATGGCTTCAAATCCGCTACAACAAATCTCCCACTTTATCGATCGGTACTCTTTCCAGGTGGCACAGGTCTAGAATCTGGCGTGACTGTCCATGATCCCAATGCACCTGATAGTGGCAACAATGTTACCCACAAGCTCTTTCTAAACTCTCCTAGCTTAGATTTGCCTGCGTTTGCATTTAGTCCTAGCGGTATGACCTGGCTGCTACAAGATCCCATTCCTCCTCAGCCTACTGGCTTGGCTTTTACAGGAATTGAAGGAACGCCTGGACAAGCAGGGACATCTCCCTTAGGGGGCAGTTTTAGCTTTAATAGTAATGTTACTGGGCGATATCAGCTTACCCTTGACATTAATAATGATGGGATCTACGGCAACAGTAACGATCGCATATTATCCGGCTTTGCTACGATCGGCGGAAACACGATCTTTTGGGATGGTCGAGATAATGCTGCGACGGCTGTTCCTGCCAGCGCAGTTCCCTATGGCGCTCAGATCGTCCTGTATGCTGGGGAAATTCATTTTCCACTACTCGATGCCGAGCAGAATCCGAGCGGCTTTACGATTCAGCGGGTGAATGCACCCATGCCACCGACGATTCCGGCTCCTGATCCCTACAGAGTTTTCTTTGACGATCAGGCTGTTGGAGGAGCTAGTGCGACCAATGGTGTCAATAGTTCTAGCGGAGCACATAGCTGGACAAGTGGCTTCGGGGACAACAAAGGGATAGATACCTGGACTTACTACCCCTCTGGAGTCACTCAACTCAACGGTGGCATAGGAATTAAGCAAGCTGATCTAGAAGTTGTGAGCATAGCAAGCACTCCGACAATCATTAGCGCAGGAAGTCCGATTACCTATACCATTACGGTGAGAAACAATGGTCCTATAGATACGACAGGTGCAGACTTTGTAAATCAAGTTCCTGCTGCTATCACAGGCGTAACTTGGACTTGTAGCGTATCTCCTGCGGATGTCGGAAATTCTTGTGGGGCTGCAAGCGGTTCAGGAAACGACATTAATACAACACTTGATCTTAAAAACGGCGCGACAGCAACCTACGTAGTTACAGGAACAGTTTCTACTGCCGGAGCGATCGCAAATACAGCCAGAATCTTACGCTCTAACGATATAACTGACCCCGATGATATCAATAGAACAGGGGCAGGAAATAATAGCAAGACGAGCAATGTAACAGCTATAGCCAATACTACTCTTTCAGTCAGTGGAACCGTCTTCCACGACTATTCAGCGAATGGAGTACTTGACACAGATTTAGGCAATGATGTCGGTACGAATGCTGGTTCTTCAAGCTTAACGGTCTATGCAGTCAACGCTAGCGCTCAGGTTGTGAGTAAAGCGACGGTAGCAGCAAATGGCAGCTATACGCTTACCAATCTTCCAGCCAATAGCTCCTTCACTCTACGTCTATCAAACGATAGTAGTGTTAACGTTGGGGCAACGGCTCCGACTGCCCCCAGTCTGCCTAGCAATTGGTATCACACAAGCGAAAATCTCAATGGCACGATCGATGCAGAAATTTCAACCCTTGGAAGCATCGCATTAACTACAACGACGACGAATCTCACGAATCAGAATTTTGGCATTCGTCAAGGCTATGTGATTGCTCCCGATCCAGCACCAACGATCTGTAATCCTGATTATTCAGGCGCTTTAAACACCGGGATCAGCACGACAGGCGGTCAGCTTCCAGTTAACACCCTTGACTTAAACTGGTCAGTCGAATGGTTAAATGCAAGTATTGGTAGCGCTCCTTATGCCACGGCTCGCCCAGTTGGCCCCATGCCTGCTGTAGTGGTTGGGAACCTAGCCGTTGGTGCTTGGGTAAATGAGCCGCCGAGTGCGCGATGGATTAGTTATCCGTTCCGCTTGTCAAACAATAACAATGGCTTTCACCCTGATGCAGACTTCGATGGCAGGGGAAGCGAACTGACAACAGGCGGTTTCGTCGGAACATCCGATGCCGTGCGGCTCAGATACACTGCCAATGTAACGTTGCCAGCCAATGCCAATACAATCAGCATCTCCTTACCGATCGGGGTTTCATCAGATAATCGATTTATGAGCGTGAGAGTCAACGGAGTCGAAAACTTCTCCCCCTTACCCGTGCAAAATCCAGAAGCACTAGACTTTAGAACGACTCAAACAGTCAACATCACCCAGGGTTGGCAAACTGGCGTGAATACCATTGAGATCCTTACAGATTCTGGACCTGACTATACTGGGTTCTTCCTGCAAGTAGAGGCAACCACCACTCAGGTCTGCGCTTCCCCAAATGTATCGCTGGTCAAACGCATTACTGCAATTAATGGTCAAACGAGTACTCAAGGTGGAGACAATCTTGCCCTGTACAAGGATGAACCGACCAATCCTTACGACGATAATACGATTACAATTCCGACTCAGCCGAATCCGACTGATCCCCCAACCGATACCGATAAATGGTTGAACCTGAACACCTTCATGATTGGAGGAACCGATGGCGGCTTTAACAAACCCGGCGATGAGCTTGAGTACACCATGTACTTCTTATCCAGCGGAGATGGAGCGGCTGAGAATGTTCTCTTCTGCGACCGCGTTCCGACGAATGTCACCTTTACCCCCACGGGCTTTAACACAGGCGTTCCTGCTGATCCAAATGGCTTAAGCACAGCCGATCGTGGAATTGTAGTCAACATCGGCGGAAATAGTTTGGCACTGACGGGCATTGCAGACGGTGATCGCGCTCGTTATTTTCCACCCGGAACTGAACCAAGCTCGATCGCAGGATTAGCCGGAATCAACTGTGGCGGAGCGAATACCAATGGCGCGATCGTCGTAAACTTGGGCAATCTCCCGAACGCCACTGCTCCTGGAAGTCCTGCTGGATCTTACGGGTTCGTGCGCTTCCGAGCTAGAGTTAGATAATTCATACAAGATTGGGAGCGTCGCACGCGAGAACTATCTATTACCATTACGATCGAAACGATTGCCTAAAAATGCAATGGAATCATCAACAAAGGCAAAAGCACAAGCGACAATCCCACCCAAACAAAATAGTTCTTGGACTCTTCAATCTCTGTCTCATCCAGCAGTGCATCAATCCGTTCATCCAACCGAGTTTCACTTAGGGCTGCAATCCAGGGTTCTGATTGAGTCTGGGACGCAGAAACGATCGAGAACAAGGCTTCCGCCAGCAATAAACCATCGCTCTGCCGTGCTGCCCAACGATCTGCCCGCAATTCTCGGAGCAAAATTAGCTCTTGCCAAAGCGCTTCAGTATTGGGAAGCCATGCCGTTAAGCGACGCAATCCACCCAGCCAGAAAAACCAAAACGTATCCCGATAATGCCGATGCGCCTGCTCATGCGTGAATGCAACTTGTAAATGCGTTTCGTCTAGCGTTGCTAATAAGCCTTGACTAATGACTAATTCAGGATGCCAAAATCCGATCTGAGCTAGATACGGGGTCGAATGCTCTAGTAATCGAACGGGGGTGTCTAAAATCGTTTCTTCCGGCATTTGCTTCACTTGCCGAAACGATTTTTGCGCTTGGAATGCGAGTTGGATAAACAGCGCGATCGCAAGGGTGAGAAATCCGATCGCAATCGCATAACTGCCCCAGCCTTCATGCCAGCGCATCATTTGACCACGAGGACCCATACAGAGAATCGCAACGGCGCTTGTCATCAGCAACAAGGGCGAAAACAAAAACACTCCTAAAGCCATCTGCCAGCGAGTGTTCCAGTTTTTCATCTGGGATCGCCAACCCAATCGAACTGCTATCGCCACACTGATCGAAACGAGCAGCAACATCAAATGCATTATCGTCCCTCCCGTTTTTGTCGAGCAATCTTGAGCCGTTGTGCGATCGCATCAAGTTGGTCACAACTCGCCTGATCCAGTTGATCCGCAAACGCTGCCACAATATCCGGATTTGTCACGGCAAGAAACTGATTCAACTGTTCCATTGCCTGAATCGCTTTTGCCTCAGACTGAGACACAGCAGCTGTCCAGGTAAACGATCGATTTTGCTTGTTGCAGACAAGCCAACCCTTCTTGACGAGTCGATTGAGAACGGTTGTGACCGAAGTATAGGCAAGTTCGCGATCGGGATCAGTCAAAATGCGATCGTGAACGTCCTTCACCGTTGCGGTTTCAAGTTCCCAAACGATGCGGAGAATCTCAGCCTCTAATGGACCAAGCGAGAGTTGTTTCGGGCGATATTCTGGAAGCGAAGCCATCTTTGATAATTTGAGTGAATCATCGATAGGCATCATACCGCGATATCACGGGATCGATAAAGCCCGGTTTGATGAGAAAGTTGGGCTTCGAGTTGTTCTGTCGCCAGTCTCTGACTGATTTTCATCACTTTTGTCCAGCGATACAGTAGCAGCAAATCATAAGGTTTTCTTAACCACGGGTAGCGGCGTTTGTGCGTTGGGTCGTTGGCTTCCTCGATCGTCACGGTCTTGGTAGGCGGGTCATCGGAAGGCGGAGTCGGCTTGGGTGAATACTTGGGGATCAAGACATTCAGCAAGCTCATGATTGCAACGCGATGCACTTCAGGGCGTAATAGCAAGGCCGGATCGAGCCGAACGCCTTCCCAGAACCAGCAGAGCACTTGGCGAAAATCTCGACTGGCGTAGCTTTTTGCTAAAACATAGTTGTAGTAAGTGGCTTGCGACCAGCGAAAAATGACTGCTGGGATTTCAGGATTTTGACGCTTCAGCATTGCCAACATTTGCAGATACGACTCATACATTGCAATGTGTTTGGAGGAGAGTCCGCCTGTTCCTTGACGATAGCCGACCAGGTATTCAGGCACGACTCCAACGGGGTAAACCTTGGCAATTCGCAAAAACAAATCCCAGTCTTCACAGCCTTGGAGTTTGAGATCTTCGATCGGGAGCGCATAGTCTCCAACTCGATCGACACAATTGCGCCGGAACATGGGGACGCTGCCATTTTCCATAAAATTGTAAAAAATTAGCGTCGGAAAGACGTGACCTGCTGGAATATGTTCGCGCTGGCGATAGTAACGTCCAATGATGCGATCGTATTTGTCGATCGTCACTGACCAGCTATAGACCAATCCCAGTTCTGGATGTTCGTCCAAACAGCGCACCTGTTTCTCAAGTTTTTCTGGATACCAAATATCATCAGAATCCAAGGGAGCAAGATATATACCTGTCGAATGCGCGATCGCTAGGTTTCTGGCGGCGACGACTCCCGCATGATTTTGGCGGATTAATTTGATACGAGAGTCTCTCTGCGTATACTGTTCAACCAATTTGACCGTACGATCGACAGAGCCATCGTCAACGACAATTGCTTCAAAGTAGGGATAGGTTTGCAACAGTACAGAGTCAAGGGTTTGTGTAATATATGACTCTGCATTGTAAGCAGGAATAATAACAGAAACGAGAGATTTTTCGTGCATAGAAGTCAATGATCTGAGTAATAACAAAGACAATACTTTAAGTTATGGATCAAAGGAACGGCGTTTGAATAAAAACCATCCTAGTAAAAACCAAGGTTCGACTAAATAGCGCTGCCATAATCTCTGAGGTTCAGCGAATAATCGAAACAGCCATTCTAAGCCCACCCGTCCTGCCCATCGGGGTGGAGTCGGGACAGCCCCCGCGATGTAGTCGATTGCAGCCCCTGCTGGCAAGATTGCGTTGGCTTCAATTTTGTCTAAGTTATCTAAAATCCAATGTTCTTGACGAGGCATACTCATGCCCACCATTAAGACATGGGGTTGATAGTCGCAAATGAGGTCGAGAATTTTCTGGTTTTCGATGCTTCCAGGGCGTGCGTCAAAATATCCATGCGCGATCGCAAGCTGTAGTCCGGGATACTGTTTTCTCAAAGCTTCTGCCCCTTGCAAAACGACTCCAGGTTTTGAGCCGAGGTAGAAGATGCGCCATTGGTTGCGGATGGCTTCTGCCATTAAGCTAGGAGTCCAATCGGCATAGGTAACGCGATGTTGGCGCTGTAGGGGCAGGCGAAAGAGCTTTCCTAGCAGGATGAGGATCATGCCGTCTATGTGAGTGTAGTCAGCATTCGCATAGAAGTCGCGCATTTTTGCGTCGTGGTGGTAGAGGTAGATGCTATGGAGATTGTGATTAGCAATGACGCAGCGTTGATGATTTTGGATCGAGTCGCAGATCAGCGCATTGAGTTGGGACATGCAGAGGGCGTTTACTTTTGCGCCCAGGAGGCGATAAGTCTTAGCTTTAGGGGGACGAATTCTCGATCGATTGGTGTTCATGGTGAAGGGCAGTGATGAAATTAGGAAATGTAGCAATCCGGTTTGAGGGGTCAGATTCGGGGGCGATTTCCAACGGTGCAATTTATGACTGAACGGCGATTAGTTATGTCGTAGCCTCACGTTCTAGCAATGCACCCACCCGTTCTGCCATGGCTGCCCAAGAGTAATGAGATTGCACAAATCGGTGAGAAGCATCGACTAAGGGAGTATAGCGATCGCGATTTGCACAGGCTTCCAAAATTACTTTTGCGACTTCAGAACTGTCGTATCCGGTCATCAGCAGATGCTTTTGGTGCTGAAATTCATCGAGTCCGCGCAGTCCTTCTGGGGTGGAAACGACTAGCGTTTTACAAGCAAGATAGTCGAGGGCTTTATTTCGCGCTCCGCCTGCAACCGCTTCTTTGGGAAAAGGAAGCAACCCAATATCTGCCTGAGCAACATGAGCGACAAACTCCTCACGACTGGGTAAAAAACCAGTAAACGTCACGTTACTGGGAACTGAGCGCTGAACAGATGCTCGATCTCGACCAATCACAACAAAGTGAACGGGCTTATCTTGCAAGCACTCTGCAATCTCGATCGTCATCTCAACAGACATATCGTTACTGGGAAATTCGTACCCGACCGCTTTGGGCGCAACAGTGACAACGATTTGTTTTGGGCGCAAAGCTTGGTAGGGATCTCGAAGAGCAGAAATCGGAGCATGAATCAGATCCTCAGGCACACCATTGCCGACAAACTGCATTGCAGGCTTGTAGCGATACCACTTTGGAACCATCTCGATCGTGTCTCGACTGGCAGCAATGATCAGCTTATTGGCTGCAATCAAGCACCCTTGAGCAATGTAAGTTTTGATAAATTGCTTCAGTTCTCGTAGTCGATTAGAAGCTGTCGAAATTCGGCTCCAGTACTCAAAAGCAGAGAGAGTATGAAAATCGAAAACGACCTGACGATTGCCCGCAGCAATCAGCGCAGCAATGCCCGGTAACGTCTCCTGTGCATAAATCACATCTGGCTGAAACTGCGCGATCGCAGTTTTCAAGGTCTTGATATAGGAGCGCAAACCGCGATCGGCAATTGAAATCGCATCGCAGTAGTGAACGGCTGAGCAATCTACCCCAACTTGGCAGACCTCAAACCATTTTGCTAAGTACATTCCTAAATAAAATGGACGAGTAAACGCACCAAAAGGCTGTTTGGAATCCATTGTGGAAACAAGTAAGACACGCATAAATTAATGGGTTTGGTCAAGGTCAGCGCAAAAGGTCGGAGATGCTGAAAGATTTCGATAGCCAATGGCAGCGCGAATATAAGGTAGAAACCAATAGAGAAACCAAAACATCCCAGAATGCCGTTGACAAAATACTGTCCAAGGTCGAATTGGAAAGTTCTTCACTTGCGTTACTTTTTTCAATCGTTCGATGAGCGAAAGCTTGGGATCGACCCAACTCCCGACCACTGAATTTTGCGAACAGGAGCCAATGAATCCCGGCATTGTCCAAATTGCACAGCCCTGCTGTTTGGCTCGCAGTCCGTAGTCCAAATCCCCAAAGTTATGAACTAACGCTGGGTCAAGATTGCCGACTCGATCGACGACGACCTTTGGGATCAACACGCAATTGCCATAGAAGGTATCGCACGCTTTGAGTGCTGAGACAGAGCCGACAAATTCAAACTTGTTGGAGTACCAGGCACGAGAGCGAATCGCCCCTCCATAAGTCGGAGCTTTTGTCCGGCGATCGTAGGTTGACCCAACCAGGATCGAATCAGGTCGGACTTGAGTATAGGTCTGCATCAGACGAGTCAGGGCATCGGATTCTAGCAGCGTGTCGTCATTGAGCCAGAGGTAGAAGCTGTGATTTTGAGCGATCGCGCGTTCAAAGGCGAGTCGCATTGCGCCAACCCAGTACAGATTGCCATTACCCTGAATCAGATTCACATCGGGAAATAGATTGCGAATCGCGTCAGATGTTCCATCAGTACTGCCATCATCGACGAGATAAACTTCAAAAGGAATAGACTGCTGATAGAGCGATTTTAGACAGGTGAGCGTGATATTTCGGCGGTTGTAGCACGATAGGAGAACAGCAATCCGATCTGCAACAGGTGAATCAATCTGAGTCTTCATAGATTAGGCAGTCTTGCTTAACAGCAGTTTTAAGCGGCGCTTGACTTTCATCGAGAGCAAACGGTAGCGATATTCCCAAGTTCGGGCAGGGAGATCCTGCTGTGAAAGCTGTTCGCAGAGCCAGCGATATTTGTCTGAGTTGCGATCGAGGGTTTGAATTTTATCGAGTTGGCTCTGCCAATCATCGAAGAAGAACATATTGAAATGGTGCATCGTCACGAGTTCGTCAAAGTGCTGGAGCTTAAAGCTCGGCGATACGCGATCGTGTAACGGCAAGGGATAGTTATATGCGATGGGCAGGGTATACACTGACGCATCTAGGGCGCAAATCGTTGCAGAGAGCATCGATTGCTCGACCATGTAATTGCCTTGCACAGGAGCAATTCCGAGCCGCATCACTTTCTCAAAATTCTGCTTCCACGCATTGAAAATTCTGGCACTTCGGCGGGTGACAACCAAGCCTGCATTCCAGTAAGCTCGGATGCGTCGCTCTCCAATTGGAGTCGTCACAAAGCGCTCCGTCTTCACATCAAGCAAGTGATAAATCGTCTGCCAGTAGCTATCTTGCTTATCGCCTTCTCCACTAGAACCAATGCCTTTTCCATACTCAGGACGTAATCCAACGCTGTAGCCGTCTGGAAGCAAAAACTCAGTCGGCTCCTGGAAGATACACTGATCGCTGTCAACAAAAACTAAGAATTCAGCATCAAGGGTGTTTTCAGCATAAGCACAAGTAATTGGCTTGTTTGCTAAGTAATAGTTGGGAAATTCGGTGTTGAGTTCAATTTGCTGATGCTTGACTTGCAGGGCTTCAAATTTTGCTAAAGTCTGCTCGGAGATGCCTGCACCTGCACGCGGATGATAGCTATAAATTGGAACATCTTTAAGCTGACCCCCAAACGCTCGAATGCTTTGTGCGAGTAGCACAGATTGATTTTCTAATCGTCCAGGTTCAGTACAAATAATCAATGCGATCGTAGCAGCCATACCTTTTCCTCTTCGCTCAGATTTCGGATTTGTAAGTTAAACAAGGCGCAATAAATTGATCCGGGTTCGCAGCACCCGGTAAACTCTTTCGAGTCGTTGTCACCGAAAATGCGACATAGTAAACCCATAGAACATGACCATTCAAAATCGTATTCATCTCAATTGCGTTGTAGAGAACCATCAGGAGCAGCATGTGCATCATCCAGATGTTCTCGATCGACGTATTTTCAAACACCAATCGCACGACTCGAAACAAGAGCGTTAAATAATGCAGTACAAAAATGCCGAGTCCAACGACTCCAATTTGTAAAAACGTATCGACAAATCCATTGTGAGCATGGGCACTGCTTAGCTCTGCGGTAATCCACAAATATCGCGATACCTCATACGAAATCGGAGATGCCCAAAATGCGGCGTAGCCATAGCCCAGCCACGGACGCTCCATCCCGACCTCGATCGCTCTTTGCCACAGGGGAGTCCGTCCATTCAACTCCAGATCTTTGCCCATCACATCGACAAGCAATGTTTCTAAATTGGTTGTCACCATGAAGATCGCGAACCCAATGATCATAAAGGCACAGATGAGCAGTGCTGTTCGCAGTTTGAAATGCAGTTTTAGCATGTTGTACAGTGGCACGAGCAGGAGTGCAACCAGTGCTAACGCCATTGCACTCCGACTTGTACTCAGCCAAATCAGCCCCAGGGTCAGTCCAAAGAAACCTAAGTAGAGCCAACGTTTTGAAGTGCGTTCACTGGCAAAGAGTAAAAACGTCATGCCACCAATCACCATAGCGCGAGCAAAGTACTGCTTATGTCCGTAAATGCCTTGCCAAGCCACCATATGATTTGCAATCACAATCGTTCGACTTGGGAAAAAGATCCCCGCAAGCAGACTCAGCACCGATGTAATTCCGATCGTAATAGCTAAGATCTGCATTTGCTCTCGGCGAGTGTATCGTGCCGCCATGTACACCCCAAACACGAAGATCCGTAGCAATGCTTTCAATTGATCCAAGGTAACATCGACATCATAAGACCACAGGACAGAAGCACAGGTAAAGAGAATCAGAATCAGGAGTAAAATATCTCGCAGTCCGACTTGAAGTAATCGATCGAGCGGCTGCCGAATCACTAAGAATCCAACAAAGATATAAGTACTCAGTTTAATCACGGCTTCGATTCTGCTCGGAATCGTAAATGAATCGCAAGTCAGCAGAAGGAGAACAACGATCGCAGTTTCTAAGGACCGCATTAAGTTGCGATTCATACTGCTTTCACTCCTACGAGTTCTGCATAGAGCGCTTGATACTGCTGGGCTTGTCGTTCTAATGTGAACTCTTGCTCTGCTTTTTCGCGCGCGCGATCGCTGAGTTGCTGCTGTCGCGCTGCATCTTCTAAAATCCAAACGATTCCCTGTGCCAAATCATCAACGTCATACGCTTGAGCGAGGTAGCCATTTTGCTGATGCTCGATTAAGTCGGGGAAGCCGCCAATGTTAAACCCGATCGCAGGCGTGCCACAGGCGAGAGATTCAATCACAGTATTGGGCAAATTGTCCTGCAACGAGGGGGCAACAAAGACATCAGCAGCGGAGTAAACCAAAGCTAACGTATAGTCATCGCCCAATGTGCCCAGATATCGTGACTTCAAGCCCAAATCAGGCGGATTCTCTGGCTCATTCGCGCCAAAGATGATGACTTCTGCTCGATCGCGCCATTCACCTAAGCTTTGCAATGCCGCCTGTAGTAAGTGAAATCCTTTGCGCTTCTGACTCGTCGCACCCAATGCCCCGCAGAGAATCAACTTTTTATCCTGAGATAATCCCAAAATTTGACGGGCGATCGTGCGATCAAAGGGTTTGTAATGCTCGGTATCAATTCCATAAGGAATCCATTCAACTCGCACTTCTCGGAGTAAAGAACTCGATCGCGCACAGTCTGCTAACCATCGACTCGGAGTCGCGATCGTCAAATTCAATTTGCTCCAGGTTGCTGCTTTGCGTTGCCAATTCCAGCGCGACATATCCCAAGCCTGATGACTGCCGAGTTGAGGGCATTGACCACAGGAAGATAAATAGCGCGTGCAATCCTCGGTGTAATGACATCCGCCCGTAAACGCCCACATATCGTGCAATGTCCAGACGATCGGTTTCTTCAATTGTTTGAGGGCTTCAATTTGAATATATCCGTTTTGAATCCAGTGCAAATTAATTACATCTGGATTAATGCTAGAGACAGAATTTAAGATCGTTCCTGGCAACCACTGTGGTGAAAAATCTGAACCCGTCGAATGCCGATAAAACTTAGGGAGGAGATGATCCAGCGTCAAGCGAATTCCTGACTTGACATTGGCAATGCCCGAGGTTGATTTCGCGCCAATCACTGAGCGATCGCTACTTTCTTTCATCTGCACGAGCAATTGAGCATCTGCTTGAATTCGTTTTAACCCTTGCAGGAGTCGATAGGTCGATCGGGCTGCGCCGCCTTCGAGATCAGAGGTGCTAACAAGAAGAACTTTCATTAGAATTCTTCTCCTCGCTGAGCCATTGCGAATACTGACTCCTCCGGGTTGTAGTAAAACTCTCCATCTGACCCGCGTTTCGTATCCAGAGCGTTCACTACGATGCCGAGAACGTTTTGACCCGACTGGACGAGAAACTGGCGGGCTGCTTTTGCACTATTTGCCGTAATCACATCCGGTCTGACGACTAACAAACTACCATCGCTCATTTTGTTCAAAATCGTCGCGTCAGCCGTACCCGAAAGCGGAGGCGCATCAAACAAAATCACGTCATACTGACAACTCCATTCCTCAATCAGTTCCGCTGTCCGCCGAGAATCAAGCAGCGAAATTGGATTGGGAGCAAGTGTCCCTGCTGTCAATACATGTAGATTCGGCATCAGCTTATAGATCACATTCTCAAAGCGCTCCTGCCCAATGAGCACATTACTAAATCCAACTCGGTTGATCACATCCCAAATATGATGCTGGTGTGGATTTCGCAGATCTGCATCGATCAGGAGTACTTTGCGATGCACCTGTGCCATTGCGATCGCTAAATTCGCGGCAACGGTCGTTTTTCCTTCTTCTCGCACGGAGCTAGTGACCACAATAGTCTTGGGAGATTTCTGATCTGAAGTCAAGAACCGCAGCCCTGTATGCAGCATCTGATAGGACTCTTGTGCTGGAATTTGCGTTTGCGTTGTGTAGATTTTTGCAACGCCGTAAGCCTGTTCGTCTGAATACAGGACTTTGGGAATCACCCCTAACAGCGGGTAATCAAATAGCTCTGTCGAATCGCGTAAGGTTTTCACAGTGCGATCGCGATAGTCGATTAAGAATGCAGCCACAATGCCTAGTAGTAACCCAAATACACTGCCTGCAATCAAATTCAGCATCAGTCGAGGTGAAATTGGAGCCGTCGGCGTTGCTGCGGTTGCCACAATCTCAGCATTTCCGACCGTTTGATTTTCTGTGACTTGCACTTCTTGAAGCTTCGTCAGCAAGGTTTTATAAGTCGTTTGTGCTGCTTCTAATTGACGTTCTAGCTGACGCTGTGCTTTCTCTAAAGACGGCAGAGCTTGAGCGCGTCTTGCAGAGCGATCGAGAGCTTCATTTAGCGATTGTAGCTCTGCTTCTAAGCGCGATCGATCGACATCCGTTTCTGCAAGGGCAGCCATTTTATCCTGTGCGGTTTTGCCGATTTGTAAGTCTTCAGCAGTGACGGAAGCGGCTCGTCCTAGCACCTCTTGCACTCGTGCGTCTAAGTTTGCTTGCGCCTCAGCTTCTTGACGTTGTAGAAGCTCGATCGCGGGGTGATTGGACTTAAATCGCGCCTGCTCTTGAGCGAGTTTCGACTGCACCTCATGCAGATCCTTCAAGGCGACTTTCACACCGTCCGATTCATTCAGGCGGTTGAGTGTGAGTCCAGTTGCTGAACTTACTCCAGTTTGAGTTTGCAGTTCGGAAGCTTTCGCATTCATCTGAGCGAGTTGCGATCGTGCATCTGTAATACGCTGATTTAAGGTGGCGATACTATCGACAGTGACGCTCGACTCCTGCTGAAGCGATACGACCTGATTTTCTTCCTTAAACTGCCGCAATTTCGACTCTGCGAGAGAAACAGCCGCTTCTGACGCAGGCAATTGTTTCTGAATGAATGCTCTCGCTGCTGCTGCTTCAGAGCGATTTGAGCCAACGTTACTTGTAATGTAAGCCTGCATCATGTAGTTGACAATCTTCGCTGCCTGCTCTGCGTCATCTGAGCGGTAGGACAGTTCTAAAATGTCAGTTCCAATAATCGGCTTGACAGTCAATTTTTGCGTAAATGCTTTCTCGTCGAGCAGATTGCCATTGGCATCGGTTAAGCGAAATTCTTTAATCGTCGCATTGACGATCGGAGTCGATCGAATAATTTCCGCCTGTAAATAGTAACTTTCCAGAAGCTTGGAAGGTTGGCTTTTGCCGCATCGTATAGAACGTAGTCAGCCCAAACACTATCCCTGCAACGACGATAATCGGGACTCGTCGCCGTTGCAGGACCTCCCAATACTTTTGCAGAGGCGATTCTTCAACCGAACCTCCCGAACGTGGGTCAGAACTCGTATTAAAACGGAGAGTCATCGATCGCTCCTTCTGAAAAAACATTGTTTAGTAAGCACCTGCTCTTTGCAGAACGACTTTCACCGTTCTGAGCAAAATGGATAGATCTAGCCAGAGTGACCAGTTTTCGATGTAGCTCAGATCAAGCTGAACAACTTGCTCAAAGTCATCAATCTGCGATCGCCCTGAAACTTGCCACAGCCCAGTCATTCCCGGCAAAACTTCCTGCCGAATAAAGTGCCGCTCTGCAAATTTCTCGACATCGCGCAGAGGCAAGGGTCGTGGTCCGACTAAGCTCATTTCACCCAGTAGCACATTGAACAACTGCGGCAGTTCATCCAAGCTGTACTGTCTCAGGAAGCTGCCCAGCCGCGTCACACGCGGATCGTTTTTCATCTTAAACAGCACACCATCGCGCGTCTCATTCTGTGCTTCAAGCTGTTTTTGCAGCGCATCTGCATTCGTTACCATTGTCCGAAACTTCCAGACCTGGAAGGGTTGACCATGCAGCCCAATTCGCGTTTGGCGATAAAAGATAGATCCTGGGGAATCAAGTTTGATCAAAAGCGCAATCGTCAGATACACCGGAGAAATGATCAAAACCAATAGCAATGCAACGCAGAAATCAAACCCCTGCTTAATCAGAAAGTCAATCCCTGTGAGCATCGGAGGTGTAAAGCTAAGCGTGGGAAATCCACGGATAATATGAAAAGTAGATTCTGCAAGTAAAGGCTCTAATTCCAACGGCAGAACATGCAAAGTAATTCCCGCCGTGCGAAAGTGCCAGCAAACATGTTGCCTATTCTTAATTGCGTCCCAAGAAACAAAGGCTTCAACCGTTCCAAGTCTACGAATCTGAGCTAAAGTGCGATCGCGATTCGCTCGATCGAGTGCCTCTGCACCTGCGACTCCAACTAAGTTGTAGCGATTCTCCTGCCGAATCAGCGAAATCGAGCGCTCCAAGCGATCCTTATCGCAAATAATAAACACAGGATAGCGAATCACCCCCTGCGCTCTCAGTTGATGAGTTACGGCATTAATCACATAGCGCCCGATGCAGATGAATGCAATACTCAACAACCAGAACAGTAAGAAATGCGATCGTGAAATGGTTTCACTCGGCTGATAAATATAGGCAATCAGCAACAGCACCACCGATGCCATCGTCATTGCTTTCATCAGTCCAGCATAGTTTCGCCGCTGATCGCCTGCTTGATAAAATCCGCCTGAAATCAAAAATCCCAAACATGTACCCAGTACTAGTAACAATGCGATCGGGTTTTGATTCAAATTCCAGAAGGTTGCCCATGGCGTACCAAATCGTTCTGCAATATACCAGGCGGCTCCTAGTACCAGCACATCTGAAATCATCAGGGTGAGAACTCGCAGCCATTGAGTTCTCATGCCACGGCAAAGCCGAACAACACTCGGTGAACGAAGGTCAGGGGGACTGACTTGAGAAGTTTTTAACATCTTTGATGCCTGGTAATCGCGCAGTGCTACAACAATCCTGAGCAATGGAAGGTCTACACTAACGATCTACAATTCAACTTACAGAAATGCTATGCCGAAGCTTTCGGCATCCAAAAATCTCTACTCAAACACGATCGCAAATTCCAGAGCCGATTCCACAAATGAACGATCGCAAGAAACCTAATAAAACGAGAACGTAGAAACCAACCGCTCGTCTTTTCCTATCTACAGATCTTTCAGCAATCATCAGGACATAAAAAGTGCAAATATCTTTAAATACCGTGACTTCCTAACAATCGCTAAAAAGCTTGAATTTATCGGATCAGACTGAATTTACAACGCTAATCAGTGTAGGAATATGTCTGAAAAACTTGCAAGTTGTATTGCCTTACTTTACACAACGTTTACAATTTAACAATTGCAATTTTCATTCAAATTGCGATCGCTGATGTGTACATTTTTACGTTAATACGATCGTTTTTTTTGGTATTTAGTCCGTTAATTACAGTGTTGCTGTTAAAAAAACGACATTGGAAATCGCGTAAAGTTTCACCGGATTGACAATCATTTGTCCGGATCAACTGATCCCGCCCACGATCGCATTGCCCCGCGCTAGACAAACAAACTCCCTCAAGGGACTCCATATCTTAGCCATTGGCTTGGTTCAGCAGTCCCTATATAGAAATAAAACGGGAAATCAGAGGAAGCATCGTTGAGCCGCTAGCGACTAGCAACTTCCATCATCGTGTCTCTATCCACGGATGAGCCTAAATTCGGAACCATTACACCTTCGCTTCCAAAGATTTGAGAAATTCTGTATTCACACCGGATTCACGGGTGAGCGCGATTTTTCCAGTTCGGGCAATTTCGCGCAGTCCAAATTTCTGTAAAACCTGCACGATCGCCACCATTTTGCCCGGATCGCCAACAACTTCCAAGGTCAAAGAATCTTCAGCCACATCGACCACACGCGCCCGAAAAATTTGCGCCAGTTCCACAATTTCCGATCGCGTAGAACTGCCCGCGTTGACTTTTAGCAACATCAACTCGCGCTCAACGCAAGGCACTTCTGTAATGTCTTGAACTTTGATCACGTTGATCAATTTATAAAGCTGTTTTGTCAACTGTTCAATAATGCGATCGTCTCCCGGCACGACCATAGTGATCCGGGACACGCCCATCTGTTCGGCAGGACCCACCGCCAAACTTTCGATATTAAAGCCGCGACGGGCAAACAACCCTGCAATCCGAGTGAGAACCCCGGCTTCATCTTCCACCAAAACCGAGAGCGTGTGCTTCATTGCTGTATTCCGAATAACATTTTGTCTTTCTATGGTGCA
>JALOOO010000111.1 GCA_025454375.1 Leptolyngbya sp. Prado105 | reverse complement strand
CTGCCAAACGTCCGACGATCAGTTTAATCGATCGAATTGCGTCATCGTTTGCAGGAATCGGGACATCGACGGTATCCGGGTCGCAGTTCGTATCGAGCAAAGCCACGATCGGGATATTCAACTTGACGCATTCCTGAATCGCGTTATACTCGCGACGCTGATCCACCATAATGATCACATCTGGCAGCTTGCGCATCAGTTTGATCCCACCGAGGTATTTCTGAAGCCGTTCGAGTTCACGACGCAGCACAGAAGCTTCTTTCTTCGGCAGTAGATCTAATGCGCCTGTTTCTTCGCGACGTTCGAGATCTTTTAAGCGATCGACTCGCGTTTTGATCGTTGACCAGTTGGTGAGCATTCCACCTAGCCAACGTTGGTTCACATAGTATGCGCCACAGCGAGAGGCTTCTTGAGCGATAATGCCTGCGGCTTGGCGTTTAGTTCCAATGAACAGAAACTTTTTACCCTGTTCAGAAGCAGTCCGTACATAGTTGTAAGCACTGTCCATCAACTGAGCGGTTTGCACTAAGTCGATGATATGCACACCATTCCGAGAGGTGTAAATGTAGGGACTCATTTTGGGGTTCCATCTGCGGGTCTGATGCCCAAAGTGAACGCCCGACTCAAGTAATTGAGCCAATGAAACAACTGGCATAAAATTGATCTCCTTTATTCGGGTTCATCGTCCATCCAGGAGGAGCTTTCGCCACCCGAAATCCCAGATGTGTGAGTTTAAACAGCTTATCTAGGGTAGCACAAGACTTTACGCTTGTTACGCTAAAGGCAGTTGAGGGTTTTTAAGTCAAATGATACCGACAGAGTTAGACGCAGCGATCGCAGTGATTGGCGGAGTCCTAAGCGCAATTGCGGTTTTTTGTATTCCCCGGCAAAATCTTGATCGGGTTCCGATATCTGGATTGCTTTTGCTGGCTATTGTTCATGCGATGGCAGGGTGGGGTTTAGCCGTTTCGCAACTGCGAGTTGAGGCTTGGTTTGCAGCTGCGATCGCGATTTTAATCGTGGCGACGATGCGCTCTCTGCAATTGGGGCGCGCAGGTGCGATCTCATTGGGGGTGGCGGTCGTGAGCGCGATTGTTTGGGGAATTCGTCGAGATCAAAATGCACAGATTAGTGCGATCTCATGTTTATGGATTGGAGTCTGGCTGTGGGCAATGGGCGGTGCGCGGTATCGGATGGAAGGCGCAGGCTTTGGCAAATCGATTCGATGGGTACTCGCGATCGTCGGCTGGGAAGGGTTATGGATTGGGTGGCTGATTGACACATTTGTTGCGCCGCAAGTTGGAGTTTGGTTGCGATAGCGGCTCAAACTCACCGTTTATCCGTTCCATCTCTTATGCTAGGAATAGCTGCTTTAGGAATTCCATTCATGCAATCTGGTTGGCGAATTGGGGCACTCTTCGGCATTCCCTTGCTGATTGACCCATCCTGGTTTTTTATCCTCGTGATCGTCACCTTGAGCAATGCATTGCGCTGGCAGATCCGCTACCCAGATTGGGGAACCCCTATAGCATGGGGAACCGGGTTCGCAATGGCGATTTTGCTATTTGCGTCTGTGCTGCTGCATGAATTGGGTCACAGCCTAGTCGCAAAAGTCCAAGGAATTCAGGTGCAGTCGATTACGCTGTTTTTCTTTGGCGGCATTGCTGCGATTTCACAAGAGCCGAAAACGCCTGGGAAAGCTTTTCAAGTTGCAATCGCGGGTCCAGCTGTCAGCTTTATGCTGTTTGTTGTGCTGACGCTGTTGACAGTCGTTCTGCCAAATAACGATATGCCGTTGAGTATCTTATTTCAGGATTTAGCTCGGATTAATCTTGTCCTGACGCTGTTTAATATGATTCCTGGTTTGCCTTTAGATGGCGGGCAGGTTTTAAAGGCGATCATTTGGAAATTGACCGGGAGCCAGATTAAAGGCATTCGGACTGCGGCAAAGGTTGGGCGGTTTTTGGGATCGCTTGCGATCGTTTGGGGCGTGGCAGATGTCTTTGGCGTGACGAGAAGTTTGGGGTTGCCGATGGCAGGCGGCTTATGGGCAGCGTTGATCGGTTGGTTTGTTGTGCAGAATGCTAGTGCTTACGATCGCATTACTGAACTTCAAGAAGCGATGCTGAAGGTGAAAGCTGAAGATGCGATGACAAGAGAATTCCGAGTAGTAGATGCCGGAATGTCGCTACGGAAGTTTGCCGATGACCATTTGATCACTGAGTCTCGTGCGCCTGTGTATTATGCTGCGTCAAATGGGCGGTATCGTGGGGTAATTAACACGGATGATTTACAGAATATTGAGCGCAGTCTGTGGGAAACGAAAACGCTATTAGAGATTGTGCATCCCTTGACGGAGGTGCCCACTGTTCAGGAATCAACCTCGATCGTCGAAGTGATTCAACTCCTCGAACATCATAAATTGCCGCGAATTACTGTGCTGTCTCCGGCTGAAGCTGTTTCAGGGGTGATTGATCGCGGAGATATTGTCAAAGCGATCGCCCTAAAGATGAATTTAAGAATTTCGGATGCAGCGATTAAACAGATCAAAGAAGAAGGAGCCTATCCGCCAGGACTGCAACTCGGCGCGATCGCGCAGGCGGCGGCAGAATTAAGATAGCCGCCGCATCTTCTGCACTGAGTGCAAAAATTACGCGATTTGTCCGAACGCGATCGCATTCACAGGCACAATGCGATCGCCATTTTCATCATTCACCGGATTCACCTCAAATCCAATCCGTTTGATATTCAACAAGTTCATGGGCGTAATATTGTCGGTTGTGATCGAACCTCCGATCGTTCCCGCTCCTACTCCATAAGCAGGCTTACCCGAAGAATATGCAGACTTAACAATTCGCTCCCCGCCCGTTGCCAGAATCACTTTCGTCAGTTCGTGCTGCATCAACTCTGTGGTTCCCTGTCGGGTCGGGATACTGAGGCATTGAACCGCATCCTTAGGTGCGCCTGCCTCTTCAGCCGCCTCTTGTAGAATCTGCGCGGCTAATCGCGTGCATTTTGTCGCACGCGGGTGAGGAGATGCCACGATCGCATTTCGCGACTTGATGGCAATAATCGCCTTGTACATCATGGTTGACGTTGGATTCGTTGAGGGGATAATCGCTGCTACGATCCCCATCGGCGTTGCTACCTTCCAGATTTTACCCTCGTGCTGCTTGTCAATAATCCCGCAAGTTTTCATCAAGCGAATATGCGCCTGCAAATGCCGGGTACTGACTGCATTTTTGATCACTTTGTCCTGCCACTTGCCGAATCCTGTCTCCGCCACCGCCAGTTTCGCTAACTGTTCTCGCGCCTCGTAACCCGCCTCGACCATCGCTTCAACGATCTGATCAATCTGAGTCTGCGAGAGTTTTTGCAGAACTTGTTGAGCAAGATGCGCCTGATTTAACAGGGATCGCGCTTCCTGGATCGAGTAGAGATCCCTTTCAAGTTGAATTAAAGTCATATGTAGTTTAGAGAATCGTAACGAAAGGGTTAGAGCCGAACTGAGTAAAATTACAGCTTATATTTCTCAGTACTTAAGTATTAACACTTATTTACCACGGTGAAGGTAATACCTAATACTATTTAAAAATGGTTTATCTGTATGCAGAAAAAATCTTTAAGTCACTCTATAAATACAAAACTATATTGTTGCCAAATTCTTTAATCTCACTTTTGGGGTTCATCGGAACTGAAGAAATCTGATATCGTCTATAAAGTGAATACCAGAATACAAACTTCTGTGAAGTTTAGGTTAAGATATTCTGGTGGTGTGAGTAAGTACAAATCACTAACGATATGAAATCTAACGCTTCAAACGGTCAATTTAGTAATACGGCAGTTTGTGAACCTCAAACGAGTGCATCAAACTATTCTCTAGAGAAGCTGAAACTTCTCTATGGGGTCGATCAACAAGAAAAGCTTCAAGATTTGCAAGCTGAGGCTGATTCTCTTCTCAAACAGCTTCAAGCGCTCAAACAGCGACGCGGCGATCAGACGATCGCAACGATTTCGTAATTTCTCGCAAGGGTGAAGGATAGAAATTGATCAGCCGCTTCGCTTTTCGATTTCTATCCTTTATTTTGCGTGATTTGCTTAGGGCGATATACTAATTCAGTTATTGCTTCAGAACATTTTGGCTATGAGATCGTTTTGGGCTGATCCATATTTGTGGATTCACATTGCAGGAATTGCGGCCTTTCCGCTCTCCTTGCTCATTTGTCTTTTAGGCTTTGCGGCAGGCGATCCAATTTTGCCGCCTTGGTTAGAGCTTGGACTCGTTGCAGGGGCAGGAATCGCTCCAATTGCCTGGATGCAATCTCAGAAACCTTTCTGCATCTTTAGTCTGCTGGCGGTGGCACTGCGACCGGAGCGGTTGAGCGAATCTCAGAGAAAACTGCTTGCCATGTTTCTGGTGCGGCGTAGTCCTGTTGGAATCGGACTGGTTGCCTTAGTCTTAACTTTGATTCTCAACTGGGTTTATACCATTGCGCCCATTGCAGAAGCGATTACGCCGATTTCGTCTCATGGTTTGGGACTAATCGTGGCAGCGATCGGGTTTTTTGTCAGTAATTTATTTGTGCAGGTTCCCTTCAGTGTCTTGCTGGTGATGGCTTCGAGCGATGCGGACATCGCGAAGCTAGACCCGATCGCAGTTGATCAAGTGTCGAAGCGATTTCTCGTATTTGGAATTCCGGTCAATCAGATTGTGCCGCCGATTGAAGTGCCAAAATCACTTTGATCCCCGAAATTGTCGCCAACAGCACAGACGTTTTCTGTCAGTACGTTATGCTGTGGATAGTTGCAATCCGAATGTCTTTTCTATTGCTGCTCTCACACACAAAGGTATCCTATGGCTAACTCCCCCTACCCCGCCGATCCTGCTCAACTGAGCGACTCCCAAATGTGGGAAAGTTTGAAGCTGGCGATCGCTGAAAGTTCAGGTTTCCAAAGTTGGCAACTCGATCGAACTTCTCAAAATCAAGATTTAGACGCAATGGTTCATCAATATCTGCGCGAAACCCTTGAAACGCTAGCTTATTAATTTTCAATCATTGGTTATAGAGAGAGCCGAGCTAGTTTTAGCTCGGCTCTTTGCTTTAGCGGAGAATTCCTTCTAAGGGATTGCGTAAACGATCGACAAATTCATTCAAGCGACGATACGCCCCTTCAATGCGATCTCCGTCCACAATCACTTCTTGCGTCGGATAATTCTGCAAAATTTCCAAGATTGTTAATTGCCCATCACTGGCTGAAACTGCCATCGCACCTCGCAGTGCCTGCCGTTCTGCACCACCTTTTGGAGTTTGAATCGCTTGACCCAATGGGTCGAGAACCGTGTTTCCAAGCGGGCTGTTTAGAACTCGATCAAGCAAAACTGGATTGACTCGCATCGGTTTTGTCAGCGTTTGGCGAACGGTTTCAGGCTTTTGACCTGAAAGTCGAAAATAAGTTTGCAGGTCAGTTGAAGCTTGTCCAGTCTCAGCAAAGGTCGTGAGTTCTGCAACAGAGACAGACTCGCGTAATATCTTGTATTTGAACACAACACGATCGGCTGCAACTGCATCCATGCTTGTGATCAATACGACTCCAACGGTTAAACACGATCGCAAAATTTTCCACCGCATAGAAACAGCCCTAAATCGCTCCTGATCTTTAGAGTGGAAACATGCCTCAACTGTTCCTTAGATTACTTTTTTCCGGTACGATCGAAACCCTACGCAATCAAGAAAATCAAAATGGGCAGCACGTTTGGGCATTTATTTCGGATTAGCACGTTTGGCGAATCTCACGGGGGTGGGGTCGGCGTTGTGATTGACGGCTGTCCTCCTTTGATTGAGATCTCCGCTGAAGAGATTCAAGTCGAACTCGATCGTCGTCGTCCGGGTCAAAGCAAAATTACCACTCCTCGCAATGAAGCTGATCACTGTGAGATCTTATCGGGTGTTGTCGATGGCAAAACCTTGGGAACCCCGATCGCGATTATGGTGCGCAATAAAGATCAGCGATCGCAAGACTACACCGAAATGGCAGTGAAGTATCGTCCGTCTCATGCCGATGCGACTTACGACGCAAAATATGGCATCCGAGCCGTGGCAGGCGGCGGCAGATCGTCAGCAAGAGAAACGATCGGGCGAGTGGCAGCAGGCGCGATCGCAAAGAAAATTTTGCAGCAATTTGGAGTGGAAATTGTCGGCTATGTTAAACGGATCAAAGATCTAGAAGCCGCGATCGATCCAAATACAGTGACATTAGAACAAGTTGAAAGCAATATCGTTCGCTGTCCTGACTCCGATTGTGCTGAAGTCATGATCGATTTGATCCAAAAAATGGGCGGACAAGGAGACTCGATCGGTGGGGTGGTCGAATGTGTGGCACGCCAGGTTCCTGTGGGCTTAGGTGAACCTGTATTCGACAAGCTTGAGGCGGATTTAGCCAAAGCGGTGATGTCGCTGCCTGCAACCAAGGGGTTTGAAATCGGCTCAGGCTTTGCAGGAACACTCATGACCGGGAGTGAGCATAATGATGAGTTTTATACCGATGAATCGGGACGGATTCGCACCGTTACGAATCGATCGGGCGGTGTGCAAGGAGGCATCTCAAATGGGGAGAATATTGTGATTCGAGTCGCATTTAAGCCCACTGCCACGATTCGCAAAGCGCAAAAAACAGTCACGAATACTGGAGAAGCGGTCACTCTAGCGGCAAAGGGCAGACATGATCCCTGTGTGCTGCCGCGTGCGGTTCCGATGGTGGAAGCAATGGTGGCATTGGTCTTATGTGATCATCTGCTCAGACAGCGCGGGCAATGTGGTTAAGCCTGTACGAATAGAATTGCTCACAATAAAGCCTTGCTTTCTTAGGTAGAAAACAAGGCTGCAAATCATGAAATTTAGCAACTCAGCTTGCCACTTTTTGTAGTGCAGTTCCCAGGGCTTCTTCTTCACTCTCAAAAATCTCAAACACTGAGTCCATCATGGTTACTTCAAAAACTAGCTTGGCTTCGGGATGGACATTACACAGCTTAAAACTGCCACGTGCCTTATCCGCATCGCGCATTCCTGCCACAAGCGAAGTCAGCCCAGAACTATCAATAAAATTCACCTGTCCTAAATTGACAATCATGTGATTCGTTTGTTTCGCAATGCAGTCCTGTAGCCTTGTGCGAAACTGCCACGCAGTTGTGATATCTAAGCGTCCAGTTGGATTAAACACGACGATCGTAGTTCCATCTGGGGTACTAAAAATTCTCTGCTCCATAAGGATCGATTTCTGCTCCATGTTAACCTGCAAGCTTTTGGGGGGATTACCTGATTCAGTTATGCCCAAACGGAGGAAAACATCAACACTCCTAACGCTCAATCCACAAACTCAACCCACAAAACAGGGGAACCGGAAAACCCGATCCCCCCAAAATGCAAGGCTTAACAAATGGATGTCAAGGGTTTAGGTCACCCCATCGCGCTTAGTGTGCCCCGTTCTGCGACCAATTGATCCAGTCTTGAGGCTTTAAGAAGGTGTCATATAGGCGAGCTTCTGGAGTTCCAGCTTCTGGCTCGTAGCCATATTCCCAGCGCACCATCGGAGGAAGCGACATCAAAATCGACTCGGTACGTCCGTTAGTCTGCAAGCCAAAAATCGTGCCGCGATCGTATACGAGGTTAAATTCGACATAGCGCCCGCGTCGATACAGTTGGAACTGACGTTCACGATCGCCATATTCAGTGTTTTTGCGTTTCTCAGCGATCGGGGTGTAGGCTGGCAAGAACGCATTGCCACAGGATTGGATAAATGCAAACAGATCTTCCCAAGTCCGACCTTGAACCGCACCCACTTCCTGGCTGCGCTGTGCAGCCTGGGTATCCATCTGAGAACCCGGATAGAAAATCGGATACAGAACACCCTGAGTGTCCTGATAGTCAAAAAAGATGCCGCCAACGCCGCGAGTTTCATTGCGGTGCTTCAGATAGAAGTACTCGTCACACCAGAGCTTGAAGGTAGGATAGTACTCAGGATGATGCTCGTCACAAGCATTCTTCAAGGTTTTGTGGAAGTGGATCACATCCTCTTCAAAGGGGTAGTAAGGAGTTAAATCGATCCCACCACCAAACCACCAAACTGGACCTGCTTCAAAGTAGCGATAGTTAAGATGCACCGTTGGAATGTAGGGATTGCGAGGATGCAGCACCATCGATGTTCCAGTTGCATAGAAGCTATGACCCTTCGCTTCAGGGCGCTGTACCAAAATCGACGGCGGCAAATCCTTGCCCCAAACTTCCGAAAAATTGACTCCACCTTGCTCAAACACGCGACCTTCGCGCATAACTCGCGATCGTCCGCCGCCACCTTCAGGTCTTGTCCAACTATCCTCGCGAAATGTCGCTTCGCCATCTACGGCTTCTAAGCCCTTACAAACTTGATCTTGAAAAGTTTTTAACCATTGGCTGACCCGCTCTCGTGAATCTTGGGGCGGTAGCGCTTGAGTCGTCTCGGTCTTGTTGGAGGTAGAGAAGGCAGTCATAAACGTCGGTTCCTGAAACGAATCGCTTTACTATCGGTGAAGAAGTTTAAAGGTTCCGTAATAGTTGAGCAGCAGGATTGCTCAATCCAGACGGTTCATTTAGACTATCGCGAAACGGTTCCCCTCTAAAGATTGACTCGATTTACAACGTGCAAATCGTGCATCCTGTGCGGAACGCAGAGATCGTAAATGTTTATAACATTCTATGACTGATGTCGAAAGAAGTCGGTCAGCATCTTGAGAAGGATACGATCGTGGGTTCAATTTGGCTAAGATCAATCACCCGGCTTTTGGATACAGGTTCGCTTTATCGGAGATGAATATATGCTGAACTTTTCTTGGAAATTTCTCCACCGTAAGCGGCGACGGGTCGAGTTAACCTTGGCACGATCGTATCAAGCGATTAGTTCAGCTTCTGTGGATGATTTGTGGAAAAAAGTGATTGATCTCGCCGATGTGTCGTGGCATCCGATGATCTCACGCACGAATGTGCCCCGTGGACAGGTGGCAAAACCAGGCTTGATTTATGAAGCGGTGACGAGATTAGGACCATTTCCGATTCGGATTTTTGTCGAGCGCGTAGATCCGAGGGAATTGCTCAGTGTGAGAATTATAGCGATCCCAGGAATTGAAGAAAGAATTCAATACGAGGTGAAATCTACCGTTTCAGGCACAAGTATTGCTTATTCCGTAACATTGCAAGGATGGCTCTCACCGTTGATTTGGTCGATTATTAAGCCTTATGCGGCACGAGTCGCTGAAGATTTAGCTCATGCGGCAGAACAGCCAGAATTACCAAAATCGAATCAACGAAGCTGTTTGGATTTCTAAGGAGATCCGTAGAGCGGTAAGATCGAAGAAACCCAGACTCGATCTCTCATGCTAGAAACTCTTAGTGCAGAATCCGTTTTAGAAGTGCTTAAACCTGTTCAAGACCCTGAACTGCAAAAAAGTTTGGTGGCATTGAATATGATTCGCAATGTCGCGATCGAGGATGGCAATGTTCGATTCACATTGGTCTTAACCACGCCTGCCTGTCCTTTGCGTCAGTTTATTGTAGAAGACTGCGAACGAGCCGTAAAAACGCTCCCTGGCGTGAAATCGATCGAGGTGGAAGTGACCGCTGAAACGCCTCAGCAGAAATCTTTGCCCGATCGCACCGGGATCGATGGCGTGAAAAATATTATTGCGATTTCTAGCGGCAAAGGTGGTGTGGGCAAAAGCTCAGTTGCCGTTAATGTCGCGGTTGCTTTGGCACAAGCAGGCGCAAAAGTCGGTTTGATTGATGCGGATATTTATGGTCCGAATGCGCCGACGATGTTAGGACTCGAAGGAGCAGGCGTTGCGGTGAAGCAAACCGATCAGGGCGAAATCCTGGAACCTGCTTTTAATCACGGAGTCAAGTTAGTTTCAATGGGATTTTTGATCGACAAAGATCAGCCCGTGATTTGGCGAGGTCCGATGTTGAATGGCGTGATTCGTCAGTTTCTCTATCAGGTACAGTGGGGCGATCTCGATTACTTAATTGTCGATATGCCACCGGGAACCGGAGATGCTCAATTAACCCTGACTCAAGCTGTCCCGATGGCGGGAGTGGTGATTGTGACGACTCCGCAAACGGTTGCGCTGCTAGATTCTCGTCGCGGATTGAAAATGTTCCAACAGTTGAACGTCCCTGTACTGGGGATCGTTGAAAATATGAGCTATTTTATTCCACCGGATATGCCCGATCGACAATATGACATTTTTGGGTCAGCAGGCGGTGAAAAGACTGCGACTGAGTTGAATGTGCCGTTGCTTGGCTGTGTGCCGTTGGAGATTCCGCTGCGTCAAGGGGGAGATAAGGGAATTCCGATCGTTGTTGGCGATCCGGATTCCGCTTCGGCAAAAGCCTTGACCCACATTGCCCAGCAAATTGCTGCTAAAGTATCCGTTGCAGCACTCGCATAAGCTCAATTTCTATGTTCCGCAAGAAAAAATCTCCGATCCCATCCCCGCTTCGTCCCTGGCTCCAACCCTGGCAAGAGATGGACTGGTTTCTTTTGGGTGCCGTTCTGTCTCTCGTTGTGCTAGGCGGTGTGATGATTCATAGCGTGCAACTCAATCATACCGAGCGGCGAGATTGGATGTTTCACGCCTTGATTGGCAGTGTAGGGACGTTTCTGGTTTTTATCATTTCTCGGTTGCGATATGATGCGCTGCTCGCTTGGAAATGGTGGATTTATAGCATCACGAATGTTTCTTTGCTTCTCGTGATGATTGCGGGAGTTGAGGAGAAAGGGGCGCAGCGCTGGCTGAATATTTTTGGCTTCGGGCTACAACCGTCTGAGTTTGCTAAGTTGGGGGCGATTATTACACTGGCGGCACTGCTACATCAGCGATCGGCTTCGACTTTGCCTCAAATGATGAAAGTTCTCATTGTAGCGGCTTTGCCGTGGGTTCTAATTTTCTTGCAGCCGAACTTGGGAACGTCGCTGGTCTTTGGGGCGATTACATTTGGAATGCTGTACTGGGGCAATGCGAATCCGGGTTGGCTGCTGCTGCTGCTTTCTCCGGTGATTTCTGCGATTTTGTTTACGACGTTAGTGACGAAAGGCGCGATCGGGATTTTGGGACTGGGGCTGTGGATTGCATTCATTGGCTGGGTTGCGTTAAAGACTTTACCCTGGAAGACTTATGGAACCTTAGTGCCGATTGTGATCAATACGATTGCAGGCGGATTAGGTCAAGTGCTTTGGCAGTTTGTGCTGCATGATTATCAGAAGGCTCGAATTCTCACCTTGATTGATCCAGAGCAAGATCCACAGGGGGCTGGATATCACGTGATTCAGTCAAAGATTGCGATCGGGGCTGGGGAGTTTTTGGGGCGGGGTATCTTTCACGGGACTCAGACGCAGTTGGAGTTTATTCCTGAGCAGCATACGGACTTTATCTTTACCGCAGTGGGTGAGGAATTGGGCTTTGTTGGCGCGATTTTTGTGCTGGGGGCATATCTGCTGATTTGCTACCGTCTGCTGATTATTGCTCAAAGTGCAAAGGATGAATTCGGTTCGCTGATTGCGGTGGGTGTGTTCTCGATGATTATTTTCCAGGTGTCGATTAACATCGGCATGACGATTAATCTTGCACCTGTGACGGGGATTCCGCTGCCCTGGTTGAGCCATGGGAATGCGGCGCTGCTGATGAATTTTTTAGCGATCGGGCTAGTTGAATCGGTAGCAAATTTCCGCAATAAGCCGAGATTTTAAGGAATTGAGAAATTGAGCGAGATCGATTGACGATAATCGATATCAGAGAACTCAGGTAGGGCTGTAAACTAATAGGGGAAGCGTATTGACACAAAATTATGTTTTTACCAGGTTCAGCCGTTCGCGTGAAGAATATTAATGATACCTACTACGGGTTTCAAGGACTCGTACAGCGGATTACTGATGGAAGGGTTGCTGTCCTGTTTGAGGGCGGAAATTGGGATAAGCTGGTCACGTTTAGAATGTCAGAACTTGAAGTCGTTGAGACGGCGAAGAAGAAAGCAGGCAAGTAGTGTTTTGGCGTTCTTCCCGGCGATTTAGACCTCGGAGCAACCTCTTGCCAATGCAGCAACCGTGCGAATCAATTCCTCGGGTTCGACAGGCTTTGCGAGATGTTTTTGAAATCCAACATCAAAGGCTTGTTGCTGATTTGCATCGCCTGCATAGGCAGAAACCGCGATCGCGGGAATTGCTCCACCCTGGTCTGAAGGTCTGGCACGAATCTGCTGCATCAACATATAGCCATTCATTTCTGGCATTCCTAAATCACTGACAATCAGATCAGGTAATGTGCGATCGAGCATTTGCAACGCTTCTTGACCAGACTCTGCCAAGATGACCGTTGCGCCACTTTGTTCGAGTATAAAGGCTTGAAGCTCACGAGTATCGAGATCATCATCTACTAGCAGAATTGTGAGATGACTCAACTCGTTCTCTCGTGTGGAATGGGGTGAAATCGGCTCAGGCTCATCCGGTTTCGCTTGCAAATTCATCGGCAATTGCACGATAAAGGTTGCCCCTTGATCGATGCCCTGGCTTTCTGCATAAACGATGCCGCCGTGCATTTCGACAATTCGCCGGACGATCGCTAAACCGAGTCCCAATCCGCCAAACTTACGAGTCGTCGAACCGTCTTCTTGCTGGAATGATTCAAAAATCTGCAATAAGAAATCGGGCTGAATTCCTTTTCCCGTATCGATGACTCGAATTTCAGCCAAGCGATCGACTGCATTGAGTGCAATCGTGACCTGTCCGCCATTGGGGGTAAATTTCACCGCATTGGTCAGTAAGTTCCAGACGACCTGCTGTAATCGAGCGGGATCTCCTGAAACGGGAGTCGTCGGATTGAGGTCTAGCTTGAGTCGGATTTGCTTTGCTTCTGCGGCGAGCCGAACCGTTTCGACAGCAGCAGCAATAATAGACGTGAGATCGACGATCGTGGGATTGAGCGCAAGCTTGCCTTGAATAATTCGAGAGATATCGAGGAGATCTTCGATCAGTTGTGATTGGAGTTTGGCATTGCGCTCGATCGTGGTTAAGGCATCTCGTTGTCGATCAGGGTCGAGTCTGCCCGTTTGCAGTAATCTGATCCATCCCAAAATGGGATTGAGCGGGGTTCTGAGTTCGTGAGACAAGACAGCTAAAAACTCATCTTTGATCCGATTTGCGCGATCGGCGGCTTCTCGTGCGGCTTGTTCTCGGATTAACAGTTGCTCTCGATCAATTTCGATGCGTCTGCGCTCAGTCACATCCTGGAATAGAATAGCGACTTTGCAATTTTCTGCTGGATCAAGCCGAAACGCATAGATATCAAACCAGCGATTCATCACAGCAGAGTGATCCTGAAACCGCATAGGTTCACCTGTTTTGAGAACATTGGCATAGATGTCAAACCAGAAGGGTTCGATATCGGGAACTAGCTCTCGAATCGTTTTTCCAGTCGCCTGGATCAGTCCGGTTTGCTGCTCGAATGCGGGGTTGATTTCTAGAAAGCGATAGTCATTTGCGATGCCATTCTCAAACAGAACTTCGATCACACAGAAGCCTTCATCGATCGATTCAAACAAGCTTCGATAGCGTTCTTCTGACTCTCGCAGCGCTGCTTCAGATCGTAGACGTTCGGTGATATTTCTGAAGTAAACTGTAATGCCTGAGAGGGCAGGATAGGCTCGAACCTCATACCATCGCTGATGTTCTGCATAAAAAGCAGTGGTTGAGCCGACGACTCGATCGCTCATTGCGGCTCGGTAGATGCGCTCAAATTCAGTGCCTTTCAGTGCTGCATACTCAGTCCATAAGCTTTTTCCGGCGAGTTCGAGATTGGATCGATCGAGCAATCTTTCAGCCGCTTTGTTGATGTAAGTAAACTGCCAGTCTTGATTGAGTGCGAAGAAGCCATCAGTGATGCTTTCTAGAATATTTCGACTTCGCTCCTCGCTTTGCTGGAGTGCGGCTTCTGTCAGTTTGCGATCGGTGATATCGACTGCTGCACCATACAGCACCTGCTCTTCTAAATACGGTTGTGCTTTCCAAAGTAACCAACGGTAAGAGCCATCTTTGCAACGAAACCGATTTTCAAATGAGAGTGTTGCTTCACCAGAGAAAAGCTTTTCGACTTCTGCAAGGGTCGCCTCTGTATCGTCTAAATAGACAAACTCACGCCAAGGACGAGTCGTCATTTCGCCCGATGTCCAACCGAGTGCTTGTTCAAAGGCTGGACTGACCCATCGAAAATAACCATTGGTACTTGTAATCACTTGGAGATCCGACCCGACTGCCAAAAATCGATCGCGTTCGCGTTCACTCCGCTTCCGTTCAGTAATATTCGTAAACAAGATGGCAAACTGATTCGATTGCTCGAGTGCAAAGGCATTGACATCAAACCAGCGATTCATCGATACGGATTGGTTCTCAAATCGGACAGGTTCACCTGTTCGCACGACGTTGGCATAAATTTCAATCCAATAATGCTCTAGCTCAGGAACGAGTGCTAATGCCGTTTTACCTGCTGCGCCTCTGAGTCCAGTCATCGATTCAAAAACAGAATTGACTTCGAGAAAGCGATAATCTAAGGGATTTCCCTGAGGATCAAACAGCATTTCGCAGAGGCAAAATCCCTGATCCATGGAGTCAAACAGGAGACGATATTTTGCTTGCGATCGACGTAATGCTGCCTCTGCCCGCGCCCGCTCAACGGCTGCCCAGGTTCGCTCTGCGGTTTCTTTGATGCGTCTTGCGTCAGATCTTGTCCATTCGCGAGGTGTAGATTGATGCACTATCAACAGTGCAACGAGTTGACCATCCTTGATCAAAGGCACATCAAAAATTGAGGCAATTTCGATCGCTGCAAATCTCGCCTTTGCATCATCGCTATAGCGAGAACTCTGCTGGATATTCTGAATAATTAACTGTCGTCCCAGGCTGTAATCTTGAATCAAATCTCGCCCATATGCTTCTGCGTCAAATATGCCGCTGAGTTCTGAAACGCCATGTGTGTAGCTTTGATGGACGATCACTTGCTCAAGATTTGGTAAAACTTCGGCATAAGCAACGCGACTCGCTCGCAGTGACTCTCCTAGCACACGCGCTGCTGCTGCTTGAATCTCATCTACATCAGTCAGCGGGCACAATGCGTCATTCAGTGCAATACAAAACGCATCGATTTCAGCGGCTTCTTGGAGATCTGCTTCACTCTGTTTGCGATCGCTAATGTCGATCGCAGTTCCTAGCACAAGTCTTGGCACGCCTGCTTCAGTGCGTTGAAAGACAGTATCTTGGCTCCAAAACCAGCGCCAATTCCCATCTCGATGCCGCATTCGATACTCAAAGCTCAAAGACTCATCTGTCTGTATCGCCTGCAATTTTTCGATATGCTCTAGCAACCGGGTAAAATCTTCCGGATGCATGATCTTTTGAGTAAAGCTCTCACCCATTGCAATCACTTCTGCTGCTGGATACCCGAGCAGTTCGCCAACGGATCGATTGATGTAAAGGTTGCGATGTCCTTCGAGATCAAATAAATACAAGATTCCCGGAATTGTGTCTGCAATGCGTTGAAGCAATTGCTGACGGTCTTGCAGCGTGAATGACATTGCGGAGCTTTTCCTCTCAGAATCCGGATTCGCTATTTAGGCACTAGCAGAAAACATACGATATGTCGCGTATCCCCAGATACTATCTTTAGATAGACTTTAAAAGTGAGCTCATTCGTTTGGGATAGATGTTTGGAGTTGCTTCGATCAAGTCATCGAAATACCTACCTAATGATATCGCAGCAGTTCAGCGAGAGGTTGCGATCGGGGTTTTGAATCTTGTAATCGATGGGCGATGAGGGGCTCGAACCCCCGACATCCTCCTTGTAAGGGAGGCGCTCTACCAACTGAGCTAATCGCCCGCGCGTGTCGTGCTTAACTAATATATCAGAAAAATCTGAAATAAATCGCACTGAATTTCAGATTTTTCTGCTGATTTGCGTGGGAATAAAGCACGGAGGGGGATTTTGAATCGAGAAGTCGATAAAATTGAGTGAAAATCCGAGAGTTTCTATGAATTCTTCCTTGTCTGAAACGCTGCAAGCTTTGCAACAATTGGTTGAAGTGGTCGCTCAACTCCGAAATCCAGAAGGAGGCTGCCCCTGGGATCTAGCCCAAACCCCTCAGTCACTCATGCCCTATGTCATTGAAGAAGCTTATGAAGTGGTAGACGCGCTGCGCCATGGAGATGAAGCCGCGATCGCAGATGAACTTGGGGATCTCCTACTTCAAGTAGTGCTACAGGCGCAAGTCGCAAAAGATCAACAGCAATTTGATTTGGCGATCGTGGCAAAAAACATTACGCAAAAGCTGATTCGTCGGCATCCGCATGTGTTTGACAATTTGGAAGTTGGAAGCTTGGATGAGGTGCATCAGAACTGGGAAAAGATCAAGGCGACAGAAGCTTTGAGTGAGGCGAAGTTAAGCGATCAACTGAAAAAATATGCGCGATCGCTGCCTTCGCTTGTCGCTGGAATGAAAATTTCCAAAAAATGAGAGTAAAGAAAATCAGCAGGCAGAACTAGGAGATTTATTGTTTACTGTGATCAATTTGGCGCGATGGGCAGATCTTGACCCGGACGCAGCCCTTCAGGGGACAAACGATCGGTTTATTCAGCGATTGGTGCAGATGGAAGCAGTTGTCGATCGACCTTTATCTGAGTATTCGTTAGAAGAACTTGAACAGTTCTGGCAACAAGCCAAAGCGAAACTCGCAAAACAGCAGCAGTCGATGTAAGGACACTCCGCCGCTGATAAAAAATGTAAAATCAACAGTCAGTAGTTAACTGAATTCGCAAAGGATTGATCAAAATTGCTTGAGTTTTATGTTGAAGAAGGGGGCAGTCGGATCGATCGATATCTTGCCGATCAACTCTCGGAAATATCGCGATCGCGGATTCAGAAATTAATCGAATCAGGACATGTTCAAGTCAACGGCGAACTCTGTCAATCGAAAAAAGCAGAAGTCGAAGACGGCGATTTTATCCAGGTCGAACTTCCTGAAGTTCAACCCCTTGAACTCAAACCCGAAGCGATCGCATTAGAGACTCTCTACGAGGATAGCTCGCTAATTATCATCAATAAAGCGGCAGGAATGGTCGTACATCCATCTGCTGGACATGATTCAGGAACATTGGTGAATGCGTTACTTGCTCACTGTGAAAGCTTGCCAGGAATCAATGGCATCCAGCGTCCAGGGATTGTCCATCGACTGGATAAAGACACCACAGGCGCGATCGTCGTTGCCAAAACAGAACTCGCCTTTCATGTTTTGCAAGCACAATTTCGGACGAAAACAGCGCGGCGAAGCTATTACGCGATCGTCTATGGCGCACCCAAGCAAGACAGTGGAACCGTTGACCAACCCATCGGGCGACATCCCATCGATCGCCAAAAGCAAGACTCCCAAACCCTCGATATCAACGCGATCGAAGTTCAATCCACTGCTTTGCCTGCTAGCAAAGATACGCCCAGAAGCAATTCCGAAGTTCCTAACCTGAAAGATGCTGTCAAGCAAACTCCTCAACAGAGAATTCTCCAACAGCTGTGGCAAAAACAGATCCTCTTGCCTGCTGCCATTGTCATCATGGGTTCGGTATTAGTCAGTTATCTCTATTGGAAAATCAACCAGTGGCTGGCCGCAGCGATCGTGTTTGGTTTAGATTTGGGGTTACCGATCGATATTTCGGTGAATTGGGGCTGGGACTGGTTTAAGGGCTGGATTGTGGCTTGGGTTGTTGCGGTAATTATTGCGGTAGTGCGGGTGGCAAAGCAAATGCTGCTGTGGCCTTCGTTATTGTCTACGCTATCGATTATTGGTGGCGCATTGTTGATTCCTACGGCATTGGTTTGGGGCTTGCGATCGGGATGGCCTGCTATGGCAGCAACGGCTTGGGCAACCTTGTTGGGACTTTCGCTGTCCCAAGCCGCCTGGAATCTTGAAAAAACCGTGCCAACCAAAAACGGGCAGAAAGTTTTCTTCATTTATCAGAAACAAAAATATCAATTCGATCTGCAAATTAGCGGCCAGTTTCAGGCCATGAATTCACTCATGAATATCAGTAACAACGATACCATCCGCACCACCG
>JALOOO010000331.1 GCA_025454375.1 Leptolyngbya sp. Prado105 | reverse complement strand
TCTCCATTCTCAGGAATTTGACTCAGCGACTGAGCCACAGAATGCAACATCTCTAGCTGTCGCGTTTTGTCTCGCATCTGCTGATAAGTATGGGCGTGCCAAATCGCATCAATTGCACGATCGGCAAACAAATTGCCCCATTTTTGAGCTTCTTCTTCAAAGCCTGGGCGATTAATGTGGACATACAAAACACCAACTGCACTAGAGCGCAGCACTTTTCCTTCAGCCTCTAGAATTGTCTCTTGACTCTCAAAGCTCAATTCGGGATCAATGATCAATGGATATGCCGCATAAGCTCTTGCACCTTCTTGATACACAGCAGGATTGAACTGTTCCAGGGTCAAATCTGTATGCCCTTGACTTGGATCAGGAATGTACTTCGGTTTCCTTTCTCGAATGGCTTGCCATCCTAGCCCATCGGGTCGAGGTTGCACTTCTCTTAACAAAGTCGGATTCTCGATCGTCCCAGTTCGCGATTCATAGACATAGCGCTTGCGATCCGGTTCCCAGAAAAAATGCAGGGTTGTCAAATCCGCATCCAAGATATTGCGAGCATTTTCAACGATCGTTTCTAGCACATAAGGCAATCTTGCTCGACGAATATCCAACGCTCGACGGGCTAACAATTGAGCAAGCGCGATCGTCGTCTCGTGGGAAATTGCGCGATCCGAGTTTTCGTATCCTGCTTCGATCGTACCAATCACTTTGAAAGTCGTATCTGCACTAAAAGGCTCAATTTCAATGACTGTTGGATGCCTATTCTCATCCACCTTGCTCGGCTTGAATCGTGTTTGCCAGTCGAACTGCTCAAACCAATTTGTATTAACTTTTCCAGCTTGATCTTGAACTAACAAAATCGGGGTGAAAATTCGACGAAACCGTTGATGTTGGAAAGTGTCATAAATCCACCGATCAAAGCGACTGTCCCAGCCCGCAATGATTTCAGTACGGCGCGTTTTAACAATATCTGCCTGAATGTCGCGCAACCCTACATCCGCTTCAAGGTAATGTCGGGCACGATTGACCCAGGTTTTCGCAATTCCTGTTCCGTGAATTGCCTCGATCGTATTACGAGTCCGAATAATCAGCGACACACCAACAAAATCGAAGCCAAGAGAAGTCTGAATCTCCTGGCAAACATCATCCAAAATCTTCTCTAACCGAAAGAGTTCCGAAATCGCTTTAACAATCTGGTTTTCTGCCTCCAGAACCTGCTTTTCAAACGCTTTAACCTCAGGAGTTTCCCAATGAGCAACCATACACCCCTCTCCTAGAAAACATCAAACTTGACCAAGTTCAAAACATCCGTTGCTAACTCGCCCTAGCTCCAAAAGACAGACAATTGCTTTCAGTATAGTAATTAGGCTAGGAAGTTGGTCTAGACATTCAAATTTCTTCGGATTTCGTGCGTAACGTCTCTCACCGCTGTTGTTCATTAGATTTAGTTAAATTTAATGTAGAAGGAGGAACTTTCGCCTGTTCGCGCAATCGTGTTGCCTCTCGACTAAAGCAAGCGAAATCTTCATGCATAACTAGCTTTGAATGCGTGTGATCAGTAACAGGATACTGTAGGAGCAATCGTCCAGATTTTTCGACAGTTACACTCTTCGTCACGCAATAGTAGCGCAGCAAGTAATTTTGATTGTGAGACTGGTATTCATAGACGGGTTGACCTTGCAAGGAAATCTGCTTGCCTCTGTACTTCAGAATCGTTTTTACATCCTTTGCAAACTGCTCAATCTGAGTTTGATAGGCTGATGAGTCTTTCTTCAGATGTGAGATCGCTGCTTCTGATAACGTAATTTCAGAATTTTGAGCGGTTGAATCCGCGATCGCATCTGGTGTTTTTGCCTTAAAGTCTTCCGCTAATTCTTGAATACGATCGAGATACTTCTGAGAACGCCCAACTTCCCGTGCCTCAAAATACCACCGCTTAAACTCCTGCAAACAAGGGTAATGAGGCTCTGATATTGCTAACCATTCTCCTGTTTTTGGATCGTGCTGATCAAGTTGTTGCTGAAAGGCTTGAACTGGGTCAATCACTTTAGATTCCGAATTTGCTTTTACTTCAGCTTCAACCGGGAAGCGCCAGCCGTCTTCCTTTGCCCACCCGCCAAGCGTTGCGATCGTAATTCCCCCATTCTCCTGAAACCGATTCCAGATGTATTCACATTCTCCAGGTCGATACTTTTGACTTTGGGCACTCCACTGATCCCATGCAGAGAAAAGGGTAGGACTCACACTGTGTAATGCCATTCCCACTTTCAGCCAAATATCTCGATCGTCTGCTCGATGTGGATGCAATGCGGCTAGATAGCTCAGTGCCCAGTCTTGGTCTGTCCAATTCGCTTGTACAGGAGGGTGATTGAAAGATAGAGCATGATCAACTGTAACCATTTTCGTCTCAACGAGCATTCGATCAATAACCCAATTCGGAACTAAAGCGATTTCTACTTCTTGCGGAGATTTCAACCAGCGATATTGTCCAGTCGTTGGATGCACCGAAGGAGGCAGAACTGACTGTAATCCTTGCCAGCGTAGTTCAACGTGTTCTTCCTTTCCCTCCTCACCTTTGATTCCTGTTGCAATTTTGCGGGATCTAATTAGCGACCATAGCTCTCTTGGAACCACAAACAGGTGCTGAGAACGCCCCTCTCTCCCTGATGTAAAGGAAACTGTCTCAGGCAGGTCGATCCCACCCGAAAGTTCGAGCATTTTGGCACGAGCAGAAGCTCCATCAAGATCGATCGCAACAATTCCACCAGAGATGCTTCCCGTTCTGAGTCCATAACCACTTGCACTATTTCTGATTTCGTCTCGAAGTTCATCTCGCGATAATGGCGGCTCAGTTTGCCAACCTGCGCGATAGGGAGCCTTGTGAGCATCAATTGGAGTAAGTGCCCAAGTGTTCGGAATCTGATCGATGCTGGTGATCAGTTGTGTCTGGAGTGCAGTTAATGAAGTCTCTGGTAACTTTTGTTCTTGGGTTGAAGAATCTTGAGGAGAGTTCATGGCGGCAGTTGTGTAGAGGTCTGCTAGTTCTTGATAAATGGCAGCAAAAATGGGTTGAGCTTCCTTTAACTTTTGAATTGCAGCGAGTGGATCGGCTTGAGTCAGAATCCGAACAATTTGAGAGGGTTGTAGTAGGCTTTTGAGTTCATCTGAGAGATTGTCTAGACGCAGTGCCCAAAGTTCTTGAGTACTGGAATCAGTTGTACTCTCAGAAGACAGTAATTCGATAGGTGTCGTCTCAGGTTGTGTAATGTCTTCGAGAGTTGGTTCTACGATCGCAGAACCATTCACCTGAAATGCTTGTTCTAAAGCAGAGATTGCTTGAGCATCAACGGGCGGAACATAAGGAACATAATCTGCTTGTGCTTCAAACTGATTTTGCTGAATGAGTTCTAATCGAGGCAATTCGATGCCTAGCATGTCTCTCGCTTTTTGACGCTGATCAAAAGCAGCAAGCGATAAATCTGCTGCATTGAGATAGTGGATCACAGATTCAATGCGCTCAGCAGGAACAACGAGCATCATCTTTTTGCCCACTGAGAAGAACTCCCCGCCACCCGCAGCCTCCATCAGCGCTTTATTCAGATAGTACTGTCCACCTTCTTCTCTCGCTTTCGGCGTTTGTAGGATAATGCCGTTCCCATCTCGTCTCTTCTGCGCTCGAACAGTCAAAATTTCATCGGGTGTTTTGAGGTGCCCGGTTCGGTTCGTAATCTCGAAGAGGAATCGCATCACATCGACGGGACTCATGATTTGAATGGGTTCATGCTCCAGAACTTTCTCGATATCAAATCCGACTGGTGTAAGCACCCCTTGGCAAGTTCTTCCTTGAGAATTCGTGTAGTTAATCATCTTGCCATTGAACTTCTCCATCGCTCGAAGCGTGTTCCCTGCGAAGATCTGACGCTCTTCACGATTCTTGCGTTGGCGTTGGTCGAAGACTTCGTAAATCGGTTCATCGAAAAAGTCATATTCTTTAGGGACAACTGCGATCGCATTTAGAGCAGTCACGTTCACTTTAGAAAGTGGAATGGTAAGTTCCTTAGCCGGATCAGCTAGCAGAAATTGTATTTTCCAGTTCCCAGGAGCAGTCGGATTTCCTTTTGGATCAGTGTTCCAAATTCGAGCAGCAATGCCATAGAAAATGCTTTCATTCGCAGTGACAATTCGGACAGGAGTGCCTGAAGGGAATGTTTGTAGGGTTTTCTGGACATGACTAAGCTGTTGGTCGAGTCGTGAATTAAATTTGTCGATCGCTCTATTGGTTCTCAACTGAGTTTCATTTTCTTCTTCTCCAGATTTCGGCGGCACTCGAACTTGAAACTTCACTCGATACTGTTCAGTTGCTTGCCTCAGCGCTTGTACTTGACTCGCTACTCGATCATTCGCAGCTTCACTAATCTCTGGACGAACTTCGTAGAGATTGAAAGATGCGCTCACTTCAGCAAGGTCTAGATTTCGCCTAACAAAATTGACAGCCTCCTGAGTCGTGAAAGGTTTCCGTAGCGTCTTCACATCTACAACGTCCAGGTATACTGAACTTGTAAATTGGCTAGTAATACTTGGGTCAGAAGCAACAACTTCCATTTGTGCGATCGTTCTCGCATCAAAATCCAATGATTGCGCTTCTAAGATCGATTCACCCATTGCTTCCTGGCGTTCGACATACTCGACATATTCACGCTCAATCAAGTCGTAGAGTTCTTCTTGCTCTGCGATCGGA
>JALOOO010000110.1 GCA_025454375.1 Leptolyngbya sp. Prado105 | reverse complement strand
TGAAAGCTGGCAGCAGCAACTTCAAGGCACTGATTTAGCAGAAGATTTGGGCGATCTCAAACAAGCTCTGACTGATGGCGATACTGCCGCGATCGCTCAAATTATGAGTGATCTCGGCGAAGATACTTCGGAAGCTGCATCTGAGGCAACCGGAGATGTCGCAGTTAAGGTGGAACAATTAGGTGAATTGTTATCGCAAGGCGGACAATCGTTGATGTAGCCCAATGGGTCTAAATTAACAAAAAACCGGATGTAGATTGCTCTGCATCCGGTTTATTCAATGATTTAAATTTAGAGAATATACAGCAGTAAAAACAGAATAATCCAGATGACATCCACAAAGTGCCAGTAGATTTCTGCGGCTTCGACTCCAAAATGCTTTTCGCTACTGTAATGGTTGGGTTTGAGCGATCGCCAAAGCACACCCATCATTAAAATCAAACCAAAGCAAACATGCAGCCCGTGAAATCCAGTCAGTACATAGAACGTACTGGCAAAGATATTCGTCTTCAGTCCGAACTCTAGATGAAAGTACTCATAAAGCTGACCGACTAGAAACACTGCACCCATCACAGCGGTGATCGAGAACCACAGCCTTAGACCTTTGACATCATTCTTCTTGATTGCGGTGTCTGCATTGTGAATCACAAAGCTACTAGCAATTAGAATTGCCGTGTTAATTCCAGGCAAAAGCAATTCAAGCTTAGGCGTTCCTTCTGGAGGCCAGGTCGGTGCTACAGCGCGAAACGCAATGTAAGCCATAAACAGCCCCAGAAAAATCATCCCCTCTGCGGCTAGAAACACAATCAAGCCTGGAATTCGCAGATCCGGATGCTCATGATGCGCCTCGGCTGTCGCTTCGTGATGATAGTTGAGAGAAGTTTTTGCGGGATCGATAGTGGTCATAGCAATTGAGAAATTAAAGGGCAAAGGATGAAAAACAAAGTTCCCATCCTTAAAAGAGGTTATCGATTGTGACTTTCAGTGCCTCGATCGCTCTTTTCGGCAGCAACTACCGGATCAGGCTTCGCTCTCAAAGTCGAACTCGGTCCTGCGGACAAAGCGGGATCATCCGCATCCGAGAATGGGACATCAACCTCAGTCGATCGAGAACCCATGCCATAGTCATAGGGTCCTGTCGCCAACACCGGATCAGCGTCAAAATTCTCAACCGGAGGCGGGGAAGTGGTCATCCACTCCAAAGTCAACCCGCGCCAAGGATTATCCCCCGCAGGCTCACCGCGCAACCAACTCCAAGTCGCATTCACAAGAAATGGCAAGGTCGAAACCGCGAGCAAATAAGCCCCGATCGTACAAATCAAATTCAAAGTTGCAAACTTGGGATCATATTCCGCCACTCGACGATTCATCCCTTCGAGTCCCAACTTGTGCATCGGCATGAATGCTAAGTTAAATCCCACAAAGCTCAGCCAGAAATGAACTTTACCCCAAGTCTCATTCATCATTCGTCCCGTGATTTTCGGGAACCAGTGGTAGAATCCGGCATATAACCCAAACACACTGCCACCAAATAGCACGTAGTGCAGGTGAGCAACAACGAAGTAAGTATCATGAACGTGAATATCAAATGGAACAGATGCGACCATTACACCGCTAATACCACCCACCACGAACAGAGAAATAAATCCCATTGCAAATAGCAATGCTGAACTGCCGTCCAACTTGCCGCCCCACAGCGTCGCCAACCAGCTAAAAATCTTAATCCCAGTTGGAACCGCAATGATCATAGTGGTGATCATGAAGAACATCCGCATCCAGGGCGGTGTCCCACTCGTAAACATGTGGTGAACCCACACAATCAAGCCCAATCCGCAAATCGCTAAGCTCGAATACGCGATCGCCTTGTATCCAAAGATCGGCTTACGTGCGTGGACTGAAATAATATCCGAGATCATGCCAAATACGGGCAAGATCATGATGTAAACAGCCGGGTGCGAATAAAACCAGAATAAGTGCTGATAAACGATCGGGTCTCCCCCTCCCGTCGGATTGAAAAACGCCGTCCCAATCAGCACATCGAAAGAGAGCAAAATCAAAGCGCCTGCTAATACTGGAGTCGCAATCAAGGCCAAAATCGAAGTCGCAAACATTGCCCAGCAGAACAATGGCATCTGATTCCAGCCCATGCCTGGAATTCGCATTTTCCAGATAGTAACCAGGAAGTTCACCGCAGCCAGAATTGATGAAGTTCCCAGCAGTAGCACGCTGAGAATCCAGATCATTTCTCCTGCTTTACCTGTAATCAAGCTCAAGGGCGGATAGTTCGTCCAACCTGCTTCAGGCGCACCCACAAGAAAGCTACTCATCAGCATCAGTCCCGCAGGCGGAATAATCCAGAATGCCACTGCATTCAGTTTCGGAAACGCCATATCCCGTGCCCCAATCATCAAGGGCACCAGAAAGTTGCCAAACCCACCCGTTCCCGCAGGCACGATCCATAAAAAGATCATTACCGTCGCGTGAACCGTGAACAGACTGTTATAGACTTCACGGCTGACAAAATCCGAATCTGGAGTCGCTAACTCCGTCCGCACCATTGTTGCCAGCACACCCCCAATCAGATAAAACACAAAAGTCGTGACCAGGTACTGAATCCCGATCACTTTGTGGTCAGTACTAAATCCAAAGTAGCGTTTCCAATCCCCCGGTTCTTGCCCGTGAGCAGAAAGATTTGCTTTTTCTTGAAATTCGGCGGCTTGTGTCATAACAAATTTTTAAGAGAAATAGGCTTCCGAGCATTAGCTCATGGGATGAAGCTGGTGCAGCATTTCAGAGGTTACGCCTGATTCCTTGGCATAGGGCGCAAGGTATTGAGTATCGGTCATCGTAGCCGGAGTAAGCGCGATCGCATGATTTTGTTCTTCTGCCTGAGCGACTTTCATACTCTGAAGCCAAGTTTCATAAGCAGTTTGCGACTCAACTAAAACATGAGTTTTCATCGCACCGTGGTATGCCCCACAAAGCTCTGCACAAATAACCGGATAGTCTCCTTCGACTGTCGGAGTAAACCGAATCTCAGACTGACGACCGGGGACAGCATCCTGCTTCAAACGAAACTCAGGCACCCAAAACGCATGAAGCACATCATTCGCCGTGATATTCATGACGACCGGGCGGTTCACAGGCAAATGTAGCTCACCTGAAATAATTTCATCTGGATAAGTGAATAGCCAAGCATATTGCATTCCAGCAGCATTAATCACAAGCGGTTCTTTCCCAGACGGAATTGATCCCACCCTTGGAGATTCAATCCCTATAGCAGGCGCATCGCGACGAGCAGGAATCTCTTCTTCAACTGCATTCGTCACTGGATTCTGCTTCACGGCGGCATCTTTCGCCTGGTTCGGATCAGCCTGTGCAATTAAGGGAGCCGCCATCGCAGATCCTTTCATCTGGTGCTGTCCATGTGCGACCGAATGATCCATCGGATCAAATCCGCCTTCAGAGTTGTAGATATCAAAGCTGTAAATTGAAATTCCCAGAACGATAATTGCTGGGATCGCTGTCCAGACAATTTCGAGTGGAATGTTTCCATGCACTGGATCGCCATCACTTTGATCCTCTGGTTTCCGACGAAACCGGAAAAATGAAAAGACTAAGACAAAATTAACGAGGAGGAAAATACCTGTCCCGATCGTTAACATTGCATTAAATAAATTGTCAACCAACGGAGCAGCCTCAGAAGCCGCCGTTGGGAGCAGGTTATGGTTTTGACCATACCAGAGGCTCACAAGAGTCAAAACGATTCCTGCAAGGAGAGTTGAGATTTGACTAGGAATGTTCACGGCTCACCCATCTTGTACGACTTCAAGAGTTCTAGATTTATCAGTCTAGATCTCCCTCCACGGTAGGTCAGGTTGTCCAGAATCGCCCCCCAAAGTATTGAACTTTAAGCTTTTCTTTGGGATCTGGCGGAAAGTATTACAGGATACTGATTTGGTTTTTCCCAAATCCGAAGAATTCCCAAAGGACACAGGCGTTCTAAGAAACCCTGTCTAAAGTAGAGCTTAGAGCAGATGCTCTCGCGATCGATAAACTTTTATTTTGTTTTGGACAGCATTAGTTACCTGCCCTGCGGAATATCACTTATGTCTGATTCATGGTTTAACCCCTCAACGCTCGTTCGACCGACTGCTGTGCGCAGTTGGATGACTCGACTCGTTTTTGCTTTAGCGATTTCAACGCTGTTTCTCATGGCATTGGGAAGCGCGACACGAGTTATGAATGCAGGATTGTCTTGCCCGGACTGGCCTTTGTGTTACGGCGAATTTGTCCCCCGTGAACAAATGAATCTAGAAGTCTTTCTAGAATGGTTTCACCGTTTAATTGCAACCTCGATCGGATTCGGTGCGATCGCTTTAGTCGCAGTCGCTTGGTGGTTCCGGCAAGACTTACCGAAATGGACACCCTGGGCAACCTTGTTTGCTCTGTTTCTCGTGGTGTTTCAAGGTGTTTTAGGTGGTCTAACTGTTACAGAATTGTTACGGTTTGACATTGTTACCGCACACCTTGGCACTGGATTGTTATTCTTTAGCACATTGCTTGCCATTGGAACTTGCTTGATGCCGTATCAGGGCACAGGCACAGTCGGCAAGCTGCGATGGTTTGGTGTTGCTGCAACGGGCTTTGTCTATCTACAAAGCATTCTAGGAGGCTTAGTGTCTTCTCAGTGGGCGTTGCATCAATGCTTTGGACAATCGCAACTGTGTACGGTGATGAACAGCCACATTGCAGGTATTGTTCCACCGACGATCGCAGTTTTATCTTTGGTGATTTTGGCTTGGCGTACTCCAGCGCTGCATCCTTTACTTCGGCGATTGATCAATGTTGCAGGCTTGTTGTTAGTGCTTCAACTGACATTGGGCGTTGCAACGTTTCGCCTACGGTTACAGGTTGAGCCTTTAACGGTTGCCCATCAAGCGACTGGGGCTGCGCTGCTTGGAACTTTACTGGTGTTTAGTGTTTTAGCGTTACGGGACTCGAAGCAGCCCTTAAAAGCCGAAGCGTAAACATAGTTTTACTCTCTCGTTCGACCAGGTATAGAAATGCAAGATTCAGCAACTGGCGTAATTCGCCACAATCAAGACTTTCTACAAGTCATTAAGAGTTACTGGCAACTGACTAAGCCCAGAATTATTTTGCTGCTTTTAATCACTACCGCAGGCGGAATGTGGATCGCGGCTGAAGGTCAAGTCGATCCGATCTTACTCATTGTGACTCTACTGAGTGGAGCCTTTGCAGCAGGCTCAGCCAATACGGTGAATTGCTTGTACGATCGAGATATCGATTACATTATGGAGCGCACTCGCACTCGCCCGCTTCCTTCTCAGCGAGTCAGTCCTCGCGATGCGTTGATCTTTGCTGTGACACTCGCATTGCTTTCGTTTGGCTTGCTGACGTATTTTGCCAATCTCCTCAGTGCTTGCTTAGCAATGTCGGGGATTTTCTTCTACGTTGTCGTTTATACGCATTGGCTGAAGCGTCATAGTACTCAGAATATTGTAATTGGCGGTGCTGCGGGTGCAATTCCACCTTTAGTAGGTTGGGCGGCAGTCACGGGTGATTTGAGTTGGGCCGCTTGGGTGCTATTCGCGATTATTTTCCTTTGGACACCGCCTCATTTCTGGGCGTTGGCGATTATGATTCGCGAGGATTATGCCAAAGTTGGAGTTCCGATGTTGCCTGTCGTTGATGGCAACGAGCCAACGAGTAAGCAAATCTTTTACTACACCTTGTCTCTGATTCCGGTCTCGCTATTGCTTGTGTATCCGCTGCATGTGATGGGAGCGGTTTATGCAACGATCGCGCTTTTTCTCGGCGGTGTTTTTGTTCAGAAAGCTTGGAATTTGATGCAGACTCCATCGGATTTGATGGTGGCTCGATCGACGTTTAAGTATTCGATTCTGTACTTGATGTTGCTCTGTGCAGGCATGGCGATCGATTCGCTGCCTGTGACGCATCAGATGGTGAATGAGATCGCTCAACAGACTCAGATGATTCTTGGCAGCTTGTAAGCTATCTCTGACAACCTTAAAGCTCTGGGTTCTCGAAAAACCTGGAGCTTTTTGTATGTATGGAGTAATGAAGCACATGAGCAATACATCGGAATCTAGCACTGCTAAATGTACTATTTCTGACATAGATTAGGGTGATATGTCCCGTAGTACGGCAGCGCCGATCGCTGTATTTTTAATTTAGCGAGCATAATATTCCTTGAAGCTACGCTTGCTCATCTGTTCCTGAATCTTTTCTAGCCATGAATGAGTCGTCACCATTAGTAAGCATTCTAATTAATAACTATAATTACGCCCGATTTCTCCAGCAGGCGATCGATAGCGCGTTGGATCAGACTTACGATCAGTGTGAAGTGATTGTGGTAGATGATGGTTCTACGGACGATTCACGAGGAGTGATTGAGAGGTATGGCGATCGGATTGTTCCAGTCTTTAAGCAAAATGGGGGTCAGAGTTCTGCTTTTAATGCTGGATTTAATGCAAGTCAGGGCGAGATTATTTGCTTTTTAGATGCGGACGATTACTGGTTTCCAGATAAAGTAAGTCAGGTGGTTCAGCACTTTCAAAGTTATCCAAATGCGGGCTGGCTGTTTCATCGCTTGCAGCGAACCGATAGTGCAGCAATGCGAGAGCAAACCGGATGGGTTGAACTCGATTTTCGAGCTTCAATTCTCAAGGGTCAACCGAGTCGGATTGCACTTCCTGCAACGAGCGCGTTGAACTTCAGACGCGAGGTTTTGCAGCAAATTTTGCCGATGCCTGAACCGTTGAGAATTTCGGCTGACAATTTTCTGAGGCTAGCGGCAATTCATCTTGCGCCCGGTTTGTTGCTCGAAGCCCAACTTGCTGTGCATCGAATTCATGGGAAAAATGCGTTTGAATCGAGGAAGGATACAACCTATCTTCATGCTGAGGTGAATATCCAAACATCTTACTATTTGAGAGAGAGATTTCCTGAGATCAAAGCGTTTACGGATCAGCTTTTCTCGCATTCTCTCGGTCAGGTTTTTGGTAGTTTGGGCTTTGCGAAAGTCTCCCAAATTTCAGAAGCCAATGATTATCTTAGAGATTTCTTTCCAATGAATGCTTGGCTGTCACAGAGTCCTAGGATCTTTTACAACTATGCAAAATCTCGCATCAGCCATTCGTGAGATCGCCACCCTGCTCAAGCAGACTAGAAACACCCTCGCACTCCGCCCAGTTTAGTGGACTTGATCTAATCGAAGCTTAGGGATGTTGATCGCAATTCCCTTATCTTCCGAGCATTTCCAGCATTGATTTTGCGGCTCGACGACAGGCTCCAGGCTCACCTAAAGCACGTCTCATCTCTTGGTAATCTGCGATCGTATTTTCTCGCTTTTCTATCTGCAACAGTTCGATCGCCGATCGTGCCAAATTCTCTGGAGTCGCCTCGTCTTGAAGAAACTCCGGCACAATCTCTTTCATCATGACTAAGTTCGGCGGTGAAGCAAATGGAATGTTCAATTTCAAAATATGCCTTGCAATCCAAGCCGTAAGAGGTGCAACTCGATACATCACAACTTGCGGCACATCAAGCAGTGCAATTTCGAGATTCACGGTTCCCGATTTTGTAATGGCTAGATCTGCGGCTGCGATCGCATTTAGGGGCGATCCTTCGACAATCACCGCATTCAAGCGATATTGCTTGATCGCGCTTAGAATCTGCGATCGATAGCGCTCCAATGATAGGGGAATCAAAAATTTCACATCGGGAATCTGGGCTTGAATCTGTTGCGCTGCTCCAAAAATTGCGGGAAGCATGTATTTAATTTCTTGTTGTCGAGAAGCTGGAACTAGCACGATCGCAGTTTGATCGGGTGAAATGCCTAACTTCAAACGAGTATCAGAACGACTCGGTACATTGTTCATGCGATCAACTAAGGGATGCCCGACAAATTCAGTTTTCGCGCCATGTTTGGCATAGTATTCAGCTTCTGCCGGGAAAATCGAAAGAATGCGATCGCTAATCTGCACAATCCAATCGGTTTTCTTCTGATTAATTCGCACGACCCATTCTTGCGGCGCAATAAAGTAGACGGTCGGAATATTTGGCAAATGCTTGCGAACATGCATCCCGATGCTGATATTTGGATCGCTATAATCCATCATGACAACTAAATCAGGTGGATTCTCTTGTAAGTACTGCTTCGCTTGTTTCTGAATTTTGAGAGTTGGCAACAGATAAGGCAGTCCTTCGATAATCCCGATCGAGCCAATTCCGACCGTATTGCCGAGCAGTTTTGCGCCTGCTTCTTCCATGCGATCGCCGCCGAGTGCGAGAATTTCGATCTCGATTCCGAGTTCGATCGCTTGGTCGTAGAGTGCTTTGACGAGTAATGAGCCTTGTAAATCACCAGAGACTTCGCCTGTGCTGATAAAAATTCGTTTTTTCATGGCGCTTATCTGGCTTTTGTCTCTACTGCTTGGGCTGATGTTTGTCGCGTTAGACTTTGCTCCCCCTTAATCCTTTAAAGCCGCACTCGGCGTTAATCCTCTGCGCCCTGGCGACATCGACAATTGAATAAACTGCTGAAAATGCTGTACATGCTCATTCTCCGGCAACAAATCCAATCGCTCCAACGCTTCATTCATCGTCAAATTTGATCGAAACACCGTCCGAAACGCCTTCTTTAACACACTCAAATCCTCTGGCGAAAAGCCCGATCGCTGCGGTCCCACTTGATGAAAAGCCCGAATTCGCGAAGGATTTCCCTCCACAATCACAAACGGTGGCACATCTCGATCAATGCGACTCATGCCGCCAATCATCGCATGTCGTCCAATCCAGACAAACTGATGAATCCCCATCACCCCGCTTAATCGCGCCTTCGATTCGATATGGACATGTCCCGCCATTTGCACCGAATTTGCGATGATCACCTGATCCTCGATCACACACTCATGCCCGACATGGACATAAGCCATGAGTAGATTTCCGTTTCCGATCAGCGTAATGCGATCGTCAAAAGTTGGACGGTGAATCGTGACAAACTCTCGGATCTGATTGCCATTGCCAATCCTGACTAGCCCGCGCGACCCGTCATACTTCAGATCTTGCGGCTCAAGCCCGATCGCAGCCCCTGGGAAAATCCGATTTCGCTCCCCAATCTCCACCCAGCCCTCAATCACCGCATGATGCCCAACACTTGACCCTGCACCGATTTTCACATGTTCACCAATCACCGCATATGCGCCAACTTGGACAGTTGGATGAAGTTGAGCATTTGGGTGAATTACAGCCGTCGAGTGGATCAAGGTGGGGGTCATAGAAGGGGTAGAAGGACTAAAAGGGATTAGAGAAGCGATCAGGTCAAAGGATGCGATCGCGCTAATCTTAATCGACCAGCGCAAACATTAAATCACCTTCACACGCAAGTTGTCCGTTAACTTCGGCACGACCGCGCATCTTCCCAAATCGACGACCCTTCACCGAGAGCAGTTCCACGGTCATGACCAGTTGATCACCTGGCACAACTGGGCGACGGAACCTCACGCCATCAATCCCAGCAAACATGAACAAGCCCTCTTGCACATCTGCCATTTGAGTTAACACAACTCCGCCAACCTGCGCCATCGCTTCGACAATTAAAACACCCGGCATGATCGGGCGACCTGGAAAATGCCCTTGAAACTGAGGCTCATTAAACGAAACATTCTTGATGCCTACCGCCATTTTTCCGGGCACATAATCGATAATGCGATCGACTAAAGCAAAGGGATAGCGATGCGGTAGAAGCTGATGAATTTCCTCGACGGTAAATGTTCTCTTTACTTCGGGTGGAGTTTCAACATTCTCGATAGGTGCAGTGTGGGTTTCGATCACAGTTGTCATGGGCGAGTAAGGGTTATAGAACTAAAAAGTTGTAGGCAGAATCTCAGAGAGTTGACGCACCAGTTGAGTATGTAACCCATGACTTGCCTTGTACGCTAAGAAATGAGCGCTCGGAAACGTCCCCAATAAACTGAGATCTCCTATTAAGTCTAGAAGTTTATGGCGTGCTGGTTCATTTGAAAAGCGCAAAGGTGGATTTATCCATCCGTCTGTGCCGCAGACTAGCGCATTTTCTAGCGATCCGCCTTTAATTAAACCATTCGCTCGTAACTGTTCGATCTGATGGGCAAATCCAAAGGTTCGCGCGGGGGCAATCTCTGTGGCAAATGTCTCTGGGTTAAATTTCCAACTGTGCCACTGATTGCCGATCGCGCTTAAATCAAAATCAATCCCGTAAGAAAATCGCAGTTCGTCTGAAGGCAGTGCTGCAACAAAGGCATCTCCATGTCGGACGAAAATCGGTTCTGTAAGGACGATTGCAGAATTTTTTCCAACCTGCTCAACAATGCCTGCTTGAGCGATCGCGCTGGTCCACGATCGAGCAGACCCATCCAGTAAAGGAACTTCCGCTCCATCAATCTCAATCCGAGCATTATCAATCCCCATCCCAGCCAGAGAAGCCAGCAAATGCTCGACGGTGCGAATGCTCGCTTCTCCGTGGACAAGTTGTGTCGAAAGCAGGGTTTCACGCACCGACTCAATTCGAGCCGGAATCTCCGGCGCACCCGGCAAATCTGTGCGAACGAAATATCGTCCTCGCCCCGGTTCTGCGGGCAAAACTCGCGCAGTCGTCTTCTCGCCGCTATGAAGTCCGATTCCATAACAAGAAAAGCTTTGACTGAGCGATCGTGTTTGCTGTTGCATCATGCGCCTTTGATCTTGCGTGCTGACCATCGTTTAGAATCGCTCCCCAAATCCAAAGCGAATGTTATTTCCGCCTTGATCATTCCAACCAAAGTCAATTCGGATGGGCCCGATGGGCGATCGTACTCGTACCCCAACTCCGTAACCGATGCCGCTTCCAGGCTTTCCACGAGCGCCTGCCGGATTGCCAGGGACGCTATCGCCTGATCCCAAATCTGTTGCCGCATCGATAAATAGCGCTCCCGAAATAATCGAGAAGACTGGGAATCGGTACTCCGCTGTTGCCTGCAAGAAGCTGCGACCGCTGCCCACATCGCCTTCGTCATAGCCCCGGACTGAGTTCGTCCCCCCTAATGGAAACGCTTCATACGGGGGCAAATCTCCAACGACCGTCCCGCCTTGAATATTAAAGGCAAAGGCTTGGGCGCATCGTCCTTGTGGAGTCTGCTGCTGATCGATTCGACGTGGATCACGATCGCGACATTCTGGCGTGAATTTTGTCAATCGAGTTGGAATGTAGAAGCTATAACTTCCCCGCAGGCGGTTAAACAAGATACTGCCTGATCCAAGCGGAAGCGATTGTTCTGTACTAAATTGCAGAACCGATCCACGAGTCGGCTGAAGAAAATCATCTCTGCGATCGCGTCTGAGCGATAATTGCCCTGTGAATAGGTCATCTTTCCCCGACGCATCAAAGGTCAGTGGATTGCCCAATTCATCCACTCTGCGGCGAACTCCTTCTTGATCGGTTGCTGTGACTCGCTGATATTGCAATCCGAGGGAAGCGACCCATTCTGCCCGCTGAAATACGTTTTTCGAGAGCGGACGCGCAAAACTAATTCCGCCGCCTGTTCGGTTGATTCTGGGTCGATCGCGATCTTCATTGCCCAAGCGGACTTCTGGATCGCCACCGTCAAAGATTAGCGAGATTGTTCTGCGTCTAAACACGCTGAGGGTGTAAGAAGTTCGGAACGGATCTCCTGCAATCCAGGGATCAGTAAAGCTCAATTCGTACTGCTGATCTCGCTGTCCGATTTGAACTTGAGCATCCAACTTTTGGTTATTGCCGCCGACGTTTTGCTGTCCATAGCTGACGCTTCCAAACAAGCCACTTGCCGAACTAAAACCGCCTGCAAGTCCGATGTTCCCTGTATTTCTTTCAACTGCATTGACGACAAGAACGACTTTCCGGCGATCTTCCCCCACATCCAAGGAAGGGCGCAAATCTTCAAACAGTCCCAATCCAAATAACCGTTGAAAGTCTCGTTCTAGAATTTGGCGATTAAAGACTTGTCCGGGTTTGAGTTCGAGTTCGCGCGTGATAATAAATTCCCGCGTTCTGCCTCGAATCGGATTGCCTTTCGCATCGCGATCGCTGCCTTCTTTGTTAATAAATCGAACTTGAATCCGCTCGATTTCGCCTTCTGCGACCTGTAAGACGACTGTTCCATCGGGGTTAATCTGCGGTTGCTGCGCGTTGATCACCTGCGCTAAGACAAACCCGCGATCCTGATAGTACTTCGTCAGTTCTTGAATGCCCGTCTGCAAATCGCGGAAATTCGTAATCCTGCCGTACTGCGGGCTAAAGATCTGGTTGACCACTTCAGGCGGAACCACTTTACTGCCTTCAAGCTGTACCTGCTTCAGAGGCGGATTTGCCGTCACTTCAAACGTTACGCGCACCCCAAGCGGCGTGTCTTCTGGAGTCGCTCTCACATTGGAGAAGAATCCAGTGGCAAAAACGGCGTTGATATCGGTTTGAAGCTGCGATCGTGTGGTTGTCCGTCCGGGTTGAGTTTGAATCACCCGATAGACTTCTTGCTGAAGTTCATCTGTGACTCCAGTGACCAAAACTTCAGACACCAAAACTCTTGGTTCAGCTTCAGTCGGAGCCTGGGTTGGTGAGTCGGGCTGAGGCTGTGCAGGTTGCAAAGGTTGGGTTGGAACTGCTTCTGAAGGAGTCTGCTGTGGCGGTTGCTGTCCTTCGGGCGCAGGAGACGTTTCAGTAGGCGGCGTTTCTGGAGCGCCTGGAATCGTATTCGGCAGGGTGGGAGTTGTCGGCGCAATGGGAGCCGAGGGATTAATCTGAAGCAGATCGGGAGTCTCTTGCTCGATCGTTCCGGCTTGAGCGACTTGTTGAGCCATGTTGCTCAATTTGCTGTTTAGCCGCGTTTCGGGCTTGCTCACTGACAGCGTTGGAATGGTTTCCACGACGACATCATTGGGCGCAGGCTTCGCGATCTTTGTCGTCGATCGAGAAATCTTGTTTGGCTGAATTGGCGTTTTTGCCTCAGCAGAATGCGACAAGCCGAGCGTTGCCGTTAACGCAACCGCAGCCATCACAACAGGAGATAAGCGCATAGTATTCACAGTTTTTCGCACGTCCTCACACTCTTTCTGCTTAGAGCAGACACAACAACATCACAGAAGCTAGTCACGATCCTGCTAATCGGCAAGATTGTACCGCACCCTGAGTATCAATACCCATCCTTGTGAAGGATTTTCAACTGGCTGATGCTGCACGAGTTCAATGTAATGGTGCAGATCATACCGTTTGCCCTAGCACCCTTTCCATGACTTGCCGATACGCACCCTCGACATTTCCCAGATCTCGCCGGAATCGATCTTTGTCCAAAACTCGTCGATCGGGGTCGGTTTCTGATTGATCCCACAGCCGACAGGTATCTGGACTGATCTCATCTGCAAGGATAATCTGCCCTTGTGAGTCTGTTCCAAACTCCAACTTAAAGTCCACCAGTGTGATGCCACAGTGCTGAAAGAAAGTTTGCAGGACGGCGTTAATCTGTTTTGCCATTTGGATCAGGTGATCGATTTGTTCTGCTGAAGCAATATTCAGCACTCGTAATCGATCGTGGGTGAGTAATGGGTCACCAAGCGCATCGTCCTTGAGGTAGAACTCAACGAGGGGAGGATTGAGCATCGTTCCTAACTTCAGTCCTGTTTGTTGACAGAGACTCCCGGCTGCAATGTTCCTGACGACGACTTCTAGGGGGATGATTTTGACGGCTTTGACGCGCATTTCGTTCCCTGAAGTCTGCTCTAGGAAATGGGTTGGCACGCCGTTGGCGATCATCAATTTAAATAGATGAGTGGCGATCGCGCAATTCATTTCGCCTTTGCCCTGGATGCTGCCGCGCTTTTGAGCATTAAAAGCCGTCGCGTCGTCTTTGAAATAGGTCAGCAAAACTTCTGGATCTTCTGTAGCGTAGAGAATTTTGGCTTTGCCTTCGTAGAGTTTTTGACCAACAGGCTTTTGATCAGCAGACATAGGACGACAAGAATTTTAGAACGCTCATCATTGTACCGCCCTAGAATGCCGCATGTGAGATGAGTCAATTACGATTCGTGCGATCGCGATTTCGTATTACAGATAAAATAAAGCTATTGATAGAAGCTAGCAAAATGACTATCACAATCAGCGATCTTCCTGAAGCTCTGCAAACGTTGCTCCTTGAGATCCAACAGACGAATACACCCCTCACCATTACTCACGAGGGTCACCCGATCGCGGTAATTGTTCCAACTCGATCCCCTAAGCCTCGTCCCGCCGCTGGTTTAATGAAAGGTCAAGGTGAAATTTTGGGTAACATTGTTTCTCCGATAGAGGAACCGTGGGAAGTTCTGCAATGAAAATTTTGCTCGATACGCACATTTGGCTTTGGTATCTCTTCGACGATCCACAACTTTCTCAGAATTTAAAAACCGCGATCGCGGCTTCTAGCAATGAACTTTGGCTCAGCCCAATTACGATTTGGGAAGTAATGCTTTGACGAGCAGATTTGAGGGGCAGACTCTCCCACCGCTGACGAATTCGTTTGAGAACTTCATCGCGGGGGACATCGCGCGGCATGTAGTGATTTTGAAGAACGTTCTGGATTTCTTGCTCTACTGAAATTCCTTTTTGTTCTGCCAGTTGTTTGATGCGATCGACAATTTCATCCGGCACGTTGGGAATTGTGATCGTTGCCATCTTGTTTCTAGACTCAGCATGAGATCATGCTGACACACTTTTGCCGCGAGATGTTGTTCTCTATTTTTTCTTGGATTTTGCGGGTTTGCGATCGGAGGTGCGAGTCAGTCCGACGGCACGAGCTTCAAGGCTATCTGAGCCATATTTGCCGCGCACGACTTCCCGCATGGCAACAACGGATTTGTGAAAAGTGATTTCAGCGTCACGAGCCGCGATCGCAGTTGCACGGGCGGTTTCTGCTTGCTCAGTTTCGAGGTTTTGCAGTTTCACCATTGTTTCATAGGCATATCGGATCGCTTCTGGGGTGGCTTCCCGTCGATCGGTGGCATAGCTAGGAACAGTGTCTAGTCCTGTCATAGCGGTGGTGTCGTTTTTGATGATTTGCCGTGACAGGCGTTTGGAAGAGGTTGTCATAAGAGTGCGTTCAATTTCATCTCTGAGTAGAGTTCCCCTGTGGCAAAGTGCGATCTCAATCTTGTGTGCGATCGCAATCGATCTCTCCGCGCACCAGAAATTTCTGTAGTTTCCGCAGTGATCAGAGGCTGCGACCATAAGCGACTCCTCCGCGCACGATGAATCACTCGTATATTCCGCAGAGATCAAGGCTACGATCGTAAGTAAACCCTTCACGCGCAATGGATCTCCGGGATTTCCGAAGTGCGATCGCGGCTCGACCTTTGGAAAACTCAAACCGATTACAATGACAGATAACAACTTCCGTGTTTTTGAAGAGATGACACTTCAAGAGTTACTAGTTCTAGTTCTAGGTCGAGAGCAAAGTAAAACGCTTTATTTACCAAATCTTCGCCATCCGCAGGACAAATCCTGGTAGCTCTGGCTCACCGCTCACCGTCTCAGGCTTCTCCAAAATCTCAGGCGGTTGACCCAACCGATAAACATGAACCGTCGTGTTTTTGCGATCGATCAAAAATCCCAGCACTGCCCCATTCTCGATATACTCCTGCATCTTCGCTTGCAGAGTACTCAGCGTATCACTCGACGACCGCAGTTCAATCACAAAATCAGGACAAATCGGGGCAAACGAAGCTTTTTGCTCATCGGTTAAGGCATTCCATCGCTCGGATCGAATCCAAGAAGCATCTGGCGATCGTGTCGCCCCATTCGGCAACGTAAACCCTGCACTCGAATCAAACACCTCACCCGTTCCATCCTGCTCAGCCCAGTTTGCGACCTGCTGACTGATTTTCATATTTCGATTTCCCGTATCCGAGAAAGCAGGTGGCATAATAATCACTTCTCCCTGTGCCGATCGCTCAATTCGCAAATCCCGATTGGCTAGGCAAAACTCATAAAACTGCTTGTCCGTCATGTGTACCAGCGCCGGAAAGCTAACAGTTAAAGGAATTGGCTCAGATCGAATCAGCAACGTCGTCATGATTCCTGCTCCCGACTTAGTACATTAAATGTAATCGTATTCTAAATCATGAAAATTCTGCTTCGCCTCCGAGATGCACTTCTAACCATTCCAACTTGGAGAGATTGGAGAGAAACGATCGCGCTCCTTGCACTCTTCGGAGTCATTTATTTACCGATCGGGTTTGGTCTGAATTTCCTCAAGTTCCAACCCGAATCGAATTGGCTCACGATTCTCAGCGTTTTATTTGGCGCATTTTGGATGCCTGGAGTCAATGAGGAATTGCTTTTCTCATCGGTGCAGGACTTGTGGGAATTGTCTGTACGATCTCTTATCTGAGAAGCAAATCGATTTGGAGCGCGATCGTTCTGCATTGGTCGATCGTCTCAATCTGGCTTCTAGTTCTAGGCGGGCTTGATTTATTTCGTGCCTAGAAGCTCAAATGCTAGGATTTTAAGTAGAGTTCAATTACTGGTAAGTCAATGACTTCAGCAGAAGCTCCAAAGCGAAAGGTATTGTTATATCCGGGCGAGGATGGTTACTTTGTAGTCGAAGTGCCTAGCTTGCCAGGATGTATTACTCAGGGAAAAACTCGCGAAGAAGCATTAGCCAATGCCGAAGAAGCGATCGCGCTTTACATCGAAGTGCTTCAAGACCGAGGCGAACCGACCCAGAACTACGATCACTGTGCCCGACCATAAA
>JALOOO010000109.1 GCA_025454375.1 Leptolyngbya sp. Prado105 | reverse complement strand
GACCTTGTGATGATGCTCTACCGTGACGAATATTACAATCCAGACACTCCCGATCGCGGGATTGCAGAAGTGATCATTACCAAACATCGAAACGGTCCGACCGGAATCATTAAACTGCTGTTTGAGCCGCAATTTACTAAATTCTTGAATCTAGCAGCCTCTAATCGATCAACCTATGAATAACAACCCGCCAACTTGCTGATTCAAAACCGTGAGAATACAGTAAAATAATTGACAGATTCGGAATCGCTATCGTGCCTACCAATGGTTGAGTCAAGACTGATTAGTGGTCAGCTTGTGGAACTCCCCAAGTATCGAGTTCGAGAAAGCATTAAAGCAAAACACGTCAGCTTAAAAATGACGGTTCAGGGTGGCTTAGAAGTCATCATCCCACGTGGATTTGACCGAAGCCGGATCCCGGAAATTCTGTACACCAAGCAAAGTTGGATCGAGCGCACGATCGGGCGACTCGAAGAACAGCGCCAGCAACTCTCGATCGATCCCTGCCCACCGCTCCCCGATCAATTGGCATTGAGAGCGATCGATCAACTCTGGCAGGTCGAATACCAGCCGACTGGATTTTCGCGCGTCACATTGACCGAGAAGGGCAAATCCTGCCTGATTCTACGCGGTAGCACCTGCAACGAAGATCTTTGTAAAGCCCTACTCCAGCAGTGGCTCGCCCACAAAGCCTATCAGCGACTCGTCCCCTGGCTCTGGTCAGTCAGTCAAGACTTGAATCTGCCCTTTCATAAAGCCTCGATTCGTGGACAAAAAACGCTCTGGGCAAGCTGTTCTCAACAATGCAACATCAGCTTAAATTACAAACTGCTCTTTTTGCCGCCAGAACTTGTAAGGTATGTCTTTGTACATGAGCTATGTCACACGGTTCATCTCAATCATTCGGCTCGATTCTGGGCACTTGTGCAAGAAAAAGACCCCAACTATAAAGCGATCGATCAAGAACTTCGACGCTCCAGTCATTATGTTCCGGGCTGGCTTGAGCCAAGCGGATTCAAGGAATAACTCTCTCTTTTGACAGGGGAACTTTGGCGATCGAACTGGATACGATTCTGAAGTTCTTAACCCTGGTAACAGAGATGACAGAACCGACCGAACGTTTGCCAAAGCCAACCGATGACACCCCTCCAAAGAACCAGAAAGTCGTCAATCCAGATGATTTGGTGTACCGAGGGGGAACTCAGGCTGATCCAAGAGAATTAGTAGAAAATCCCGCAGTCACGCCCGAAATGCTGAATGAACCGGGCGATCTGAGAGACGACATGCTTGAGGAAGACTAGCCCTATCCATGCCATTTGGGATAGGCATTTACGATCAATAATCTCTATCACCGGAAGGATGAACAAAACTTCATGGTAAATTTACAGTGAGTTGCAGCCTTCTAGTTTGCCGTGCTGGTTTTATTTTAGTTCGATCGAAAATTCTAGCCCCTGGATTCTTATTGCTTGGTTTTGCCTGCTTCCTGGCAATATATTTTTCTTCGATCGAGCTTTGAACCCCCGAATGTGCTTGCTCCTCGGATTTGCTTGTTGTCTTACCTGGCTTGTGATGAAAGTTGCCCTAGTTCATGACTATCTGACACAGAAAGGTGGTGCAGAGCGGGTCTTTGAGATGCTGTGCAAGCGCTATCCGGATGCAGATATTTTTACATCCTTGTATGAGCCAGAAGCTTCGATCGACTTTGGCGATCGAGAAGTGTTCACAACCTATCTGCAAAAGATCCCGCAAGCCTCTCGCTACTTTAAGCTATTGGCTCCCCTGTACTACTCTGCATTCCGGGCGCTTGATTTGCGCGAGTATGACCTGATTATTAGCAGCACGACGAGCTTTGCAAAAGGCGTAAGAAAGCGCCCCGACGCGAAGCACATTTGTTTTTGTCATAACATCACTCGGTTTCTCTGGGATACCAAGACCTATCTGCGCGAGTACACCGCTTATCGGCGGTTTCTGCCCGTGATCGAACAGATCTTTCGGGCAATGCGAAAGACGGACTTGACTTACGCGCAGGAGCCAGACCTCTACATTGCGAATTCCAGAACGGTTGCACGGCGGATCGAGCAGGTTTACAACAAGCCCGCTCAGGTGATCAATTGCCCGATCGACACCCAACAGTTTGCATTTTCCAATCAGAAAGAAGATTTTTATCTCGCTTCAGCCCGATTAATTAGCTACAAACGCTTAGATGTCGTCGTCGAAGCCTTTAACTGGCTGGGTTGGAATTTACTGATTACAGGAGATGGACCAGAACGCGATACGCTAGAAGCACGAGCAATGCGAAATGTTCAGTTTCTTGGACATGTCAGCGATGCAGAACGAAAACGGCTCTTATCAAAATCTCGATCGGTGATTGTCATGGCATTAGAAGACTATGGACTCGTTCCAGTCGAAGCAAATGCCAGTGGGACTCCCGTGATTGCTTATGGCGAAGGCGGTGTACTCGATACCCAGATTCCGGGAATTACAGGAGTCTTTTTCAATTCGCAGACTCCTCACGCCCTGTACCGTGCGCTCCTACAGGCGAGATCGATCGAATGGAACTATCAGAACATTCGAGAACATGCCATGAGTCGGTTCTCAGAAGATGTGTTCTTTCAGACAGTCGATCAACTGATTCTTGAAGTTTGTGGGACGGGGTAATTAAAGGTGAGCGGTTTTTCTAAAGTCTTGAGATTCCTGAAATTTTGAAAAAAACGGAGTAACGCAATCGTGGCGCAAGGTAATATCACTCTCTTCAATGCACCCCCGCAAGCCCAAGAGCCAGATCCTGGGTATGGACAGCTTTTTGGTGTCCTATGGCGACGAAAGCTCTGGTTCTTGAGCGCCCTTGCAGGCACGCTGGCATTGGCAGCAGGAGTGACTGCCGTGATGCCGCCTACCTATCGCAGCACCATGCAAATGATGGTGGAATCGAACTATCGCGAGCGGCGATCGCCAAACGATACTCGCCCTTCTTTTGCAGATCCCAATGTTGAAACCGACACCGCGACTCAGGTGAATTTGATGCGCAGTGGGCAGTTGTTACAGCGGGCGGTGGATCAATTGAAGCCTCGTTATAGTGATGTTACGGTCGATCGCTTAAGAAAACGGCTCAACATTGCTCAAGTTCAAGAACTGCGCGGAAATGAGCGGGTGAACACAAACCTCGTAGAAGTCACCTACATCGACAACGATCGCATCAAAACTCGCGAAGTTCTCAAATCGCTGGAGAAGGTTTATCAAGACTACAACCTCGAACAGCAGCGCAGCCGACTTGCAAAAGGTCTGTCCTTTATCGATCGTCAAATTCCTGAAGTTCAGGCGAAAGTAGACAAAGCGGAAGCAGATTTAGAGCGATTCCGCAGTACCTCCAACCTCGTCGATCCAGAAGTGCAATCGAAGTCTTTAGTTGATCAACTCAAAGAATTGCAGCAATCTCAGCAGACCAATCGAGGCGACCTTGCAAGTGCTCGCGCAAGATTTATTTCCTTACAGCAGCAAGTTCAGCAGTCGCCTCAGCAACTTGCGATCGCGGCAAGGTTAACTCAATCGCAGCAGTATCAAGCCCTGCTGCAAGAACTGCAAAAGACAGAGGTTGCTCTCGCCCAAACTCAGACAAAATTTACAGTCAACACGCCCCAAGTCCAGCAGATTCTTGAACAGCGGCAGCGGCAGTTAGCATTGTTGCAGCAAGAACAGCAGCGAATTGTCGGTGCAAACGCATCGGGTGACCTATTCACAGGCGCAAACCTGAGTGAAAACGATGTGAAATTTGCCAATGACTTGACGCAAGCGCAAGTCGAATTCTTTGGTGCGAGGGCACGCGACCAAGAACTTGCTGCAACCGAACAGCAGATCCGCGCTCAGTTGCAACGCTTCCCCACTTTGCTCGCCGAATACAATCGCTTGCAGCCTTTAGTCAAATTGAACCGAGACACCTTAGATGAATTGCAAAAAGCTCGACAGGACTTGAGCCTGGAGATTGCACGAGGTGGCTTTGATTGGCAAATGGTCGAGCAGCCAAGGCTAGGGCGACAAATCGGACCTAGCTGGTTAAGAAACTTACTGATTGGCAGTGCGGGCGGCTTGATGATCGGCTGTGTTGCCGCCTTCTTGCGCGAGTCGGCTGATAAGTCAATTCGGACATCTGAGGATCTGACCAAGCAAGCCTCGATTCCATTAATCGGCATGGTTCCAGAATTGCCAATGTCCGAGTTGATGCACACCCCGAACTTTGCCTTTGGTCGAAATCCGGTTGAAGCTAGTTCTTCAATGCTGCAAGTACTGCACTGGGCACCGTTTCGAGAGTCATTGGACTTGATTTACAAGAATCTGCAATTGATGACAGACGGAAGTCCGCTCAGATCCTTAGTCGTGACCTCTGCGCTTGCAGGAGAAGGAAAATCTACCGTTGCGCTCGGTTTAGCTATCAGTGCTGCCCGCCTGCATCAGCGCGTGCTGTTAATTGATGCAGATTTGCGCCGTCCAGGGTTGCACAAACAATTGCAGTTACCAAATGAGCATGGATTATCGACATTATTGACGAGCGATCGTGCGTTAACTCAGGCAGCGATTCAGCCAGCTAGCACCTATAGCGATCTTCCGATCTCTGTGTTGACGGCTGGACCGACTCCTTCTGATTCTGTAAAGTTGCTAAGTTCTAAGCGAATGCGCGACCTGATGACTGTGTTTGAGCAGCACTACGACTTGGTGATTTTGGATGCACCGCCAGTTTTAGGCATTGTCGATGCTTTACTCGCGTCTTCTTTTAGTGATGGCGTATTGCTGGTCGGTCGGATGGGACATGTGCAGAAAGCAGAAATCGCTCAAGCAGTTAGCATGTTAAATCGTCTCAATCTCATCGGAGTTGTTGCAAACTGTGCTGAGAGCGGCAATAGCTACTACTATCGTTCTGCGACCACTTCAGTTTAATTCAGATGAAAAAATCAGAACATTGGTTATTTCAAAAGATATCCAATGTTCGTTTTTTTTATCTCTAATTCGTCATAGTCCGATCGGACTATGACAAACGAGATGGTCAATTTGATGATTAAAAGCAGAAAATTTGTGCTTAAATTTTGTCCTGAATCGATCGCATTTTCGTGAATGAATAGGGATAAGAATCAGGATTGAATTGATCCAGACTTGCCTTACAAATTTTGCTCGAAGTTCTCTTCAAATTGCCTCTGGGGAAGAGTTCCACCCAATTTAATAAGTATAAAAAGGCACTAATAATCAGCGATCAAGGTTGAGAAACTTGGCACAAAAAGCTTAATGAATAAGGCAAAATCGAGCCGAATATTCTTAGAAATCAGAAAACATGATGAATCATACTTAGAGTAGATAAAACTCTCAATAAATCTACTAAGATATAGGGTGATTAATTATGCGAGCGATAGAGGAAATGAGAAATTTACCTTAAATTAGCTCTACTAGAAAATTAATCAACCAGATACCAGATTGACTTCTTAGCGACTTGACTGTATTGATGCCCGCGACTTTACCGGATAGCTCATGACAACTTTTGATCCGCTAATCTTGCAAGATACCCAAAGCTCAACTTGGGAAAAGTCAGAGCTTGATACTTTGCGGTGTTCTTTGTACTGGAGGCGGCAGCAGCTTTTAGTCTTGCAACTTCCAGCACAACGGTTTAGCACAGATAGAACTTCGCGAGTTCCGTCTCTTCCGCCCTTGCACAATCCCATCTGGCTGTCAGAGTGTCTGAAGCGATCGACCGTTCAACTCGTTCGCATCGATCCGCAAGTAGGCGAACCTGCTCTTAAACAGTGGGCAGAAGCCTGTGATCGCTCCCGTAAAGCTTTGTACTTAAGACTCCCCAGCGCTGCGAATTTGCCTCACAAGCGCCGCAAATGGCTGTGGAGATGTAAGCGCATTTCGGATTGGGTACTTGCCGCCCTGGGTGTTGTGGCACTGAGTCCAGTTTTCGTCGGGATTGCGGTTGCGATCGCGCTGACTGCGCCGGGACCGATCTTCTTTAGTCAATGGCGAGTCGGACAGCGCGGCAAATTATTTCGGGTTCTGAAATTTCGGACGATGAGCGTTAACGCCGAACAGCAGCACCATCGCGTCATGGCAAATCAAGCCTCAGACTGTCTGCATAAGCGAGAAGACGATCCGAGAATTACCGCGATTGGGAGATGGTTGCGGCGCTATAGCCTTGACGAATTACCACAGTTGCTCAATGTGCTGCGGGGCGAAATGAGTCTCGTCGGACCGAGACCTTGGGCGCTCTATGACGCTGTGAGGATTAGTCCTGAGATGCAGTCTCGCTTAAATGCCCTACCTGGAATTACAGGAGCGTGGCAAGTCAGTGGGCGATCGACCCAGCTTGATTTAAATGTGGTCAGTCGGCAAGATTTAGACTATTTAGAAAACTGGTCATTTAAGGGCGACCTTAAGATTTTGTTGCGAACACTGCCGAAAGTTATGTCTGGTTTTGGTGCTTGTTAGATTCTTTCATGAGGCTTATCCTGAATGCCTTCGGTTCCGCATACTGTAAGACGAGGAGCCAGACGATTTCTCGGCGCGACTCGATTTTGGCAAGACAATGGCTTTATTATTCAAGAGTTTCGTCACTTTCCCAAGATTGCGATCGCAGCGATTGTTTTTGCGCTCGGATCGGCTGCATTTGAGGGGTTTGGCTTTGGCTTTTTGCTAGCATTTTTGCAGAGCTTAGTCAGTCCAACTCTTGAACCGTTTCAAACGGGAGTAACTTGGTTTGATCTGTGGATTCTCGGCATCGATCGCGATCCAACTGAAAGACTATTGCGCGTTTCAGGTCTGATTTTATTTTCCGCCTGGGTGCGTGCTGGATTTAACTATCTGACTCAAATCTATACCGAACTGACTCAGCAATCCCTAGTCGATCGATTGCGAACTCGAATCTTTGAGCAATTGCAAGCATTGAGTTTGAGCTACTTCAACCGAGTTTCATCGGGTGAATTGATGAATACGCTCACGAGCGAGATAGGTAAGCTCAATTTTGCTTTTACGCTCACAGCTTTCATGATTACCAAGATTCTGACTCTGCTCGTGTATGCGGTATTGCTATTTACTATCTCGTGGCAACTCACATTCATCTCGCTCGTTTTGTTTACGCTAGTCGCGGTTGCTTTATCCAATGTCAATCAGCGGATCCGAAATAGCAGTATTGATGTTTCTCGTGCCAATGCGAAGTTCACGACCACTGCCTTAGAATTCATAAGTGGAATTCGCACCGTGCAAGCATTTGCCACTCAAGATTACGAACGCGATCGCTTCTACACTGCGAGTTCTAACATTGTCAAAGTGGGAATGAAAGCGATTCGCCAATTTGCGATCGTGCGTCCACTTGCTGAAGGCTTAGCGACGACTGTATTGATTAGCATGATTGTTCTTGCGATTACTGTGTTTGTGCAGAATGGCAGCTTACAAACGGCCTCATTGCTGACGTTTTTGTTTATTTTGTTCCGGTTAGTTCCAGCGATGTATGAGACGAATACAAGCCGGGTGCAACTCCTCTCTGCGTCAGGTGCGATCCAGAGTGTGCGCGAACTCCTGCGGCGAGACAATAAGCCTTATTTACAAACAGGCGATCGCCGATTTGAAGGCTTGCAGCAGGCGATCGAGTTTTTGACCGTTGACTTTGGATATGACGCGAATCAGTTAGTTTTGAAAGATGTTTCGCTCTCGATCCCGAAGGGCAAAGTGACAGCGATCGTCGGCGGATCAGGTGCGGGGAAGACAACTTTAGTCGATTTGATTCCTCGATTTTACGATCCGATCGCGGGATGTGTCTTGTTTGATGGCGAAGATGCACGATCGTTTGAGGTGAAATCGTTGCGGCAGAGGATGGCAATTGTCAGTCAGGATACTTTTATTTTTAATACGACCGTTCGAGAAAATATTGCTTACGGGCTAGCCAGCATTACAGATGAGCAGATTTGGCATTCAGCCGTGCAGGCAAACGCGCTGGAATTTATTTTAGAGATGCCTGAGAAATTTGAGACGATTTTAGGCGATCGCGGGGTGCGATTATCGGGAGGGCAGCGGCAGCGCTTAGCTATTGCGCGAGCATTGTTGCGTGATCCAGAGATTTTGATTTTAGATGAGGCGACAAGTGCGTTGGATTCAGAATCAGAGCAGTTGATTCAGCAGTCGTTGGAGCAATTGTCGCGCGGGAGAACCGTGATCACGATCGCGCATCGGTTATCGACGATCATACGGGCGGATCAGGTGGTGGTGATGGAACAGGGGCGAGTGGTCGAACAGGGACAGTATCAGGAATTACTAGAGCGTCAGGGGCGACTGTGGCACTATCACAAAATTCAGCATGAACTGCGATCGAGTTAAGCAGTTCATGGAACAGAGTTTATGAATCTAATTGTTCTTGAAAATCACGTGACGACTCAGCGCGGCGGACAAGAATTAAATCTACTAGAGATTTGCCGAGGACTCTTCGATCGTGGGCATCGGATTACTTTGCTCTATCTCAAATCCGGCGATCTTCTGCCGGACTATCAATCTTTTTGCGATCGCACCCTGTGCATCAGTGCTTATGGCTTTGATTGGCACAGTGTCAGTAGCACGCTCAACTTTTTACCGAGTCTTCTGCAAATTTGGCAAATTCCAACGCCAAAAAATTCACTGATTTTTTGCAATGATTATCACTTTTCTCTGTTTGCCACAGCCCTTTCATCTTTTCGCAACTTACCTTATGTGTGCTATTTGCAACTTCCGCCATTGATGCTAAATCGCCAGCGAGAATTTGGATTAAGAAGCGTCGATCGCTTTATTGCTGTGTCTGAACAAACCAAACAAGAATGGGTGAAATTTGGAATTCAAAGCGATCGCATTCGCGTGGTTTATAACGGGGTGAATTTGAATCGATTTAAACCGCCTGAAAATCATCTCGAACTGCGACAAAAATTAGGTATCAATCTAGACATTAAAATTGTTTCATATATCGGTAGAATTGACCGAGAAAAAGGGCTTGAAACCCTGATTAAAGCAACCGCAACTTTAATAAAGAAAGGAAGAAGAATTCAAACGTTGATTGCAGGAAAGCCCGTCACCCACTACAGTGCTTCTAAAGCGCGAGAGTGTGAGGATGAAGGGATGAACTATCTACGATCGCTCATCGAATTAATCGAAACATTAGAAATTCGCGATCAAATTCAATTCTTAGGACATGTTTCCGACCCGGTTTCACTGTATCAAGTCAGCGATGTCAACGTTCTCCCTAGCATTTGGAATGAGCCTTGCAGCCTGGGACTGTTTGAATCTCTGGCGTGCGGTGTCCCAAAAATTGCCAGTCGAATTGGCGGGAATCCTGAAATTCTTACACACGAATTTGCCAACTCTTTATTTCAACCTGGAGACGACCTGGATTTGGCAGAAAAGCTCGATCGTGTTTTAGATTGGCGCGAAAAAGATTCAACCCTGGGGCATAGATGTCGGCAGCATGTTCTGAAGTATTTTACATACGAAAACATGGTGAGCGGTATCGAAGAAAACCTACTTGAACTGATAACCCCATGAAGACGTTATTTACCTTTCACTATCCTGCTGATCCGAATGCAGGCGGTCCAGGAGTCACTTGGCGATTAGGCAAAGAATATGAAAAATTAGGGCATCAAGTCGAGTATTATTCGCTCGACAACTTACCGAAACAATTATCACCTTTAGCGCGATTCATTCTGTTTCCAGAATTCACCACTGCAAAACTATTACGATCGCAAAACCATGCCTCATTAGATGTGATTGATGCCTCTACCGCAGATGCTTGGATCTGGGGATTTGCCTTACAAAATCTGCAAAAAAAACGTCCCCTTCTCGTTGCCCGCTGTCACGGATTAGAGCATATTGAACATTTAGAATATCTAGAAGAATCGAAGCGCGGTCATCTCAAACTAGAGTGGAAATATCCCCTCTATCGCGGCAGCATTCGACTCTGGGAAGTTGCGACTTCGATGCGAACCTCAGACATTGTGCTGCTACTCAATCAGCGCGATCGAGATTTCGTCGTCGAGCGGCTTGGCGTGCATCCCGATCGCGCTCATGTCGTTGCCAACGGCATTCCCGAATCGATGTTGAATTTGCCGTTTGAGCCGACCCCAGGAGAGCATGAACCCCTGAAGATTGCCCAAGTTAGTAGCTACATTATTCGCAAAGGAATTCAGTACGGCACGCCTGCGTTAAATTCCATTCTCAAGCGCTATCCCAAAGCCGAAGTCAGCCTATTGGGCACCGAATGTCCGGCAGAGCAGGTGTATCCCGACTTTGATCCAGAAGTGCGCGATCGCGTCACAGTTGTTCCCTACTACGAAAATCACAAACTTCCAGAACTGCTTAAAGGACATCATATTAAAGTCCTGCCGACGATTTCAGAAGGCTTTGGCGTTGCCTTAATCGAAGCGATGGCATGTGGACTCGCGCCCGTGACCACAACTGCTCCAGGCCCACTCGAAATCGTCCGAGACGGAGAAACAGGTCGGATTGTCCCCTGTCGCGATCGCGAAGCCTTTGAGCAAGCGGTTGAAAGTTTGATTCTCGATCGAGACATGCTCGATCGCTTGAGACAGAACGCTTATCGAGCAGCACAGCGATACAGTTGGCAAAACATCGCCCAAGATAATCTAAACTTCTATGAAATAGCGCGTCATATGAGAGCTTAGCCGACATGTACACCGCCCAACCCCAACCCAAAACTCCCCAGATCTCAGAACCCTGGATCATCATTGGCTGCTTTGTTGGCTTTACCGCACTTTGTCTTGCCGCAAACGTTGGCTCAATTCTCCGATTTGCCTTTCCAGCAGGCAGTCTCGTGGTTGGAGCCTTGCTCTTTTTTCGGTATCCGATTTTTTACATTGGGTTTACTTGGTGGCTGTGGTTTCTCTCGCCTCTCGTGCGACGATTGATCGATTGGGAAGTGGGCTGGCTTGATCCAAATCCAGTGCTACTCGCTCCTTTCTTAGTGTCATTTCTCTCAGTTTTGACATTGCTGATTCAATTGCCAAAAGCGATTCGAGGCAATGGCTTGCCGTTTGTGCTATCGGCGATCGCAGTGCTTTATGGCACGTTCATCGGCATGATGAGCTTCCAGCCCCAGACAGTATTCATCGCTGTTCTCAACTGGTTAACACCGATTTTATTTGGCTATCATTTGTTTGCAAATTGGCGACGATTTCCAGAATTAAAGCAAGTCACAGAGCGAGTATTTCTCTGGGGAACCGTGGTGATGGGGAGCTATGGGATCATTCAGTTTTTGTTTGCGCCGGTTTGGGATCAGTTTTGGCTGCACAATCTGATCACGACGATGAAGATCTATTCGTTTGGGACTCCGAACCCCTTAGGAATTCGAGTTTTCAGCACGATGCACTCGCCGCAGCCTTTTGCCTGTACGCTAGTCGCTTGTATTTTGCTGCTCTTTTCGATTAAAAGTCCGGTCAAAATTGTGGCATCGGGCGTAGGATATCTCACGTTACTTTTAACCTTAGCTAGAACGGCTTGGTTAAGCTGGTTTATTGGACTCGTGGTGTTTATTCCATCTTTGAAGCCACGGTTGCAGATGCGACTGATTGTAACCTTGATGGTGATGTCGCTAGTCGTGCTGCCATTAACGACGATCGAGCCTTTTTCGACAGTAATTGGGCAGCGATTTCAGACCATTTTTCAGGGGCAGCAAGATGGCAGTTTTGTCGATCGTAGTCTCGGCTATACCAATCTATTAAACGATGCGCTAGTAGAAGTCGAGGGGCGTGGAATTGGTTATATCATTCGAGATGCCAATATTGGCGGAAATGACAGCGGTATTTTGACACTGTTGTTGAACCTGGGTTGGTTTGGGACGATTCCTTATGTTGCGGGGTTAGGGCTACTGATTTTCAGTATGATGCAAGGCAGGGAAGCCTCGATTGATCCATTTGTGGGCGCTTGTCGAGCGATCGTCTTAGCAACTTTTTCTCAAATCAGTTTGAATACTGTGATGCTGACTCCTTTTGGTATGGTGCTTTGGGGGTTTATCGGATTAGCATCGGCGGCTCGAGTTTACTATGCACAACAGCAATCTAACCCGACTGAAGTTGTTGCTCGTTTGGATACTGCTTATCGGGATGCTAGGAATTAGACGACGTGTAATAATTGCAGGGATTGCTCACTCAAGATTTGAGATGTCTAAACAGCGGCTGGATACGTTACTTGTCGATCTTGCTTTATGTTCATCGCGCCAGCAGGCTCAGCGATTGATTCAAGCTGGGGAAGTGAGAGTAAATCAACAGTTAATTGATAAACCGGGCACAGAAGTCGAAGTGAATGCCGAAATCGAGGTCAAAGCGCGATCGCGTTTTGTTTCACGTGGAGGAGAAAAGCTAATCAAAGCCCTCGAAGAATTTCAGATTCAAGTCAGCGATCGAGTGTGTCTAGACGGAGGCATTTCGACAGGCGGATTTACCGATTGCTTATTACAATCGGGTGCAAAATTGGTCTATGGAATTGATGTAGGCTACGGACAAGTTGCCTGGAAGTTGCGTCAAGATGAACGAGTTATTTTGAGAGAGAGAACGAATATTCGGCATCTTAAACCCGAAGATTTATATCAAGAAAATCAACCGATTCCTGATTTAGCCGTCGTGGATGTTTCGTTTATTTCCCTGACAAAAATTCTGCCTGCGTTGTGGGAATTGTTGCAGGCTCCGAGAGAGCTAATTTTGCTCGTGAAGCCTCAGTTTGAAGTGGGAAAAGACCGAATTGGCAAAAAAGGAGTGGTGCGCGATTTTAAGGATCAAGCCAGCGCGATCGCTCAAGTTTTAGACCGTGCGAAATCCTTGGGTTGGTTCTATCAAGGACTAACCTGGTCGCCGCTTTTGGGTCCTGCTGGGAATATTGAATTTCTGCTGTGGTTGCAGTGTGAGACGGAGACAAATTCGATCGAGCTAGATCAGATTAAACAACTCACACAACTGGCACAGAAGACTTTAGTCAGTTCTTGAGGAATGTTCCCAATCAATGCAAGAGTCCTAATTTTTTAAGTCGAGAGCGAACCCCACCCGGTTTTCTCTGAAACTCATGCACTAACTCTGGGATGCTTGCCCCTTGCTGGTAGCGTCGAATCAGATGTTCGTCTTCTGCCCGTGTCCAAGCGGCATATGCTCGAAAAGGGGACTTCTGCTCAGGTAAAGCAGGTCGTCGCTCAGGTAAAGCAGGTTGAAATGAGCGATCGTCTTGTATTTCGGGTCGAAAGACTTCAAATCGGACTCGTCCTTCTCGAATTGCTTTTGCGATCGCTTGTTGAGTTCTCGATAAGGAGGCTTGTCCTGTTTTGACATCTAGAATCACAATTTCTAGATCATTGCCTCCATTGTCCTTGGTCTCTGTATACCCGTTGAAAATGATGTAGTCGATCGGGTCACCTATAAATCGCGCATCAGAGGGTAAGTACTGAAATCCTGGCAGGATGGGTGCAAATTGCTCTGCTAGCTTTCCTTTGATCACAGCGCGGCTGCCATCGATACTGCGATCGCGAGCTTTCTTGAGTGCTTGTTGATGTTCCTCTCTCATCAGTCGAATTCGCTTCTCGGATTCCCGCCGAGCTTTCTGAGCAATGTGATAGGCAATTGCACTTCCGATCATGATTCCAAATAGTAACGAAATTAGAATTTCCATCGCTTCAAATCGATCTGGCTCTCATGCCATTAGTACTCACAAACTAGGACACGATAACATGAATTTTCGCGATTGAAATTGAATTCGCTGCGATTCTGCCCCAAAGCAAATTGAAAGTCCAGGTCTACTCCCAAAGATAAATGGCTTAAAAATTTGGAAAATTTAGGAAGCTTCACGCTGGAATTCTAATTCTTACAAATCCCGATGTGTGAAGGGTTTCGCATTTGCTCCTGAGTAAGTTGCTGCAATTTGACCATTTCCGACCAATTGATACTTGTAAGTAACTAAGCCTTCAAGTCCGACAGGTCCTCGTGGCGGCATTTTCTGAGTACTAATCCCCACTTCTGCACCGAATCCATAGCGGAAACCATCTGCAAATCGAGTCGAACAGTTGTGATAAACACCTGCTGCATCAACTTGATTCATAAAAGTTTCAGCCGTTTTCGCATCATCTGTCACGATCGCCTCAGTATGTTTTGAGCCGTAAGTATTAATATGTGCGATCGCATCTTCAGTCGAATTTACGATTTTTACAGCCAAAATCAAATCACTATACTCCGTAGACCAATCCGATTCAGTCGCTGCGGCAATATTGAGAATTTCACGAGTGAGATCGTCCCCTCGAAGCTCGACATTTTTAGCTTGCAACGCTGGAGCCGCTTCAAGTAAAAATTCTGATGCGATCGCAGAGTGAACTAGCAAAGTCTCGATCGCATTACAAGCTGCTGGATAATGCGTTTTAGAATCGACTGCGATTTTTACGGATTGAGCAATATCAGCAGCCCGATCGACATACAAATGGCAGATTCCGTCCGCGTGACCGAGTACCGGAATTCGAGTATTGTCCTGAACGAATTTTACAAACGAATTTGAGCCGCGCGGAATGATCAAATCTACATACTGATCCAGTTTTAGTAACGCTAGCGTTTCTTCTCGGGTGGTTAGAAGCTGAACGACAGCAGGATCAATTCCTGCTTCTGACAGTCCTTGTTGAATTGCTTTGACTAACGCCTCACACGATCGAATGGCTTCTTTTCCACCTTTGAGGATCACCCCATTTCCCGACTTAATTGCAAGGCTTGAAATCTGCATCACCGCGTCAGGTCGGGCTTCAAAGATTACGCCTAAAACGCCCAGAGGACAGGTAATTCTTTTGAGAACTAAACCTTCATCTAGTTCACGATGAATTTGAATTGCACCAATGGGATCAGCTAACTTACCAACATCTCTCACCCCAACGATCGCACCTTTCAGTTTTGCTTTATCCAACTTCAATCGGGCATACAGTGCAGCAGCAATCCCATCTTTTTGTGCTGCTGCACAGTCGGCTGCATTGGCTGCCAGAATCTCTTTTGCATTCGCTTCGAGGGCATCGGCAATTTTGGCGATCGCACCGTTACGAACTTCAGTCGGTTGTACTGCAAGTTGACGTGCTGCGTTCTGAGTTTGCTGAGCTAAAGCAGTGAGCGAAATTTGAGAAAGTGAAGCAGTCATGAGAAAAATCCGCGATGCGACATTCTCCAGGGTAATACATTTCCTAGCTCAGCATCTCAGAGAGATAGTCGGCAATCGCTTCCACTAGCGCGATCGTATCCTCATACAGCATCCGAGTCGGGCCCAAAACCCCAATGCTCCCGACTGCAATATTTCCACGATTATAAGTCGAGGAAATCAAAGAACAAGCTCGAATCGGCTCTAATGGATTTTCTGACCCAATGCGGATCGAGACTTTACGACCTTCTGACTCAGCTTGATCAAAAATCAAAGGGACAAGTTGATCTTGTTCTTCCTCTAGGAGGTGCAAGATCATTTGAACCTGGTTAAGTTCCGAAAATTCAGGCTGACGCAGCACTTCAGACACGCCGCTAATCATCAACTGAGATGGCAGAGACGACTGTGCTAAACGCTGCATCAAATCTGTCAAAACAGAAGTCAGTAAGAAACTATAACGATCGAACTCTCGCCCCAATTCGCCCCAGTCTAAAGTCTTTAATTCGGTCAGTGTTTTGCCTCGAAGCTGATCAGATAAAAAGTTCGAGAGAATTTTAAGCTCTCGATCGATGACTTCGGGATCTTCTTCAGAAGGCGGCAATTCCATCAAAATTGACTGAGTTTCGTAAGTGTCCGTCACCACAATCAACATGACACGACTCGCATCGATCGGCACAAGCTGTAAATGCCGCAATTGAGTTGTATGCGTCATCGGCATCGTGACGATCGCAATATACCCACTCAAGGTTGCAAGCAGTTGGGCTGCCCCCTTTAAGACCGCTTCAAAGCTCCACTTGTCACCATTCAAGCGATCGCTAAGCAATTGCTCAAGTTGAACCGAGATTCCTTGTGAAGGCTGAATCAACTGATCGACATAAATCCGATATCCCGAATCAGACGGAATACGACCTGCTGATGTATGCGGCTGAAACAGGAGTCCGACTTTCTCTAAATGTCCCATTGCGTTGCGAATGGTTGCCGAACTCACACTCAGGTTAAATTCTTTCACCAATGCACCCGATCCCACAGGTTCAGCCGTGGCAATGTAATGCCTCACCGTTGCCCAGAGAACTTGCTGTTGACGATTATTAAGAGGGGGATTTATCGACATTTTCAAGAACGATCGCGCTTTTACCGAATTGAGACTACGATAGCATTCTCATTATTATTACTTTAGATTTTAGTTTGATATCGTAGCAAACTCGACATTAATAGCGAGGAATTGAGCGATCGACTGCGATCGAGTAGGCATCAATCCCGCCTGAGATGTTTTTCACATTCGTAAATCCTTGCTGCACAAGCCAAGCACACATTTGCGCCGATCTAACTCCATGATGGCAAAGCACTAAGGTTTCGGTTTCACAATCAAGCTTGCTGTGAATTTGTTCTCCCCATTCGGAAAATTCACTGAGTGGGAGGTTTTGAAAAGATGGCAGAGCAGCAGTTTCAACTTCCCAACCCTCGCGCACATCGACAAATTGGATATTCGGATTATCCAGGCATTGAGAGAGATCTTGAACGGTGATTTGAGAGAAAGACATAATCGATCGACAATCATGGTTAGAGTCAGTTTACGCGATCGACTTGCAGGGTTGATAGCTTGAGTCGATCAATCTCCGCCGCCATCTCCTGTCGCACGCTTCTGTGCTGCAAATTGTGCTTTAAATTTTCGCTGCTGCACAGTGTGATCAATGATTGGGTCAGGGTATCCAGATCGATCGCGTTCCTGCACCGAAATTTTGCCAG
>JALOOO010000330.1 GCA_025454375.1 Leptolyngbya sp. Prado105 | reverse complement strand
GGCTGCAAATCGGATTGCTTCGGCAATGTCTGCAACGGTTCCGCCTCCAAAAGAACTAAGAACCTTAAGCGGCATAATATTAGCTTCGTAGGCGATTCCTGCAACTCCAAAATTGTTATTGGTCGATTGAGCAATCGTGCCTGCAACGTGAGTTCCGTGCCCGTTATCGTCGGAAGCATCTTCGCGATCATTGACAAAATCGTATCCTTTAACAAGATTCGTTTTTTCTAAATCAGGGACTTTTGACACTCCTGTATCAATCACCGCAACCGTTACCCCGCGTCCTTTCGTCTCAGTCCAGGCTTGCTCAATTCCGATGTTGTGCATGTTCCATTGCTTGCTATACATCGGATCATTTGGAGCTAGACTCGCATTTGGCTCGGAAGTAGAACCGACAAATCGACGAGATTCACCCCCCGGAATGCTGTAGATATAATCTGGCTCGATCGCTTCTGTATAGCGCTTCAAATCGGACTTTTTCAACGCATTTAATCGAGATTGATCGCCTTTTACAATGTAGAGATGTTCAGGTTTGGAAAATTGGCTATTTAGCTGAGGGCGAACTTTGTAGACCTGCTCGATCGCTTGAAGCTGATTCTGAATTTCGGCATCGGAGATATCTTCGCGAAAATCAAGAACAATACGATCGTAATTTCCTTGCGTTGCTAAACCGGGAAACTGTGCGATTGCCCACCCTAATCCAACTAAGAACAGGGCGATGATCAGGAGTTTTTTCATACTTAAAGGTCGTGCATTCGCTTCCAAGATAGCGAATTCGTTCTGCCATTGGGGAGACAAATTCGTAAAGAGTAGTAAAGCTGTGGCAGGATGAAGGGTGTCGATCGCTTGTTTGCGTTATGATTCACGGATTGTTATGGCTCCCCTTACTTGCAGTGTTCATTGGCTTAGCTTACGCTGGCTGGAATGAGTATCAAACGCTCGAAACCTATCGACGCTGGGCAGAACCGTTTCAACGGGCAAAGTACGATATCTATGCGGTGTTGGGGCAGAAGGGCGATACGCTGATTTTTGGTAAGGCTTCGCGCCAAGGGATTCAGGAGTTGGAGACGTTTGAGTTGAGTGCGGTTCAAGCGATTCAATTGCAGGTCAATGGTCAATCGGTTGAGATTGCAGCACCGCCTGAGAAGGGAAAGAAGATTGTGCTGGAGTTTAAGTTAACCGATCGCTCGATCGCAGTTCCCTTTACGAATATCAGTCTTGCGGCAAAATGGGGCGAGGTTTTGACCAAAGATTGGCAGGAACTAAAGAACTGAGATGAGTTGTAACACTCGATCGCGAATTTGATCTCGGACTTGTGGAAAAATCTCTGGCTTTTCTGCTGGATCTTCAAGCTGCCAGTCTTCAAACATCTCTCGCTGCAACCAATTCGGGGGAAGGCTCACCCCGCAACCACAGAGCGAAATTACAATGTCAAAATTCTCAGGTCGAAATTCGCTGAGTGCATTTGAAGTTTGCTTACAGATATCAATCCCGACCTCAGACATCACTTGAATCGCGATCGGATTCACCTGACTGGCTTCAAGTCCTGAGCTAGTCACTTCAATTTTCCCGGCTCCCAATTTTTTCGCAAATCCTTCTGCCATCTGCGATCGAGCGGAATTCTTTTTGCAGACAAACATGACTCGTTTCATACACAATCCTTAAAATTATTCGACAATTGACGATATACAAACACTGCAATCTGCGCTCCTAAGATTGGAGCAGCCCAGTAAACCCATTGATGTTGCCAAATTCCACTGATGAGCGCAGGTGCAAACGATCGCGCCGGATTCATACTTGCGCCAGTAATTTTTCCCATACAAGCCGCTTCGAGTCCGACTGTTAAACCGATCGCAATTCCAGCAAATCCCTTTTCACATCTGCGATCGAGTCCCGACCCCAAAATAACAATCATCAAGATGAAAGTCAGAACTGTTTCGAGTACAAACGCCTGCATCCAATGATTTTCTAGCGGCAAAGTTGCACCTAGATTCGCAACTTTGCCGAAGCTCATGAACAATAAAATCGAAGCTGCGATCGCGCCGATCAACTGGGCTAGAACATAGCGTAAGACTTGCTTTTTCGGAAAAACGCCACTTGCCCAGAACGCCAATGTTACGGCTGGATTGAAATGTGCGCCGCTGATATGTCCTAGCGCATAGATCAATGCAGCCACGATTGATCCAAACACAAAGCTAATTCCAAGATGCGTGATCCCGCCGTTAGTAATACGATCGACCATTACCGCCCCTGTGCCGACAAACACAAGCATAAATGTGCCGATACCTTCCGCTAAAACTTCTCGCGGGCAGATCACTTGTTTTCGGACGCTTAAATCCGCACTCATTTCAAAAAAAGTTGATGAACGATAGATTCATTATTTCAAAAAAAGTTGATATGTCAAGCTAATCGCGGCACGATCGAGCAGGGACGATCTCAGCAAAGCGCCGATACTCTGAGAGATATTGCTCTAATACAGCAAATTGAGGCAAATTCAAGCTGTAGTAGATCCAGCGCCCGTCTTGCCGTCCTTGAACTAATCCAGCTTCTTTAAGCGTTTTAAGATGAAATGAAAGTTTTGATTGCGTAACTTCGAGGACATCGCATAATTCACATACACAGAGTTCTTGCTTTCTCAGTAAGTCCAAAACCCTTAAACGCAATGGATCTGAAAGCGCATGAAATCCTAATGCGATTAAATCTTTACTCATCAATTTTTATTGAAATAGCTACATTATAGAATTTCTTCGATCGTACTTGCTTGCGAACTGATTACACTAGATCGATATCTTCAAACAACAAGCAGTATGACCGACACTACAATTAATCCTCTCACCTACGATGTCGAGCAAGCAGTTCTAGAACGCTATGAGGCAGGCGCACAGCAACCGCAAGCCGCACTTTGCTGTCCAACCGATGGCTACGATAGTCGCTATTTGGAGATTTTGCCGCAGGAAATTATCGAAAAAGACTACGGTTGCGGTGATCCAACTCGGTATGTTACCACAGGCGAAATTGTGGTTGACTTAGGATCTGGGGCGGGGAAAAACTGCTACATTTTGGCGCAGAAAGTGGGTGAAACTGGACGAGTGATTGGGGTCGATTTCAACGATGAAATGCTCGGCTTGTCTCGCAAATATATTCCCGATATGGCTGAGAAGTTGGGTTACCAAAATGTTGAATTTGTGAAAGGCAAGATTCAGGATTTGGCATTGAATTTGGATTTAGTCCAGACTTGGCTTGAAAACAATCCAATTACTGCTGTAGGACAGATTGCAGCATTTGAGGCAGAATGCGATCGCTTACGTCAATCTCAACCTTTAATTGCATCCGATAGCGTTGACGTTGTGATTTCCAATTGCGTTTTGAATCTGGTTCGTCCTCAAGATAAACAGCAATTGTTTCAAGAGATCTTTCGGGTTCTAAAACGTGGAGGTCGTGCTGTGATCTCTGACATTGTGTGTGATGAAGTTCCGACTGAGAAGATTTTGAATGATCCTGAATTGTGGAGTGGCTGTATTGCTGGAGCATTTCGAGAGAATGAGTTTCTAGAAATGTTTGAGCAAGCTGAATTTTATGGCATTGAGATTTTGGCGCGTCAGAGTGAGCCTTGGCAGGTGATCGATGGAGTGGAATTTCGATCGCTGACGGTTCAAGCCTTCAAAGGCAAAGAGGGCGAATGTTTAGAACGCAATCAAGCGGTGATCTATCGCGGACCTTGGAAAGCGGTTCAGGATGATGATGGACATACACTCTATCGGGGTGAACGCATGGCAGTCTGTGATAAGACTTTCAATCTCTATACCAATCCAAAAGGTGCTTATCACGCTGATATCATTCCCGTTGCACCTTATGAAGAAATCCCATTAGAGTCAGCATTGCCCTTTCCTTGTACTGGAGACATGATTCGCGATCCAAAGCAAACGAAAGGCGCAAACTATGACATTACTACCGCAAGTGGTGATTGCTGTAGTCCTCAAAGCTGCTGCTAAGGAGATACACTTGATCGTTCAGTTTGGATCTAGCTGCGCTCAGCCTGCAAAGATAACTGTTGAGCGTAGCCAAACTGTCTCTTGCCGCCTAATCCTGCTCAAATACTTTCCCCAATGCAGCAGGCGGCGTACTCCGAATCAATTCGGAAGCCGTTCGATCGAGCGGTGAAGGTAACGCTTTCAAAATCTTTTCCAACCCGTCACTCGAAGTCACAACTAACAGCAAAATCATTAGTAAAAATGGCGCAACTGTAAACACTTGAGTTGGAACATCAGGAATCGTACTTTGAGCAACTCCAGCAAGCGATTGTAAGATTCCGAACAAATAGCAACTAATTGCAACCCTCAGAGGATTCCATCCGCCAAAAATGACGATCGCTAAAGCAACCCAGCCATATCCGGCAGTATGCAACTGACTCCAACCCGCTTTGAAATTCAACGAAAATGCTGCGCCTGCAATGCCCATGAACGCACCTCCGATCAAGGTATAGATGTAGCGCATCAAAACCACATTTGTACCTCTGGCAAAGGCAGCATTCGGCTGTTCTCCGATCGCTCTGAGCATCAATCCCGCACGAGTCCGATAAAAGTAAATCCAAGTCAACGCGATCACAGCATAGCTCAAATACACGAGCAAATCACTCTGAAAGAAAAGTCGCCCAAGTAAAGGAATATCTTGCAGCAGTGGGATTCTAAAACTCGGAACCGTCGGACCTGGAATTCTTACAAATGAATTGCCGAGAAACGACGATAAGTTCGCTCCAAGCAATGCCAAAACAAATCCGATCGCAACT
>JALOOO010000329.1 GCA_025454375.1 Leptolyngbya sp. Prado105 | reverse complement strand
CTTTCGGTTTGCCAGTACTGCCCGACGTGTAGAGAATGAACAGCATATCTTCGCTGTCCATGGGTTCAGCAGGACAATCCGCCGAAGCCGTTTCGATCAAATCATGCCACCATAGATCGCGATCGCTCATGTTGATGTCTTGAGCCGTTCGCTTCACGACGACGACCTTTTCAACCGAAGTCGTTCCTGCTGTGAGTGCTTTATCGACTTGCGGTTTGAGCGGGACGATCGCATCTTTTCTCCATCCCCCATCTGCGGTCACGACGACTTTGACTTCTGCATCGACTAAGCGATCGCGCAAGGCTTCTGCACTAAATCCCCCAAACACAACAGAATGAGGCGCACCAATCCGCGCACAGGCGAGCATCGCGATTGCCGCTTCTGGAACCATCGGCATGTAGATGCCAACGCCATCGCCTTTCTTGACTCCTAAACTTTTGAGAACATTGGCAAACTTACACACTTCTTGATGCAGTTCTGCATAAGTTAAGGTCTTAGAATCGCCCGGTTCTCCTTCCCAAACAATTGCGGGTTTGTTGCGACGATCGCTGTCTAAATGGCGATCAAGGCAATTGTAAGAAAGGTTAATTTTGCCGTTTGTAAACCATTTTGCAAAGGGAGGATTGTTCCAGTCGAGAACAGCATCCCATTTTTGGAACCAGTGTAGTTCTTGTTCTGCCAGGTCTGACCAGAATTTCAACGGATCGGCTTTCGCGCGATCGTAAAGTGCCTGATATGCTTCTAAGCTTTTAATCCGAGCTTGCCCAGAAAACTTAGCCGTCGGGGGAAAGAGGCGGTCTTCTTGTAGGATAGATTCGATCGTCGGTTGTGACATCGCAGTGTTTCAAAATAGCTGAGACAAATTGAGAGAATGGCATCTCCCATACAAAACGATACTGGCTTCTCGCAATGGATCGACAAATTTGTGAATTTATTTAAGCTATTTCTCAATTCTGTACGTCGTTAATTTTGTTCTTTTGATTTTTTTCTATGGCTGTTGATCTCTTAATTTTGTCGAATGCGCCGGGGGAGTTAGCAACTTGGGTGAAGCCAGTGGTGCGAGAATTGCGGACTCAGATGGGTCACGAGCCAAGAATTTCAGTCATCCTTTCTCCTTGCCCAAATGCGAGTGGACAGGAAGTAGAGATTGCGCTGAGCTACCCAGAAGTCGATCGAGTCCAAGCCGCAGAGCATTTTTTCCCGTTTCTGCTTTGGGGAAAGACAGTAGAAAACTGGGATTGGCACGATCGCGGTGTGGTGATTTTTCTGGGAGGCGATCAGTTCTTTCCGGTTGTCATTGGCAAACGTTTGGGATATCGCACTGTGATTTATGCCGAATGGGAGGCACGCTGGCATCGCTGGATCGATCGCTTCGGAGTCATGCGATCGGACATCCTGGATCGCGCTCCTGCTCAGTTTGCACACAAAATGCAAGTCGTCGGCGATCTGATGGCAGAAGTTCAGACTCAGCAGGGGGCAAGTTCTACTGAAGAATTGATTGGTGTGCTACCCGGCTCGAAGCCTGCCAAATTGACGCAGGGCGTTCCATTAATGATTGCGATCGCAGATCAGATTAAACGCGATCGTCCTCAAACGCGATTTGTGATTCCCGTTGCACCGACTTTGGATCTGGCGAATCTAGCACAGTATGCTGATCCAGAACAGAATCCAATTTTGCCTTTAATGGGAAATGTCTCTGCAAAGCGGGTTGGCAATCGATTAGAAACGCAGAATGGGCTGTCGATCGAGCTTTGGCAATCTCAAACTGAGCGCGTCCCGGTCTATGAGTTACTTTCTCAATGTCAATTGTGTTTAACGACAGTTGGCGCAAACACGGCTGAGCTAGGTTCTCTCGCGGTTCCGATGGTGGTTGTGCTTCCGACGCAGCAACTTGATGCGATGCGAGCCTGGGATGGGATTCCTGGATTGTTAGTCAATCTTCCGGGTGTTGGATCTTGGCTGGCAAAACGAATTAACGCTGCAATGCTGAAGCGATTAGGGTTACTCGCGTGGCCCAACATTTGGGCAAAAGAGATGATTGTTCCAGAACTGGTCGGACATCTTGACCCTAAAGAAGTCGCAGCATTCATGATCGACTATCTCGATCATCCAGAAAAGCTCGAAGCCATGCGCGATCGCCTACGTCAAGTTCGAGGAGAACCCGGAGCCGCAAAAAAATTAGTCGCGATCGTCGCAGAAGAATTGCAGCACTAACTATGCTCAAATCGGAACCCTAGCCAGAATTCGCGATGTACTTCTGCCTCAACTGATGAGCGGCAAACTCCGCGTTACAGAATAATGAAACTACAAGGTACAATTATCATCCCAGATGCCAAGCTCACCCAATATCTGTTAGTTCCTCGTCAGGAGGACGACAAATCAAAATTTCTTGCCCAAGCTAGATTCACTCAAGACAACCCCAACGAACTCAAACAAGCCATTCTCACTCTGATTCAAACTTATGATGCAACCTCAGACCGCCAAGATAAATACGGCACTTACTACCGCGTTGAAGGTGATTTAGTCGGCTCCACTCGCTCCCTCGCAGTTGTTACAGTATGGATAGAACGTGCTGAGGATGGAAATATCCATACTGTAACCCTCAAACCAAAACGATGAACAATCCCCCTATTCCCCTCTATAGCCGAGTCTCTCTCAATCGAGACTTTCCTGAATACAACCTCAAAAACGGCGATACTGCCACCTTCATCGATACTGTTCCCGACCCCGAAGGCATTGAAGAAGGCTACATTCTCGAAGTCTTTAATGCTTTGGGCGAATCGATCGAGGTCGTCACCGTTCCCCAATCTGCAATCTCTCCTCTACGATCAGACGAAATTCTATCGGTGCGCTCCCGAATTCAAGCCTAAACCCTGCCATGACTCATATCTTGACTTCAGACTTAAACGTTTCAGCCTCACCAAACGGTAGAGCGTTGGCTGATGCCGTCTTGTGATGAACGATAAATCTCACTCGTCCGCCCTGCTTGGCAAATCCCGTTAGCGCCATACTCCAAAATTGATTCTTAGTGTGCTCCGGCATTTCTTTGGCAGTCGAGGAGAACTCATCTAATCGGGATCGGCTTAAAGCTTCTCAGCTAAAGCACAAACTTCGGACGCGCCTGAGCTAAAATGTCATGCAAATTCACCACATTGCCAATCACTGCGATCGCGGGCGCACCAAAATTTGCCGCTTCCATCTGAGTTGGCATCGTTGCCAAAGTCCCAATCAACTCCTCTTGCTCCGGTCGAGTTCCCCAACGAACCATTGCAATTGGCGTTTCTAAACTCAGTCCCCCTTGATGCAACTGCTCAATAATCGTCGGCAAACTGTGAACTCCCATATAGATCACAATCGTCTCAGCCCCCTGCGCGATCGCACTCCAATTTACCGCCGGACGATACTTTCCAGCCTCCTCATGTCCTGTGACAAACGTCACCGATGAACTATACGATCGATGTGTTAGCGGAATGCCCGCATAGGCAGGAGCCGCAATCCCAGAAGTCACGCCAGGAACCATTTCCACAGCAATACCCGCCTCGATCAAGTCCGTCATCTCCTCGCCGCCCCGACCGAAAATAAATGGATCGCCTCCTTTTAAGCGCACCACGATCGCCACTTCTCGCGCCTTATCAATTAACAACTGATTGATCTCAGACTGCGCCATCGAATGCCGACCGCGACGCTTTCCCGCATCGATCTTTTCAGCGATCGGGTTAATCATCGCTAAAATCGGCTCACTCACTAGCGCATCGTAGACCACAACATCCGCACACTCTAATAAAGTCTTACCTTTGAGCGTCATCAAACCGGGATCACCCGGTCCCGCGCCAACCAAATACACTTTACCAATGCAAGTCGAATTTGCTATGTCTACCATGTGAGGGGCGAAGTTTGAAGGGGCAAAAACTTATGTATTGCTCAGTCTAATCATTGCAGTCTGAAAATAATCAAACTGCACGTTGAAAAATTATTACATCTAAACAGTGAGTGATCTCACAATACTCGCTGAGTGCGCCGATCGCATCTCCAATTCTGGCGAAATGAATTCGATAATCAGAGTTACAAGATCTTCGCAGAAGTCAAACGGGGTAAGCAATTTTAGAGACAAATCGGGATATTCTTCGACCAGTCCTGTTACCGTCTGCGCGATCGCATCTGTGATTCCGCCAGAAAAGAGAAAGTACGGCAAGATGACAATATCCTGACATTTTTGCTGACTCAATTGCGCCAAGCGGGCTTCGAGTTTGGGCGCAACTGACCAGTAGGCAGAAACAGCCGCAATTTCAGCCGCAATCTTCTCGATCGCAGCATTTCCACCCGGACGACGACTGCCATGAGAAAGCAAAATTTTGGCATCTGAGGGAACTTGAGCGATTCGCTTTGCCAACACTTTTCCGATTCCAGCATGACTGCCCAAATGCGCCATGACGTGAAGCTTGACTTGCAGATTAGATTGCGCGATCGCAATTTGCTCTGGAATATCTTCCATCACATGCACTCCAGGCAGCAAAAAGAGCGGCACAATGTGAAGTTGAGAGATGCCTGGGTGCTGCTGGCTAAATGCCTCGATCTGCTCGTGCAACGGAGTTGAGGCATATTCTAAAACAGCCGCTCCAACAGGCAAGGCGATCTGTTGTTCGATGCGATCGCGCAGTTGGTCGATCGCGATTTGGGGGCGAATGTCCCGACTTCCATGCGTAACGAGGAGATAGGCAGAACGCAAGATCTGAACCTCTAAAGTAAATAAATATAAAGTTAGGTAACATAATAGCGTTTCTGCTTCGGCTCTAACCGAGGAT
>JALOOO010000328.1 GCA_025454375.1 Leptolyngbya sp. Prado105 | reverse complement strand
TCCTTGTCAAGCGAGACGAGTAGCTGTGAATCAATGTTGATGTCTCCGAATTCGTTGACGAGAACAGCAACTTTAAGATCCTCGCGGTTCTTCAAAATCTGATTGAGCAGAGTTGTCTTACCGCTGCCTAAAAATCCGGTGATGATTGTAACGGTCATCCCGCGCTTAGGAATCTGGAGGTCAGTGTCAGAGGTGGAATTCATAGGATGACATCCTCACCAACGAGGATTTTTTGAGAACGATTATCATTCTATATTAGATTTGAGGAAATTTTGGAGACAGGAGTAAAGTTTGATGTCTGCATGGACGGGAGATGATGCCCTGACTTTCTAGCTCATTGAACAATCGAGTCACAGTCACGCGAGTCGTTCCGAGTAATTCTGCAATGACTTGATGCGTTAATCGAGCTTGAATCAGATAGCCCTGGTCAATTTTCTGCCCGAATCGGTGAGCCAGTAGAGTCAGTAGCTCCAGAAGACGATCGCGAATTCGTTTGATATGAGCAATGTTTAACAGCGCTTCCACCTGCTGAAGATGAGCCTGCATTGCACTAAGAGAGCATTGTGCTGGATAAGACAGCGCGGTCGCCTTAACTGGGGTTAAACATTCAATCTGGTAAGCGTCCAAGCGCGATAGAGGTTGCCCAACAATATCACCCGCACCCCAAATTCCTAACGTAACGACCTCGCCTTGATCATTCCAAGTCAGCGATCGCACAAAGCCACTTCTAATTTGCCAAAACACATCAGATCGTAAGGATAGCAGGGCTTGCTTTTGAAATGAGTGCGGCTGCTGAGCAATAGAAACGGCTCCTGCTAATTTTTCAGCCGTTGAGTGTTGAAGAGATGGAGTCATTTCAATCTGCCTCTTAGCGATTTTATCAGTTCATTCGCTTCAAAATCGCCCGTTGTCAGCGATCGCATAATCCCGAAATTGCTAGAACTCACCGATTCCTGCCGCTCCTGCGACGAAGACAATGCCCTGGTACATACACTCAATTTTGACTAAGCTTGATTAGTCTAACATGATAATGATTATCATTATGATTTATTACGAGTCGAGATCGTTCGATCAGGAACGTTATATAAACTCAGAGAACTGAGCCAGTTTCAGACCGTTAGAATCAGAATCAATGCAATCATGGTTTCTTTAACAACTTCAATTCATCGCTACGCTTGGCACTGGAACAACCAAACCTTCTCGATCGCCTATGACACGATCGGGCAAGGCTCTCCGGTTTTACTTTTACCTGCATTCAGTACAGTATCAAGCCGCTCTGAGCTTCAAGGCATTGCGAATCGCCTAGCTCAGCGCTATCAGGTAACAACACTGGATTGGTTGGGCTTTGGCGAAGCAGATCGCCCAGCATTAGAGTACAACCCAGCACTATTTCATCAATTACTCCAAGATTTCGTCAAAGATACGTTTTCTCAACCCATTGCGATCGCAGCGGCAGGTCACGCAGCGGGCTATGCGCTGCAACTCGCACAACAACCCCAAACTTGCTCGAAGCTTGTGTTGATTGCTCCCACTTGGCGTGGACCGTTACCCACGATGGGCGTGAATTCATCTGTGAGATCCTTTGTGCGTCAATTAGTGCGATCGCCCCTACTCGGTCAGGCTCTCTATCAGGCAAATACAACGGATTGGTTTCTTCGATTGATGTACGGTCGCCATGTATATGTGGATCAAACGCGCCTGACTCCTGAGTTTATTGCTCGTAAACGTGAAATCACGCAGCGACCAGGAGCGAGATTTGCACCCGCAGCATTTGTGACAGGGAAGCTTGATCCCGTCAGCGATCGACAAACCTTCCTTAACCTGATTCATTCGGTTCGAGTTCCAATCCTGGTTCTGATCGCAGAGCAAGCTCCTCCAAGTTCAAAAGCTGAAATGTGTGCATTAATCGAACTGCCAAACGTGACTGCTCAAACCTTACCTGGAACTCTAGGACTGTATGAGGAGTATTCAGAACAAGTCGCAGACGCAATGCTCAGTTTTCTTTGAAGTATCAGTTTTCATTCGGTGAGTCTTGGCACTGCCAGCACAGTCCAAATAGCTCTAGCGTATGATAGTACAGTTGGAAAGTCTTTGCCTGCTGCCATTGTTTTTCTAACTCTCGGAATGGGCAGGTTTCTAGCGGCGTAGAAGTGCCACAGCGCAAACAAGTTAAAAAGTGCTGGTGATGCTCAACATAGCTATAGAGTGCTTCTCCCTGTGGAGTCGATCGACTTTGGACTAAGCCTTCTCGTTTCAGCGACTCTAAGGCGCGATAGATTGTTGCTAATCCTAAAGGCTGGTCTGAGGATCGAAGTTCAGCAAAAAGGGATTGTGCCGAAATCGGTTGCTTCATTGTCCCAGCACGCTAGTCGAAACTATGCACTTTAGTGCAAGGCTTTAGCTGCTACACATTTTCTGCCAGCAACGAAGCCAGTAACCCAAGGGGAGATAATGCGATCGACAGTGGAACGAAGATGGATAGGATGAACGACTCAGTGCGCCATGCGGCAACGAGTTGACTTGGGCTTTCAGCCCACGCAGGAACCTATGCACTTTTAGTGCATAGTGGTTTAGTTGTTTCAGCAACTCTAGCACTCTTGTTTGTCCGCGAGTTTGTCGAGATTGTGTCACCATGCGCTTAGGCACTTTTACGATTTACCAACATTCTAGGCTTAATCAAGGCTGGAACAATGCGATCGCTCGCCATTCTCGCACCCGATAAATTCCGCGCCGTTGGACCCACTTGCAGCCCTGCGAGTCCACCCATCACAAAGAGTTCAGTCTTTGCCCACCGCAAACAAGGATCTAACACAGGTAAGCCATTCACCACTTGAATTGGATGCACTCTTAGCATATCTGCAAATACTGGATCAGCAGTGATATCAAATCGCGTTCCAGTCGCTAACCAAATGCGATCGTACTCTCGAATTTCACCATCCTCACAAGTGACTTGCCAGCATTGTCCTTGCCATTTTGCACCAATCACCTGACATTCTGGATAGAAGTTTAGACGGTTGCTATGTTTTGCACGTCGAAGCTGAGTCATCATTGCAGGCGTTAGAGATCCACCATTCCGCGCTTGTTGAATCATCTGCCAGCGAACAAACCAATCCACCTCAGCATGAAAGCCCTTGAGGTATTTCGGACCTAACCAGCCTGGGTCAGCATCAAAGAGTTTTTCAGTTAGCGATCGACGAGACATTAAACTCACTGTTGCGCCTCGATTGATTGCGCCAATCGCTAAATGTCCGCTCGTTAATCCACCGCCAACAATCAAAATCCGCTCTCCAGCTAATTTCAGCAATCTTAAATCGATCGCCTGAGAATGAACGAGTCGATCGTCAGGGTAAGGTGTTGCAATTTGATTCACCCACTCTGGAACTTGAGCGATCGCGCTGCCCGTCGCCATCACAACTCTTTGAGCTAAAACCGTCTGTCCATCCTCTAATCCTAATCGGAACCCTCGGTGAAGCGGCTCAACTCGAATGACTTTTGCTGCCATCACATGATTCTGAAGCTGCCACCGTTGAATGACATCCCAACAAAACGACTCGTACAATTCAGTTCCAGGCAAATCGTAGGGTGGGAAGAGCTGATTCGGTTTTGATTCGGCAAATCGTCTCAGTGCAAACGAATCGGGTTCAGGATGATGCACAACGGGAGAGCGCAAATGTGGAATTTCCTGCGCTGCGAATTGATGTTGCCATTGTTGTATCCATTTCCCACTCGGATCAAAGACTGTAATGCGATCGTACAATTTTTGACGCTTCTGGAGGAGATGCGTCACAAGAGTTAGAGCTTGCATTCCGGCACCGACGATCGCGATATCAATCCGTTGAGAAGACATACAAAGTTTTGAGAACAATTATCATATTCAAATTACATCATAATGATAATCGTTCTCACATTATTAATCCACGATGTCTGCTGAAAATTCGGCTGAACCCGTTTTGCATCTGACTCAATGCCCGCGACGCAAGCGGCGCACTGCTACCTTACGCCGCATGGTGCAGGAAACGCAGTTAAACAGTGATGAACTCGTTCTGGACGCAACCTTGAAGAAGAATTGCGATCGCGGTGTTGCTCTTGCTTTGTTGCGATTCAATAAGCCCGCTTGTTGATCCCGATCGCTTTTCTATAAGATTGATAATCATTATCATTCTGAAAACAGGACTTTTCCGATGGTTGCTGGCATCAAAGAAGCAGTCCCCGTTACCGTTTTGACAGGCTATCTGGGCGCAGGGAAAACAACCCTACTCAATCGCATTCTGACCCACGAACATGGGAAAAAAGTGGCGGTGATTGTGAATGAGTTTGGCGAAGTCGGCATCGACAATCAGCTTGTGGTCGATACGGATGAAGAAATCTTCGAGATGAATAACGGCTGTATCTGCTGTACGGTGCGCGGCGATTTGATTCGGATGATCGGCAATTTGATGAAGCGGCGCGATCGCTTTGATCACATTGTGATTGAAACTACCGGACTCGCTGATCCCGCTCCAGTGATCCAAACCTTCTTTATGGACGAGGATGTACAGACGCTGACGAGTTTAGATGCAGTGGTAACTGTTGTGGATGCGAAACACATTGCACAGCATTGGGACGCAGACGAAGCGCAGGAACAAATTGCATTTGCGGATGTGATTTTGCTGAATAAGATGGATCTGATTTCAGCCGAGGAACTAGATGAACTCGAAAAAAAGATTAGATCCATAGACTTATCCAAAAATTTAGAAGGCAGGCTGGGTCTGCTTTTGAAGGCTTTTTCCGCTTGTCTAAAATCTGCTTACTTCTACAGGATTATGGGGCTTC
>JALOOO010000108.1 GCA_025454375.1 Leptolyngbya sp. Prado105 | reverse complement strand
AAGGGCAATTGCTTTAAACCCATTAATTTGAGTAAGTCAAAGAACCTACAGCGCTAATGGATGCACCGGGTGATCAAACCTCAGTTAAAAAACTGAGTGTTGGTGCTTCTTGTTCTCAAGACGATGCTGCTATTAACACTCAAAATATTGCAGCCCCGGATGGAAACCGCAAAACACACCAGAGATTGGCATGGATATCAAGCAACATCGCTTCCGTTTTAGAGATGCACCATCGCTCGTCGTCTAAATTTATTGTGAGAAGGTTAAATCCCACACGTTATCTTTTATCACAAATAAAACTGTTAGATCCGTATTCGGAAGTGTTATCACCGTATCTTCATCAAAACTTTGTGTTCACGTGACCCGTTTCTTGCGTGAAAATCTCCGTATGTCTTACCTACACGAATATTAAGCATTATGCCCTTTCCTAAATCCCTTTAGGAATAAGCGTTTGGAGAAACGGTCGTATTTTCGGTATCTCTCGTCGTCTTTTTGATACACGAAATCGGCATATCCGTATTTCGCGCAACTCTATTTCAAATCACGATTTCGATCGCGTCATCCTTTAAAGACAAATACGTAGATAGTTGCAAAATTTGCGCATCAGAAGTTTCGGTACTCCAACGACTAGTAGCGACTTGAAATGCGACCTATTATCCACCTAAGACAAAATCATTGGCTTCTCATGCCTAGCTTTTGACATCGTTCGCTCTCACCTGCGCGAGGATATAGATCAATGAGTACTACAGCCTCATTCAAGCCCGCCACAAAGGCTCAACCTGTTATCACTACCCGATATCTCGCAATTCTCTTGCTGTTAGGAGATTTGATCGGACTTGCCACCTGTTGGCAGATCGCATCTTGGTTACGATACGAGCGATTCGTTCCTTGGAATGATCCGCTGACCTATCTATTTTCTGGGTTGGTATTGGCAGCGCTTTATCTTTCAGAAGCCTATCGCCCGGATACTCAAGTCGTTGGACTGCGTGCCCCCTTGAGAATTTTGATTGGGGGCATTGGATTTATCGGATTGATTGCCAGCATTATTTATCTGTCAGGCTATCGAGGCGGCAATCTGATGCTAAATCGAGGCGTTTGGCTGGTAGGGTTTAGTCTATTCACAGTCTGGGCAGTCTTTCTCCGATTAGTTGCCGCTTCATGGCTACGATCGCATACGGAGCAGCGAAATTGGTTGATTTTAGGATTAGATCAAAATGCACTTCAGTTTGTACAATCCGCGATCGACAAAAGTTCGCTGAAAAAATTCGTCGTCCTGACAGAACAGCCTGAAGCCTTTAGTAAGTTCTCACAGATGGGGCTGCGGCGAGTCATGCGATCGGAAGAATTGCCAGACTGGGGTTCACGGCTCTGGTCAGGAGTTTTACTGTCGGCTGATCTAGATTTAACCGAAGCACAAGTGCGACAGTTGATGCAGATTCGATTGCAAGGAATTCCAGTATTAAGGCTGCCAGATTTTTACGAAGCATTGTGGTATAAGCTGCCAGCCGATCTGCTTCAAGACGATTGGTTCGTCTTTAGTAATGGGTTCAATTTGTTGCCAGATGGCATTAGCTCTCGATTTAAGCGACTGTTTGATGTATTGGTTTCAGGGCTACTGTTGATTGCTCTCGCCCCAATTATGTTGCTCGTTGCGATCGTCATCAAGATTGATGATCCGGGTCCTGTTTTCTACAGTCAATTGCGGACAGGCTTAAATCGCCATCCTTTCAAAGTTTACAAGTTTCGATCGATGCGTCAAGATGCCGAAAAATTTGGCGCACAGTGGGCCAGTGAACGCGACCCCCGCATTACTCGCATCGGCTATTGGCTCAGACTTACCCGACTTGATGAACTGCCCCAATTTTGGAACGTGCTTCAAGGCGATATGAGCCTAATCGGTCCACGTCCCGAACGCCCAGAGTTTGATGCCAAACTCGAACAAGACATTCCCTATTATGCTGTGCGCTACTTAGTCAAACCGGGAATCACAGGCTGGGCACAGGTCATGTATCCCTACGGAGCCTCTGTAGAAGATGCCTACGAAAAGCTTTCATACGACCTGTACTACATCAAAAACTACTCAATTTGGCTCGACATCGCGATCGTATTTAAAACAATCCGTGTGGTGCTACTCGGCAAAGGAAGATAGTCATCATGCAAGAAAAAACCGTTTTGGTCACAGGTGGGGCAGGCTATATCGGCTCACATGTTGTGAAGCAGTTGGGCGAAGCAGGATACCAAGTTGTCGTCTACGACAATTGCTCAACAGGCTCTGCGGATGCCGTGCTATATGGAGAACTGATTCGAGGAGATCTCGCAGATCAAGATCGACTCTATCAACTCTTTGCTCAGTATCAGTTTAGTGCCGTCCTTCACTTTGCCGCGAGTCTAGTTGTTCCAGAGTCTGTGATTCGTCCGCTCGATTACTACACAAACAATACGCGCAATACCTTAAATCTTTTACGCTGTTGTGCGGTTGCTAAGATACAGCACTTTATTTTCTCAAGTACTGCCGCAGTCTATGGTGAACCAGAGATTGTTCCTGTCACCGAGCAAGCGACTACATTGCCCATTAATCCCTATGGTCGATCGAAGTTAATGAGCGAATGGCTGATTCGAGATGCGGGATCAGTTTCATCGATGCGATCGGTGATTTTGCGCTATTTCAATGTGGCAGGGGCTGACTCGTCCGGTCAGTTAGGACAAAATGCGGAGCGAGCAGAACATTTAATCCGTGCTGCCTGTGATACAGCACTAAAGCGCAAACCCTGTCTGAAAATCTTTGGAACTGATTTTGACACCCCTGATGGCACTGCAATCCGCGACTATATCCATGTTGAAGATCTGGCATCTGCTCATTTAGCGGCGTTACGCTACCTTGAGCAAGGTGGAGAAAGCCAGACGCTAAACTGTGGTTATGGACGCGGATATAGCGTTCGTCAAGTCGTAGAGCGAGTCAAAGCAATCTCAGGCGTTGATTTTCCAGTGGTTGAAACCGATCGCCGAATCGGTGATCCAGCTTGTGTAACCGCTTGTGTCGATCGAATTCGCGCCACCTTAGACTGGACACCCCAATACGACGACCTCGATACGATCGTCAAATCGACTCTAGACTGGGAGAAACGTCGCCCATCTCAACCGGACTATAAGTACTTAGCAAGCGATCTGGCTGTGAATGCTGTCAAAGCGAATGGAGCAACCGTTCACTAAGGGACTTGCGCTTAAATGACATCCCACTTCTACGCTGATGTCCACCCGCGCGTCAACAGCGGGCTATTGCTGCAACTCCCCTAAAGGGGACTGGAAACCTTAGCCCGGTTTAGCGGGGTTTCCTCCATTAGCCCGCCGTTGACGCGCGGGTGAGATAAGAACGCAGCTAGAAGGCTGATTCTGGACTCTCATTAGTAATCACATCCCTCATCTTTCAAGCCAAGCCATTTTCTAAAATCCAGCGAGATAGCTCAGTCCGATTACTCAACTCAGTTTTACGCAACATATGACTAATATGGCTCTCGACCGTGCGCTTACTGGTCACCAGTTGTTGTGAGATCTCAAGATTTGAAAGTCCTTTTGCTACAAGCTTCGCAACCGATAGCTCTGCATTCGTGAGTTTAATCCCCGTAGGAACTTGAATTCGCTGCTCCGCTTGCTTGAGTGTATTCTGGCGTAAATGGTGAGAAGAGCAAAGTAAAGATTCAACTTGTGCAGATAGCTCATTTAAGCGAAACGGTTTCACAATATAAGCATTCGCGCCCGAACTAAGTGCTTGAATGCGATCGTTACTCAAACTCTTCGCCGTCAGAAAGATCAACGGAATCCAATTCGTCTCTATATTGCTCCGCACTTCTTCAAGCAACGCAAATCCGTCCATTCTCGGCATAATCACATCCGTGACAATCAGATCCGGGGGATCTTCAGAGAGAACCTCGATCGCTTTTTCTCCATTTTCGGCTACCTCAATCTCGTAGCCTTGAATCTCAAAAAACTCCGTCAGCAAAGCAGTACAACTGGGGTCATCATCCACTAAAAGGATTCTGGCTCCTTGAAAAGCTTGATTGATCATGGTTGAACCCGAAACTTACTCAGCAGAATATCTCTTGACTCAGAAACTTAGAGAAGCAGTAGACAGAAAATCAGGTTCACGCTTTAAATTTAAAAATTCTGCCTCCTCCTAAAGGAATATCTCACACTTATAACGAAAGAATCAACCACTTCTTCCGTCATTTCCTCCGGTTTCAGCCCCATTCCATCCTGGAAGCTAAGAATCTTGTCCTCCCAAACTTGGGGGCTAGGGGGCACGCTCCTCAAGGGAACTGCAAAGCACTCAAGGCTGCAATTTACGACTGATTTAGAACTGCCATACCAGACTCATGCGAGAAATACCGAGCCACACCATCATGCCTTACGTATCTACGCTTAATACAGATGAACTAATTTATTGAGTAGCGTTCTGGATGGCACTTTTCGTCAGAAGGACAGACAATAATTGGAAGAATTAGAGAGGCGAGTCATCCTCACTTCGATCGAGTAGTATCCTAAATCAGAAGTCTATCTCGATCGGGTTTGGCGATATTCAAATAAGTAGTCGAAGTTAGGAAGTGCAGCAAGCCCTAGTTCTGCCTCTTAAAGAAGCCGGGGTGACGGAAGAAGCAAGTCGTTAATAGCCAGGAATAATGCGATGGTTTTTGATCCAACTCAACCGAACTCGTCATTGAGTCAAAATGGGCGGTACGACAGTCACCGCAACGGCAACGGTCATCACCCAATTCAGATGAGCAAAGCCGATGACAGTGACGATAAAGATGAGCTATCACTGCGCCAAATCCTGACGGTTCTGCGACGACGGGCAGCAATTCTAGCCGGGACAACTGCCATTTCTACAATGGGAATCTCTGCGGCAATCCTAACCCGCCCCCCTGAATATGGTGGAACTTTTCGGCTACTGGTCGAACCTGTGACCACAGGAAGTCGCTTGGCAGAGAGTTTGACTTCAGATACCCTGCAAACGCTCAAACCCCTGGCACAGCGGTTCGATAAAGGGGACGGACTGGATTACATCAGTCAAATGGAAGTTCTCAAGAGTGAAACGCTCTTAGATCCAGTCATTACCAAAATTCAGGAACGATATCCAGAGATTGACTACGAGACGCTGATGAAGCGATTGAAGGTTTCTCGTCCCAAAGATTCTAAGATTCTAGACTTCACCTATCAATCTCGCGATCAAGAAGAGATTAAGTTCGTTTTGAGTAAGCTCTCCGAAGCTTATTTGAAGTACAGTGTCAACGATCGGCAAAATAACTTGAATCGTGGAATCGAATTTGTCGATCAGCAGATTCAGCGCCAGCGTCAGGAAGTGACCACGCTAGAAGTGATGATGGAGAACTTTCGGCGACAAAACAATCTAATCGATCCTCAAGAATCGGCAAAAGTCTTATCTGAAAAAGTGAAAGAAATCGCAACCGATCGCGAATCGAATCAGGTCAAACTCGCAGCATCCGTCACCTTGCTGGAGAATTTACAGCAGCAAATTGGGACACAGCCTGCACAGGCATTAAATAGCGCAACGCTCAGCGAATCGCCCACCTACCAGAACTTACTTGGAAAACTGCGAGAAGTCGATAGCAAAATTGCAGTCGAATCTGCTCGGTTCCGTGAAGGGACACCTCAGATTGAATCTCTGCGCGATCAAAGAGAAAACCTGCTTCCGCTCCTGCGAGAAGAAGCAGAAAAAATCATGGGAGTAGGACTTACCATCGAAGGATCTAACGGTGTGAAGTATCAAGGAACGGTCGCACGTGACTTGACCAAACAATTTATCGAAACAGCAAATGATGTAGAAGTTCTAGCCACTCAAGAGCAAGCACTTGCTCAAGCAGCCGAGGAAATTAAGCAAGAAACACAGCAACTCGCTGGGGTCGCTCGTCAATATGGTCAGATTCAGCGGAATCTACAAATCGCAGCAGCAAGCTTAACCCGCCTGATCACTGCCCGCGAGAATTTACAGCTTGAATCTGCTCGACAAGCAAACCCCTGGGAAATGATCTCCAAGCTTGACGAACGCAATATCAAAACGAAGGTTAGCCCGTTACTTCTCCTATTATTAGGAGCGCTAGCCAGTGTAATTATTGGTGTCGCCGCCGCCCTACTCGCAGAGCAATTCGATCGTGTGTTCCATACCGTCGAAGAACTCAAAGATACGAATCTCCCATGCCTGGGCATGATTCCCTACAACTTAGAACTCAATCGAGACTCCAGTCTGATGAATGTCGGACGACTCGAAGATGACTTGCCGAGTGATCTGAGTGCAAAAGCGCAGAAATCCAAGCGCTATCATACGACTTTCTTAGAAGCCTTCTATTCACTGGATGCTAATATTCGCCTGCTCAGTTCAGATAGTCCAATTCGATCGCTGACGATTAGCTCGACTAGTCCAGCCGATGGCAAATCTACTATTTCTTCGCATTTAGCTTGGGCAGCGGTCACGATGGGGCGAAAAGTCTTGATTGTGGATACGGATCTTCGTCGTCCTCAGGTTCATCGTTGGTTTGGGATTCCAAATTTACGGGGGCTGAGTACAGCGATTACTTCAGATGTGGATGTGATGGATTTGATTCAAGAATCTCCACAGGATAAGAATCTATTCATTCTCCCCGCAGGACCGACTCCTCCAGCCCCAGGGCGATTGCTCGGATCGAATCGGATGCGCCAGTTTGCAGAACAGTTCAAGCAACACTTTGATCTCGTCATTTTTGATGCGCCTCCGCTGATTGCCTTTGCGGATGCAAAACTAGTTTCCGCGCATACAGATGGATTGCTGCTTGTCGTCGGACTTGGTAAGACCGATCGCGGCAGTTTGATCCGAGTCTTAGACGATCTCAATAACACAGCCACGGCTCCGACCTTAGGGATTGTCGCCAACGGTCTGAAGAGTTACACCATCAACTACTACTATCAGTATCAGCGCTACTACACCCCAGACGACTCGGATACTAAAACTCCAGTTTCTCTCGGCAGAAGAAGCTGATTTTTGAACGTTTTTCACGATCGTGCGGTCTAAACTTCATTTCGATTCACTAGACTGTGAAAAGATAACTGGGGATGGACATCGTGAAAACATGGATTAAAGATCGACCCAAAATTCCGAAATGGCTAATTTGGCTAGGAGTTGCTGGGCTGTTAGGAGTGGGCGGATACTTTGGATATCAGCAGTACACTGCCTCTCAACGGCAAGAATCGCGGCGCAGAATCCAAACGGTTACGGTCGATCGAACAGATACAGCCCTGACCATTTCTGCAAATGGCACCGTTCAGCCTGCTCAATCGGTGAATGTCAGTCCAAAAAGTTCAGGCGTACTCAGACAACTGCTCGTCAAAGAAGGCGATCGAGTCGAAGCAGGACAGATCCTGGCTTATATGGATGACTCGAACTTACAAGGACAACTGATGCAGGCGCAGGCGCAGGTTGCAACCGCTCAAGCCAATGTAGAAAAGCTCGAAGCAGGCAATCGTCCTCAAGAAATTGCTCAAGCCGAAGCCCAACTTGCAGCGGCTCAAGCAAATCTAGATCAGTTAATCGCGGGCAATCGTCCCCAGGAAATTGCGCAATCACGATCGCAGTTAGCCGCCGCCGAGGCAAATTTACAACAGGCTGAATCGAACTTTAACCAGAATCAACGCTTGTTTGGCTCAGGAGCATTGTCTCAGCGGGAGTTTGACACCTCTCGAACTGCACTCGCTACTGCTCGTGCCCAAGTCGAGCAAGCAAAACAAGTCACCAACTTACAACAAACCGGAACGCGACCGGAAGAGATCGAAGCAGCCCGCGCTCAAGTCGAACAATTAAAGCAGGCACTCAGCTTGCAAAAAGAAGGATCGCGATCGCAAGACATTGATGCGGCTCGCGCTCAGTTGATGAATGCGCAAGGACAGTTAAAAACAGTTCAAACTCAGATCAATGACACGATTATTCGCGCTCCTTTTCGGGGGGTGATTACTCGCAAGTTTGCAGATCCGGGTTCATTTGTGACTCCGACGACTTCGAGTAGTGCGGTCAGTTCTGCGACTTCTTCTTCGATTCTGTCTTTAGCTGCAACCAATCAGATTGTGGCGAAAGTACCTGAGACGAGCATTTCTAGAATCAAAGTGGGACAGTCGGTGACGATCGAGGCAGATGCGTTTCCAGGCAAGTCTTTTACGGGCAACGTCGTTCAGGTTGCAAATCAATCAACTGTGGATCAGAATGTGACAAATTTTGAGGTGAAATCTGCGATTAACGATCGCGAGAACTCTCTGCAAGCCGGGATGAATGTTAGTGTGAAATTCAACGTAGGTAAATTGGAAAATGCTTTAGTCGTACCAACCGTTGCGATTGTGCGTCGAGCCGAAGGGACAGGCGTTTTACTAGCAGGACAGGGCAGACCCCAATTTCAAAAGATTACAACCGGAGCCACGATCGAAGATAAAACCGTGGTCGAATCGGGCTTGAAAGAAGGCGATCGAGTTTTACTCAGTTTTCCGCAGGGTGAGCGACCGCCATCAAGAACCCCCTCTATTCTTCCGGGTGGGGGATCGCAAGGTGGTAGTAGACGAGGAGGAGCTTAGCATCATGGGAAAACTTCAAGTCAGACAAGTCCCACTGCTAGAGATTTTTACTATGGCAGTGGAAGCCCTTTGGAGCAATCGACTAAGAACCAGTTTGACGATGCTCGGCGTGATTATTGGCATCGCTTCAGTGATTACTGTGACATCCGTTGGGCAAGGGGTGCAAAAAGCAACGGAGCAGCAAATTCAGGCATTAGGAACAAATGTAATGCTCGTTCTCTCCGGCGTTGCGCGATCGGGTGGGATTAGTCAAGGGTCAGGATCAGCAAGTACCTTGACATTAGAAGATGCTCAAGCAGTAAGCAGGCAAGTTCCCGCAGCAGAAGGAGTCACTGCTTTTTTGCAACGGGGTGGGCAGGTTGTCTATGGTGAAAAGAATACTTCGACTTCGATTTTGGGAGTGGATCTAAACTACTCTGAGGTCAAAGAGATTCAGCCAAAAGAAGGCGTGTTTTTTACCCAGGATGATCTGTCGAATGCGAATTCGGTCGTTGTACTAGGAAGTGCAGTGCGAGATAACTTATTCGCACCCGACGAGAATGCGATCGGCGCAAATATTCGGATTCAAAACGGGCGCTATACCGTGCTGGGTGTGGCAGAGTCGAAGGGATCTGTCGGGGGAATGGATCAAGACGATCGCGTTTATATTCCCTTGACCAATATGTCAGCCCGAATTGTCGGAAATAACTCACTCAATGGGCGGGCGATTAGCGGATTTTGGGTGAAGGCAAAAGACCCAGAGCAGCTTGAGGCGGCTCAGTTTCAGGTGACGAATTTACTAAGAATTCGGCATAATATCTATCCCCCAAAACCGGATGATTTTCGCATTAGTAATCAGGTCGATATTATCAATACCTTTAGTAGTGTTGTGGGATTGTTTACCGTTCTCGTTAGCGCGATCGCGGGAATTTCTCTGATCGTCGGCGGAATTGGGATTGCTAATATTATGTTGGTGTCAGTAGTCGAACGCACTCGCGAAATTGGAGTTAGAAAAGCAATTGGAGCAACAAATAGTGCCGTTCTGAATCAATTTTTAACTGAAGCAATTTTAGTATCGCTCTTAGGTGGAGCCGTTGGAGTTACGGTTGGTTTAGGATTAGCCCTTGCTGCTTCGACCGTATTTAGCTTCCCCTTTATTATTTCGGGAGCCGCAATTACGGCAGGATTGACTTTAGCATTAGTCGTTGGATTGATTGCAGGAGTGATCCCCGCAAGAAACGCAGCTCGACTTGATCCGATCGCAGCATTGCGAAGCGATTAGAGGGCATCTTTAATCTAAGTCAAAAGAATTGAGAGGCTTGATTATGACTACGGCTGAAAATAATTTACCATTTCAGATTGTTCATTCTGTGACTCGTGGCGGCACTACTTTTGAATTGTTGGAATATCAACCGCTTGCAGGCAGCGAAACGATCGCGATCGCGGAACAACTGCACATTTTGAATAAAGCAGGAGTGCGGTTGCGTCAGTTGCGGATTCGATTGGAGAAAGATGGGATTCGTACAGAACCGGGTGCCTTGCAATTTAGTAAAGGTCGGATTGAGATGGAAAGCTCAACCGGAATGGGAGAAGGCGTTGGTGGATTAGTCAAAGGTGCGCTGGCAGCGGCTCGAACGGGTGAAGCAATGTTTAAACCCCTGTACAGTGGCACCGGTGAGATTTATTTAGAACCGACCTTTGGACATTACTGGTTCATGCAGTTAAATAAACAAACGCTCTATGCAGATCAGGGCTTGTTCTGCTGTAGTGAAAATTCTGTGCAAGTGGGAGCGCATAAGGTTGAGAGCTTTAGTGCGCGAGTTGCAGGCGGAGAAGGTCGCTACCAGACGAAAGTGACGGGGACGGGAATTGTCGTATTTCGGATTCCTGTGCCCTTAAGTGAGGTCATGGAACTAACTTTGCAGGATGAAACGCTGCAAGTCGATGGTTCGTTTGCCTTGTTGCGCACGAGTGGCGTTCAGTTCAGCGTGGAGAAAGCCTCGAAAACACTCGTCGGGGCGATGACAAGCGGTGAAGGATTGCTCCAAACATTCCGGGGAACAGGACGGGTGTGGATCGCACCGACTCAATCTGTTTATGAGCGGATGATGGGAATTGCGGCAGGAACGACGAATCTGACCCGTTAAAGCTCAAGACTTCACGCTCCAATGGCAAATCTCATATCGCGATTAGCTTGCAAGATAGCTGATTAACGGATCGGGGACGGGGAACGATCGCTTTTCCATCAGCATGAAACAGCGCTGTTCTGCATTGAAGGCAAAGACTGTTCCCGTCTCGATTTCGTACATCCACGCATGGAGGTTTAGCTTACCTGCATGAAGCTTGGAACGAATCGCAGGATAGGTCTCAAGATTTTCGATTTGGGTGAGGACGTTTTGCTCGATCGCGATTTTTAATAACTTCTCAGGTTCTGTGCCTGCATAGTTATCTTGCACCACTCGTCGGGTTGCTTCTCCATGTCGCTTCAGCCAATCGTAGACCGCAGGCATTTGCTCGGCAAGTGTGCCAATTTGCAGCAACCCTTTCATCGCACCACAATGCGAATGTCCGCAGATAATAATATCTTTAATTCCTAACGCTTGAACGGCATATTCGATTCCTGCCGCCTCAGCACTACTTGCCGCACCATAAGACGGAATAATATTGCCCACATTTCGCATCACAAAGAGTTCGCCGGGTTGAGCCTGCGTGATCAAGCAGGGATCAATGCGCGAATCAGAGCAAGTAATAAACAACACATCTGGCGATTGCCCTCCAGAAAGCCGCTCAAACAGTTCTCGGTGATCGTTGAAATAATGGCTGTGAAACGAGTTTACGCCTTGAATCAGTCCAGTGAGCGACATAGATCTTTTCCTAAATACGGTGAGGTTCGCCGATTTGCTGTCGATAGAGTCGAATCATTTCTGACTATCGACTCTATTCTTCCTTTCCTACAGCGCTAATGTAACACTTTCCGAATTTTTGTAAAGTTTTTTTTAGTTCAAAGGCAGCAAGATTTCAAATACAGTTCCACGGGAGTGGGGATCAATTTCGCAATACACGCGGAATTTGCCACTATGTCTGGTTGTCACGATTCGATAACTGGTTGCAAGGCTGGTTTCTTTGGCAAACTCGGTCGAAAAGGCTTGCATCAGTTGAGTTTCTGTTTCGGCGGACATCTCGGTTGCATTGTCGGCAATCTGAATTGCCACCCAGCGCTGTCCTGATCCATCGATCGAGCAAACTTCTGTCGAGATTGTAATTTTAGGAATGTCGTGCGCTTCGAGTTGGGGATTTTGCTGTTGATAGGCGGCTTGATTCAGCAGGGTATCAATCGATCGATTGAGAATATTCATGAAAACCTGACTCAACTGGCTGATAAAGCAGGACACAGGCGGTAAATGCCCGTAATTTTTTACGATTTGAATGTCGCTAGACACGCGGCTTTTGAGCAGCAGCAAAATCGAATTGAGACAGTCATGTAGATTTGCGGGACGCGGATAGACTTCATCAATGTGACAGAAGTTTTGCAAGCTATTTGCGAGACGAGAGAGACGTTCGGCTCCAGTTTTAATGCTGTCTAGCGTTTTGGGCAGATCTTCGCGAATATAGTCAAACTCGATCTCGTCTTTGAGATCGGTGACTTTTTGCGGGACATTCGTAATACATTTCTCGTAGACGTTGATGATTTCGAGCAAGCTGCGGCTGTATTCAGCAATGTGGCTGAGATTTCCCCAGATGAAACTGACCGGATCGAGAATCTCATGCGAAACGCCATCAACTAAGCGCCCTAAACTTGCCATTTTCTCGCTTTGAAGCATTTGAAGTTGTAGCCGTTCGAGTCGGACTTGAGTTTCAATGCCGCGCAATTGCCAATATGCAATATTCAGTTCATGGGGATCGAGAATTCGATAGCGATCGGATTCAAACCGCACCACGATCGGGTCGCCGAGGCGTTCAAAGGGACGACGCAAGGCTTGTTGTGCCCCGCTGACGATCGCAGTCTCCGCATTCAAAATTAGAGGTGTTATGCGATCGTAGCTATACAAAATTCGCAGCGGCTTCTCCAAAAACAGTTCGGTTCCGTAGGGACGCAGCAAATATTCCAACAAGCGATGGCGAGGAATCATACTGACGAAACGCCCTTGCTCTGTCAAGATTACACCTGAGAGTAACGGATGCTGCTCAAAGATTTGAGCGACCTCAGTTCCCAAAGTGTCCAACTCTGCCGCAAAATCATACAGAGGCAAATCTTTGAGTGTCGATTCGAGCTGAATTGTCTGCACGTTTCCGGGGGTGAAAACGGGAACGTGCAGTTGCGATCGAGAAGTCGGTGTAGAGTGTTTCATCACATGTTTCATCACAGGGGCAATCGTTCATAAACTCGCTGAATCTACACTGCCCAAATTTGTGTCTCCTTCATCAGAACCCTTTTAACTCCTGCTATGCAACTGATTTTTTTCTTGTTCCGCTCGTCTCGTAAATTGGTGTCGATCGCGATTTTGACGGGGTTTTTGAGTGGGATCAGTAGTGCAGGGTTGATTGCATTGATTAGTCGGGCATTGGGGTATGGCGCGGTTTCTCAGATTGCCTGGGCATTTGTGGGATTGGCGGTTTTGTCGCTGATTACCAGTGTGATTTCGCAGGTGGTGCTGATTCAGTTGGCGCAGGATGCCGTGTTTAAACTGAGATTGCAGTTGAGCCGACAGATTTTGTCGTCGGAGTTGCGACATTTAGAGCAGCTTGGCAATGCGCGAATGATGGCAACTCTCACCGAGGATGTGCAGGCGGTTGCTACCGCAGTGTCTTCGTTTCCGTTTTTGTGTATTGACTTGGCGACGGTTGTAGGCTGTTTTGCCTATATTGGCTCATTGTCTTGGGTGGTGTTTGCCTTGGTGATGGGATTGTTTTTCTTTGCCTTCGTCACTTGTCAATGGATGCTGAGCCAGGCACGGCGGCGCATGGTGTTTGCTCGAGAAGATCAAGATGTATTGTTTCGACATTTTCGATCGATTACGGATGGGATTAAGGAAATGAAGCTGCATTACCCACGTCGTCAGGTATTTCTGCGCGATGAGTTAGAGACAGCTTCGGCTTCATTTCGGCGGCATAACATTCATGCTTTGGTACTCTTTGCGTCAGCAGGAAGTTGGGGAAAGCTAATTTTCTTTTTTGCGATCGGCTTTGTGCTGTTTACGTTGCCTAGCCTCGTGTCGATTCCGCCTGAAACCTTATCGGGCTATGTTTTGACCTTTACTTATCTAATGTTGCCGCTAGATAAGATGGTGCTGAAATTGCCGATCTTGAGTCAGGCGAGTGTGTCATTGCAAAAGATTGAGATGCTGGGATTGTCATTGAAGCAACGCGCTGAGTCTACTCCTGTTCCCAGCGCCGTTCTCGACTGGAAAAAATTAGAATTGCACCAGGTGACACACCGTTATTATCAATCGGAAGATACGCAGTTTACTTTAGGGGCGATCGATTTAACGTTGAATGCGGGTGAGATTGTCTTCATTGTCGGCGGGAATGGCAGTGGAAAATCTACGCTAGCAAAGCTTTTAACCGGACTCTATGCTCCAGAAACGGGGAAAATTTTACTCGATGGCGAACCGATTACAGATAGCAATCGCGAATGGTATCGACAGCATTTTTCGACCGTGTTTGCTGACTTTTACTTATTCGATCGTTTACTAGGGTTAGAGGCTTCTGATGAGGATGCACAGACCTATCTTCAGCAATTGCAGCTTGAGCATAAGGTGCAGATCAAAAATGGAGCATTATCCACAACAGAACTCTCTCAAGGTCAACGCAAGCGACTTGCTTTACTAACGGCTTACCTTGAAGATCGACCCATCTACTTATTTGATGAATGGGCTTCGGATCAAGATCCGATCTTCCGAGAATTGTTCTATACCGAGTTTTTGCCCAAGCTCAAGCATCAAGGCAAGACCGTGTGGGTGATCAGCCATGATGATCATTATTTTCAGTTTAGCGATCGAGTGATTAAGCTCGACTACGGCAAGCTTGAATACGATCGGGCGGAGTAATCGATCGCACAATCACCTCGACTTTCGCAGGTTTCTGCACAGTTGGATAAGTTGCTTCTCCGGAAAATCGAAGCTGTTGATCTACTAAAATCTGAGCGCGAATGACGTAGGAAGCCTCTTCTTGAAGATTTGCAGCATCATAAGTCAGCGAAAATGGAATCGGAACCTGTCTGCCCTGCGTCTCGATCGTTTGTTCTGCAAGCACTTCCATCGGCGCACCGACTGATTCTAAAGTCACTCGCACGATCGTATCTGGTGGTAAAGCAATTCGCTCACGGTAACTGACTGTTCCAGAAATAGTTTCAGAGGCTGGAGAAATCATTGTTCCAGTACAGTTTTGATAAAGCGGTTGATTGTTGTGCGTCAGTTCGGCGTGATTGCCTTTACTAGAAAAAATGTACTCACCAGCTTGATATCGGATTCCAGAAGCTGTACGGACTTGTTGCAGAATGAGCGACTGATTCAATTGGACAATCGCTCGATCGCCAAGAAATGTTGCTCGAAATTGCCGCCCTTGAGCGCACTGGAAATCGTAGATGCGAGCTTGTTGTGCTTTCGCAGAGATTGCAGTCGTCAGGAACAAAATTGTAGTAAGTACAATGCTCTGGCTAGAAATTTTCATTGCTGTAGATGTGAATCGTGGTGATCTATGAATATCATCTACAGCAATCGTTCCGACCGAAATTAATTTAATTGAGAGGCGGCGCTAATCTCCACCACCCGATCGTTTTCAAAGCGAAAGACGAACGACGAGGCATAGAGATCATTCACATAGAAGGCTGAATCATTCTCGTCTACACTGGGTGTGCCATAGATTCGCAGCACTTTGCTCCGTCGATCGCCGACTCGCACTCCTTCTAAGGTCATGAGCTTTGGACTGCGAGTTGAAACTGAATAGACAGTTGCATTTCGCTCTTGATTTGCACCTTCTGGCACTTCAAATCTCACCTCAAACTCTGGATATGTCCAATGCAGCAAAACTCCGCAGCAGGTAGAATTTTCGGTTTTGACTTGCTGAGGTTTGCCAAATTTTCGTTGAACTTGAGCCGCCTTCGTTCTAAGTCTGACCCCCGCAAATCCCATTCGGGTCACTGACATTTCTTGCATTGGAGTCTGAGATGGGGCAGACAGTGAGATCGAAGAAAGCGGCACAGCAATTAAAGTAGTCGTCAGTAAGAGAATTGCAAAGAGCGATCGACGAGTAGAAGTCATGTTATTTTCTAGAGCGATTAATAACTACTTCAACCGTCGATCGAGAATTCCTCAAGCTTTATCAAACTTGATTCTAGTGAGTAGAATCAAGGCGTTGCTCGATCGGTTTGTACAATATAAAAGCAATGACGGTAAGCAACGCCTGAATTTAAACCCCAACGTCCAGTAAATGGGCGAACCGTCCTACCTCCGTAAGATTTGACTAAAACATCATAATCTCCAGGATTCAAAACATAGGTGCCAATCGAACCTTTTTCTGGACAAGCCGCAGGCACATTCGATTCATTAAAAGACTGACAATCCTTGCAGGGAGGCAATTCTTCGACTCTAGGCGTGGCTCCACTGAAAACAATTCGCATTGCCTCCTGTGAATCATTCTGAATCGTCACCTGCGTCGAGCCATCTCCCGTCACTCCCACCTGTCCTGGAGCAGAAATTGTGCCACTTCCCGTTGCTTTGGCATCTTTTACTAAAGCTGCTGCATAAGTTTTTTTGACATCTTCTCTAGCAGGATGATTTGTAAACTTATTCAAGAACTGCTCGTAAATTGCAACACCTTGAGGAACTTGATTGAGCGAAACTAAGAGATTTCCACACTGTTGATAGAGTAATGGCAGGGTTTGATCTCGCTGTGGAATGAGTGCTGCCTTCTCAATAAAGTCTAACTTCTGACAAACAGATGGGCTTGCCCAAGATTTAACTTGATCTGTTTTGAGATTGAGCGATCGACGTAGAGGTTGAACTAAGGGACTGTTTGGATAGAGTTGAATAAATTGACTTGCATTGCTGAGCATTTCAGCAGGTCGATTTGCAGTCGCTAGGATCGAACTATAATTTTGGCATTCTTGGCGTTTAGCGATTGCCTTAGCAACCTGATCCGTCTCATCGCTACTGGGTTTGCGATCGCCGATAAATTCGTTAAAGTCGGCGATCGCTTGATCACATTGCCCAGACTCATAAGCCTGCATTCCCGAATTAAATTTGCGACTTTGCAGCCATCCTATCCCATAGACTGTCAACCCGACTAAGCTAGCACTGATCAAAATCCATTTGAAGCGTGAAGCAGCATTTGCATAAGTCCTTGCCATAAAAACCTCAAGCAATCTCGTCAGATTATTATCGTTCTGAGGCTCAAGAGGTTATGCAATTCTCTGCCACGATCGCAGTTCTAAAGTCGAGCTTG
>JALOOO010000107.1 GCA_025454375.1 Leptolyngbya sp. Prado105 | reverse complement strand
CTCTTGCACATTAAAATTCATACCAGATTGATTTGCTAAGGTTGCAGATCCTCGATCCCCTGAGACGTTAGGTGCAGAAATAACTCAAACGGGTATGAAATCACTATATTTCAGCGTTTTCGTGCTTGAATCACCTGCAAACTTCCTCCTGCATAAAACTGCTGATGTCGAATCTCAAACCCGATCTCCTCAAGCAATTCTGTCAGATTTATTTTGATCAATTGCCAAGCCGTTTCTGTCTCAAATAGCCAGAAAAATATTGCGAGTCCCGGAATAAATATCGGATTCGTCGGTGCATGAAAATCGACCATCGTAAACACCCCATTCGGCTTCAACACTCGATGCACCTGTTCTAAAATTTGACGCAATTGTTGAGGCTCCATTTCGTGCAGTGCTGCACTCGTATGCACGAGATCAAAGGAGTCATTTGGTAACGGATTTTTTTCTGCAAATGCCTCGACATACTCTGCTTCAGGCACATTTTTTTTAGCCCGTTGAAGCGATAAAGGAGAGGCATCAAGTCCAGTGACATTGCGCGATCGTTTCACCAAAAACTGCGTCGTCTGTCCACTGCCACAGCAGAGATCTAGCACTTTCGTCTCAGGCTCGATCGTCAAACCCTGCAATGCTAGCTGCCGAAATCGCGCTTCTCCCCCAACACTCAACGCCGCAATTCTTGAAATCCCGTCGTATAGCCATTGATACTGATAACTCCAATCTCTCAAAATCGTTGCCATTATTCGCCTCGCATTCGCTTCAACGCATGATCGACCGCCATCTGCTGATCGCGTTGCGTAATCCACTGATGATACGTCCGAGTGTGAACCAGAACCGAATGACCCATCATTTTAGCGGCAACGGTATCGGACAAACCAAAATGGATCGTTCTGACTGCCCAGGCATGACGCAGATCGTAAGGAGAAAAGGGCACCCCATAACGACGAAATTGTGCCGTTACCCGTTGCCCAACTTGACGCAAAGTAGTCTTCCTTAAGTCTGTTTCGACCGGCGGCAATTGAATCTCCCTTAGGTTAAAGGTTTCAATCCATTCGGGATAAAACGCCCAGACCTGATGACTGCCCGTTTTGGTCGTGGGAAGAACTTCGATCGAGGTTTCACCGCGATTTAATCCTGCCAGATTACAGAAAAACACTTCATGATTTCTCAAGCCAAAGGTCGCCATCATGCCGTAAATAAATCGCCAACCTGGATTTGGGATCTTCTCCCACGCGCTCAAAATTTCCTCATCTGCTGGAAGCGTGCGCGCTTGAGTTTGACTGGCTCCATATCCGCCCGATAGCTTTTTCAAATCCTTTGGCAGCGATAAGTTGAGAAATTCAGCAAATGCAAGCAAGGTGGTACAGCAGAGTTGGCGACTTCGAGAATTGAGATCAGTCGAGTCAATCGTTTTGTAAATCGCTTCAACTAGGGTGAGCGTGGGCGATTCGGACGCGATCGCGCTTAATTTTCGTAGATAGGGCGCATAGGCAGCAGACCAAGTAGTTTTGGTCGCAGCAGGGTTAATCGATCGTTCAGGCTGACTGAAAAAATGTTGCTCAAAGGCTGTAACTTGTTGACTCAGATCTTGCTGGCTTAAGCGCTTGCCATCGGTGAAGGTGAGATATTCACGCCAATCGAATTGATTTTGAATCAATTGTGCTGCAATGATTTTCGCCTCTTGCTCGATCTGTTTTAGACCTGCTGGAGTTGCGGGAATGCCTAAGCTAAGACGCTGCTGATAGGGACGCAATTTTGAGCTTCCGGGACGAGGCGGCAAGGTTCCTCGCAGCGCCAGTTTTACGCCCCGTCGTTCAATTTGTAATCCGAATTGGGCTGCTTTAAGACGTTGATTCGTCTGAACAATTCGAGCATCTAAATCCGCCATATGCGATCGCAAAAACCCTGAAACTTACTTTATCTAACGAGAGATTGCGCTGATTAATGAGTTGTGTCATCATCACGGCAAACCATCTCAACCGAAAATTTGAAACCTAAAACCGGGCACTTTGTCAAGGATATTATTCTAATGTCGCTTGAGTAAATGTTACCTGTAGTTGATATTCGTTCAGAATGTTCAATACGATCGCTTTTTTTGTCCAGATTTCGCAAATTTGCTTCAATGCAAATCGAAATTTATTGTTAAAATCGGTAACGAAGCTGAGAATAAATAGGGATTTAACATTGCCATGGGTCGAGTAGGAGTTTTATTGCTCAATCTTGGAGGTCCAGACAAGATTGAGGATGTCCGCCCCTTCCTTTACAACTTATTTGCTGACCCGGAAATCATTCGTCTGCCGTTTCCGTGGTTGCAAAGCCCATTGGCATGGTTGATCTCAACCTTACGCGCAAAGCGATCGCAACAGAATTACATGCAAATTGGCGGTGGTTCTCCGCTGCGTCGTATTACCGAAGAACAGGCGCAAGCGCTTCAAGATCGGTTGCGCCAGCAGGGTCAAGAGGTCAGCGTCTATATTGGAATGCGCTACTGGCATCCGTTTACTGAAGAAGCGATTTCTCGGATCAAGCGCGATCAAGTTGAGAAACTCGTAGTTCTGCCGCTCTACCCGCAGTTTTCGATTAGTACTAGTGGTTCAAGCTTCCGACTTCTAGAGCAGCTTTGGGAACAAGACTCCGCGCTTCAGAAGATCGATTACACCGTGATTCCAACCTGGTACGATCGACCAGGATATTTGGCAGCGATGGCAGATTTGATCGCCCAAGAAATTGATCAATTTGAAAATCCTGAAGACGTGCATGTTTTCTTTAGCGCCCATGGAGTCCCGGTGAGCTATGTCGAAGAAGCAGGCGATCCGTATCAGCATGAAATTGAACAATGCACTGCGTTGATCATGAAAACGCTGAATCGATCGAATCCGCACACCCTCGCCTATCAAAGCCGAGTCGGTCCAGTAGAATGGCTCCAACCCTATACTGAAGAAGCACTCGAAGAATTAGCGGCGGAGGGAGTCAAAAACCTGGCAGTCGTTCCAATTAGCTTTGTCTCTGAACATATCGAAACCCTGCAAGAAATCGATATGGAATATCGCGAAATTGCTGAGGAGGCTGGAATTGAGCGATTTGGACGTGTTCCTGCTTTGAATACGCATCCCATCTTTATTAATGAATTAGCCACGATGGTGACGGATGCTCTAAATGCGCCTTCGGTTCACTTTTCTGAAGTGGTTCATCCCGACAAGACTGTGAAAATGTATCCCCAAGAAGGCTGGGAATGGGGAATGACGACTTCTGCTGAAGTGTGGAATGGTCGAGTTGCAATGATTGGTTTGATTGCGTTGGTGATCGAAATGCTTTTAGGTCGCGGTCCTCTGCACGCATTTGGGTTACTCGGCTAGATACGGCAGTGCAATCGTAAATTCTGTTCCTGCTTGAGGACTATATTGACAGGTCAAACTGCCTTGATGTTTTTCGACAATAATCTGGTGAGCGATCGCGAGTCCTAATCCTGTTCCTTTGCCCACGGGTTTCGTGGTGAAAGAGGGCTTGAAGATTTCTTGCTGTACTTCTTCACTGATGCCAATTCCATTGTCTCGAATTCGGACAAGGGCTTGGTCATTGTGAAATTCTGTTGCGACGTAGATCTGATTGGGGTTTTCAACGATGTCGTTGTAAGAGCGACCTCGATTTGCTTCGTCGATCGCATCGATTGCATTGGCAAGTAAATTCATAAACACCTGGTTCAATTGCCCCGGATAGCAAAAGATAGGCGGAAGATCTTGATACTCCCGCGTCACTTGGATAGCAGGACGATCGGAAGTTGCATTCAGACGATGCTGCAATAAAAGTAGGGTGCTATCTAAGCCTTCTTGTAGGTTTAGCTCGATCAGGGTCGTTTGATCACTGCGAGAAAATGTCCGCAGGGCGCGACTAATATGATTCATCCGATCTGCCGCGATTTCTAGAGTGCTAAACAATCGAGGTAAATCTGTCAGCAGAAAGGGCAGATCGATCTCTTCTGAATTCTGGGCGATGGGTTCGACGGGATTTGGGTAGTACTGTTCGTAAAGTTGAAGATGCTCGACTAGATCTTGAATGTAGCGTCCTGCATGTCGGAGGTTCCCTGTCATCGAGTTGAGCGGGTTATTAATTTCATGCCCGACTCCGGAGACAAGTTGCCCGAGCATGGACATTTTTTCTTGCTGAACCAGTTGAATCTGAGCATATTGCAGGTCGCTGAGAGATTGAGAAAGCTGATTGGTTCGTTCTGCAACGCGCTGTTCTAATTTCTCGTTCAGGTCTTTGAGTTGGCGAGTTTGACGGCGGAGTTTGATGTGAGTTTCGACTCTGGCCAGGACTTCGACTTGCTGAAAGGGCTTTGTGATGTAGTCGATCGCGCCTAGGTTTAGCCCCTTAACTTTGTCAGCAGCATCTGTTAGTGCGGTCATGAAGATCACTGGGATCTCTTGAGTGTCGGGATTGGACTTGATGCGATCGCAGGTTTCAAAGCCATCAATTCCAGGAAGAATCACATCCAGCACGATCAAATCTGGCAAGAGTGTTTCGAGTAATGTCAACGCAGTTTCGCCACTTTTTGCAGCAAGGACATAGAATCCTGCTGTCTCAAGCACATCTGCTAAAACGCCTATGTTTGTTGTACTATCGTCCACGATGAGGACTAGATTTTGTTCCGACATTTTCGCGCGCTTCCTACCTCTGCATTACGATATCCGCGATTACTCACTTTGGCTGAGTTATTTTCCGGGAATTTACTCAGGCGATCTGATATCGCATTCCAGGCACTTGAGTGACGAATCCAAGCAGTTCTAGCTGCATGAGTGAGCTAGAAACAGATGCTGTGGGCATTTCTGCGGTCTGAACGATCAGATCAAAGGGAACAGCAGCGTGGTCAGATTGCTGAGCGATCGTATGAATAATTTTCAGTACGGTTGAGAGACTTGGTTCTAAATCCGCCAGGATGGATTCGATTTCCGGATGTCTTACAGAATCGAGTGCTGGAATGTTTCCAATCATTTCTAAGAATTTTGTTTCTCCTAAAATGATTTGTGCGCCTTTATGGATCAAATCGAGACATCCGATCGCATTTGGATTGTCCAAGCTTCCGGGGACAGCATAGACATCTCGCCCGTAGTCGTTTGCTAGATTTGCGGTGATGAGTGCCCCTGATTTTTCGGGTGCTTCGGTGACAATCATGGCGCGAGATAGTCCGGCAACGATGCGGTTGCGCTGGGGAAAATGTCTACGATCAGGTTGGGTTCCGGCAGGATATTCACTGAGAGCGAGTCCGGTTTCTAGGATCTGAGTGTAGAGTTGGCGATTTTTGTGAGGGTAGACTAGATCGACTCCGGTTCCGAGGACTGCGATGGTTTTTCCACCGACTTTTACGCAGCTTTGATGTGCTTCGGCATCAATTCCATCGGCTAACCCTGAGATCACAGTAAATCCGTTGGTTGCTAAAGTTGTGCTGAGTTTTCTAGTCCAGCGTCTGCCGTATTCAGAAGGGTTGCGAGTCCCTACAATGGCGATCGCGCGGTCAAAATCGCGAAGGACTTGTAGCTGTCCTCGGTAAAATAAAGTGGGCGGGGGATCGGGAATCTCGAATAGAATTCGAGGATAATCCGGGTCAGCGGGAGTTAAAAAATTCTGAGATTTGTATTCGTTGAAGAGTTGATCTGGCTTTAGCTGATTGCGACTTTTGCATATTGCGATCGCGCTTTGTTTGCCGATGCCATCAACCTCGAATAATTCTTCAGGGGTGGCTGCCCAGGCAGCTTTTAAACTGCCAAATTGGAGATAAATGCGTTTTTGCAAGATTGCTCCGACTCCTGCAACTCGCGACCAAGCTAACCAAAACGCACGTTCCTCGCTCAAGAATCGATCCTCAAATCCGTCGTTTCAAGTATGCCCGCGTTTATGCTGGGATTGGCAGTCTGAGCCATTGACTCGGGTGTTAGGTGAGCCAAATTAATTTGATGAACCTATCAAATTGGGATGAGACATGCGGAAAAACCTCAAAATTCTTCTCGATAGATAGAAAGTTCGTCCACCCGAACTTCAAATTGATCAATCATTTCAGGAGTCGAGTAGATTCGGATTCTGGCATCTTGAGAAAATTGTGCTAGCTCAGTTCCTAAAATGACAACCTGATTGAGAACTTTCCAATTGTTCGATCGATCCGGGCAAACAATCACTAAGGTGACGACATTCGTTGTCGTTGTGATTGCCCAAGCACAAGCAGCGAGTAATCCTTGGATCTCTAAATTGCACTGCTGCTCAAAGCGCTGCGTCAGCGATATATCTAGCTGGCGACGTAGAATACGATCGTCGAGTCCAAGTTGTTCTGGCGGTAGGTCATCCCAGGGAAGAAAGGGTGTCATTGGCGGGTTATCTCCTGTGATCCGAGTGCGATCGCATACAAAACCATACATCTAAAAACGCTTGCGTCTCATGATCAAAAAAGGCTCCAATACCATTCAGGTTCTAGCTCTGCTGAACTGAGAAAGAATCGTCGTGCTGAGCTTCGCTGTTGAATCGCGTCAAGCCATTGAGTCGGTTCTAGAAACATGGGTTGCTGGCTCGATCAGAACTGCGCCTGATGCGATCAGCGATCGTACCATTGCTCGCTCTCCTGCGCGTGTTGCCTGCATCAAGGCAGTGTCGCCGCCGTTATTCCCCCGATGTTCTAGGTCATCTGGGAACAATCCTTGTGTGATTAGCCACTGGGTTAGATGGTCTTGATGTTGGTTCATCGCATTAGAAGAGAGAAGACGACAGGCTCCTTGGTAGTTTAGAACAAGGAGCTAAGTCATTTACGATCGCTATTAATGCTGTACTCAATGCCTAGAATGCTTTCAACATCACTGGTTTAAAATTCGATTGGGAGGTCGGATGAGAATTTTTGCAGTTGCTAAATTCCTTTCATATAGCTAACAAGCTGTGCCAGGGCTTGCCCCCACCCCTCCTGAAATCCCATATCTCGATGAGTTTTGCAGCCCTCTTCAGTTCCGTGCATCGCGATCGCGGTGTACTTTGTCCCCTGTTCCTGAGGTTCGAGGGAAATGATCGCTGTGAAGAAGAAAGTATCATTGGAGTTCACAGAGGGGTTAGCAGGGCGATAACCTGGCTCAAGAGCGTTTGTCCAGACAAGCTTTTTGTTCGGGATGATCTCTAGATAGCAGCCTTGATTTGGGAATTCTTGCCCATCGGGAGAAGACATGACTGTGCGAAAGAGTCCACCAGGACGGAGATCAATCTCACAGTCTATAGTTTTCCAGGGTACAGGAGTAAACCAGGGCTTGAGATGTTCTGGCGTTGTCCATGCTGTCCAGATCAGTTCTGGCGCAATATCGACGATGCGTTCAAATACTAAGTCAAGCTGAGAATTCGTTTGATGAATGAATTGAGTCATTAAGGTATGTTGAGGTTGAGTCCTTGTCCTAACAAGGGTTGAGCAGCAGCAATGATGTTCGATCGTGCTTTGATGCAAGTGCATTATCCATCATCTGTCTGCTGCAAAAGCTCAATGTCTCGCTTCTTCATTAATTCGTTCAGGAGAAGTTCTTGATTTGTAACATTCTCATTTCTTGTAAAAGAATAATACAGTACAAATGAATCTAAGCATATGGGGTATGTCCATGATGAATGACGCTGATGATCCTGTTCTAGAAGCGATCAATCATGATCAGAACTTCAAAGAATTAATCTCGACCTTTTTCTTAGAGTTTCTAGAACTCTTCCTCCCAGGCATTGCCAAAACGATCGACCCCAACTCAATCAAGTTTCTTCAGCAGGAGTACTTTGCTGATCTTGTAGAAGGAGATGAGAAAATCATTGATCTGCTTGTCGAAGTCAAGCAATCTGGACGAGAAACCACATTCATCTTTCACATTGAGGCTCAGTCTTACAATCAAACTCAAATTGGTCGCAGGATTTTTTATTACTTTGCCCGACTGCATCAGTTCCATGTCAAAGATATTTACCCGATCGTGATTTTTTCATACAACAAACCCTACCGAGCAGAGAACAATCTCTTCAAAATTGAATTCCCCGGTCTGAAAGTACTAGAATTTCGCTTTCATGCGATTCAACTAAATCGTCTAGATTGGCGAGACTATCTCAATCAATCGAATCCAGTTGCAGCAGCATTAATGTCTAAAATGAAGATTGCAAAACGAGATCGACCGAAAGTGAAAGCAGAGTGTCTGCGATTATTAGTCACGTTGCAACTTGATCCTGCGAAAACTCGACTCATTTCTAAGTTTGTCGATACCTACCTACGCTTAAATGCCCAAGAAGAGCGGAAGTTTCAAACGGAAATTGATAAAATGGGCATGACTCAAAAGGAGGCAATTATGCAAGTTACTACCAGTTGGGAAGAGAAGGGAATTGAAAAAGGAATTGAAAAAGGAATTGAAAAAGGTCAGAGATCGCTCGTGTTGGTTCTGTTAGACCAGAAAGTTGGGCAACTGCCAGATGCAATTCGCGATCGCGTTTCCTCCCTCACTCTCGATCAACTCTCCTCTTTAGCGATCTCCCTGCTTAATTTCAATTCGATCGCGGATTTGAACGCTTGGTTGGATAGTAATACCTAGACAAAATTGCTAAGACTTTTTTTGTAAGATTCGCTTCTTACCTCAATTGTGTCAAGGGAGAACAAATATCATCTCAAGAGTATCCCTAGCGATGTGAGCAAAGTTTAGCATTCTCATTGCGATCGCAATTACTAATGTACTCAACCTCAAAAATAGCTCAGATTAATCGCTTTAGAATTTGGACGGGGAAAGGGACGAGAATTTTGTAAAAAGCAATCACAGCAAGCAATCTAAACTTTTGTTGTCGTCACTACAATTGGCTCAAAAACTTGATAGTATCCAGAAGCACATTTCATCGATCTCACAATGCTTTTAGATCGATGATCTATCTTAAAAAAACGCTAGCCCCTCTACCCTTAAAAAAAATCAAACTGCCGTCAATCTCCACACGGCAACTGTTTTGCTATTGAGTACCTTTCTGCTCAGTCTGAATCATACCGATAAGATGTGAGCCTGGATGGATAGGAGTTGGAATTCACGCGCTTCAAATTGGTCGAGATTCTCTCCCTTAACCAGTTCGGAAACTTTTGCAGCCCAGCAATCCAGTAGGAAATCAATTATGAACAGTACTACGTTTGCCACGATCGATGGAGGCGAGGCGGTTGCCCGTGTTGCTTACCGTTTGAGTGAAGTCATCGCAATCTATCCCATTACCCCTTCTTCTACTATGGGAGAATGGGCAGATACTTGGGCATCTGGACGAAAAACAAACCTGTGGAATACCATTCCCAGTGTGATCGAAATGCAGAGTGAAGGCGGAGCCGCAGGGGCAATGCACGGCTCTCTGCAAACCGGGTCATTAACAACCAGTTTTACTGCCTCTCAGGGCTTGCTGTTAATGATTCCTAACCTCTATAAAATTGCAGGGGAATTAACCAGCGCAGTTCTTCATGTGGCAGCGCGATCGCTTGCAACTCAAGGACTATCGATTTTTGGAGATCACAGCGATGTGATGGCAGCAAGAGCAACCGGATTTGCCATGCTCTGCTCTGCGTCCGTTCAAGAAGCCCACGACTTTGCACTGATTGCCCAAGCCGCAACATTAGAGTCACGAGTGCCGTTTATGCACTTCTTCGATGGCTTTCGGACTTCTCATGAAATCCAAAAGGTCAGCTTACTCACTGATGAAGACTTGCGATCGCTCATTCCTGACGAGCTAGTTTTTGCCCATCGCGCACGGGGTCTAACCCCCGATCGCCCTGTTCTGCGAGGCACAGCCCAAAATCCCGATATCTATTTTCAAGCTAGAGAAAGCGTCAATCCTTACTACCATGCTTGTCCCGAAATCGTCCAACAAACGATGGATCGATTTGCAGAACGCACGGGACGGCAGTATCACCTTTACGAATACTATGGCGATCCCAATGCCGAGCGCATCATTATTGCGATGGGATCAGGATGCGAAACGATTCATGAAACCATTGATTATCTCAATGCTCGGGGTGAAGAAGTCGGCGTGTTGAAAGTTCGCCTATATCGTCCCTTTGATGTAAAGCAATTGGTTACGGCAATTCCAAACTGTGTCAAAGCGATCGCCGTTCTCGATCGTACAAAAGAACCCGGTAGCGCAGGCGAACCTCTTTATCTCGACGTTGTGGCAGCCTTGAACGAAGAATGGACTTCTGAACGGCATCCTCGAATCATTGGAGGTCGTTATGGCTTATCGTCTAAAGAATTCACCCCTGCAATGGTTCAAAGTATCTTCAAGAACCTAGCACAGCCCTCACCGAAGAACCATTTCACGATTGGGATCAATGATGATCTCTGTCATACCTCACTTGAGGTTGATCCAAACTTCTCGATCGAGACAGATCAAGTGGTCCGAGCTATGTTTTACGGCTTAGGGTCAGATGGCACAGTGGGTGCGAATAAGAACTCAATCAAAATTATTGGAGAAGAAACAGAGAACTATGCCCAAGGTTACTTCGTCTACGATTCTAAGAAATCGGGTTCGGTTACAATTTCTCACCTACGCTTCGGCGCAGAACCGATTCGATCGACTTACCTCATTGAGCAGGCGAACTTTATTGGTTGTCATGTGTGGGAATTTTTAGACCGGATTGATGTGCTAAAAGCAGCAGTTCCTGGAGCAACTTTCTTACTCAATAGTCCATATGATGCAGAGACTGTCTTTGAGCAGATCCCCTGCACAATGCGGGAAGAAATTCTTGCAAAGCAACTCAAGTTCTATGTGATCAATGCAAACCAAGTCGCTCGCGAGAGCGGTATGGGCGGTCGAACGAATACGATCATGCAGGTGTGTTTCTTTGCATTAGCAGGCGTACTTCCCCGCGAAACCGCGATCGAGAAAATCAAAACCGCGATCGAGAAAACCTACGGCAAAAAAGGTGCAGAAGTCGTCCAGAAGAATTTGCAAGCGGTCGATAGTACTCTGGCTCATTTGCAAAAAGTAGAAGTTCCTGCTCAAGTTTCTTGTGATCCCTTCTCAGCACCGCTCATTCCTGACACTGCGCCCAAATTTGTCCAGCAAGTTCTGGGCAAAATGATGGCATGGCAGGGAGATGAGTTGCCCGTGAGCGCGGTTCCGCAGGATGGCACTTATCCAACCGGAACAACAAAATGGGAAAAACGCAATATTGCACAGGATATTCCCGTCTGGGAGCCAGGGATCTGTGTGCAGTGTAGTAAGTGTGTGATGGTCTGCCCGCACAGTGCAATTCGCAGCAAAGCCTATCAATCTGATGCGTTGGACAAGGCTCCAAATTCTTTCAAATCGATCAATGCGAAAGATAAGGATTTTGCTGGGCAGAAGTTTACCCTTCAAGTTGCGCCTGAAGACTGTACCGGATGCGGTATCTGCGTCGAAGTTTGCCCCGTGCAAAAGCCCGATCGAAAAGCGATTAATCTCGCTGCTCAATTGCCCTTGCGCGAACAAGAGCGATCGAATTGGGCGTTTTTCTTAGAACTTCCAAATCCCGATCGTACTCAACTCAAGCTCAATCAAATTCGTCAGCAGCAATTCCAAGAACCTCTGTTTGAATTCTCTGGAGCTTGTTCTGGATGCGGAGAAACGCCGTATTTGAAGCTTCTAACTCAGCTATTTGGCGATCGATCGGTGATTGCAAATGCGACAGGATGTTCTTCAATTTATGGGGGAAATCTGCCAACCACGCCCTGGTCAAGTAACGCAGAAGGGCGTGGACCTGCTTGGTCAAATAGCTTGTTTGAGGACAATGCCGAATTTGGATTAGGGTTCCGTCTCTCTTTGGACAAACATGCCGAATTTGCAGGAGAATTGCTGCATCAAGTTCGCACTGAGATTGGTGAAACTTTAGTCGAAGCCATTCTCACGGCAGAGCAAAAGACTGAAACTCAAATCCAGCAACAGCGCGATCGCATTACTTTGCTCAAACAACGCCTCAACGAACTTGAAACAACGCCTGCTCTGCAAAATCTAGCTTCACTCGCAGATTACTTAGTCAGAAAGAGTGTCTGGATCGTCGGTGGGGATGGATGGGCATATGACATTGATTTTGGCGGGCTAGATCATGTGTTAACAAGTGGGCGGAATGTCAACATTCTAGTCATGGATACTGAAGTCTACTCCAACACGGGCGGGCAATCTTCTAAAGCTACTCCTCGTGCTGCGGTAGCGAAGTTTGCGACTTCAGGAAAGCGTGCGCCAAAGAAAGATCTGGGTCTAATCGCGATGACCTATGGCAATGTCTATGTGGCAAGTGTGGCGATGGGAGCAAAGGATGATCAGACGCTGAAAGCATTTCTAGAAGCTGAAGCTTATGAAGGACCTTCGTTGATTCTGGCTTACAGTCATTGCATTGCCCATGGTATCAATATGACGACCGCAATGAGCCACCAAAAAGCATTGGTCGATGCTGGTCGATGGTTACTGTACCGCTACAATCCCGATTTGCAAACTCCACTGCAACTCGATATGCGATCGCCCAAACACCCGATCGAAGATTCGCTCTATCAAGAAAACCGCTTCAAGATGCTAACCCAGAGTAATCCTGATGCAGCCGAGCAGCTTTTACAAGCAGCGCAAGCGGATGTTCAAACTCGTTGGCAGTTATATGAGTATTTTGCTGCAAAATCGGCACCCTCGCCCGATTCTTGCCCTTGATAAAATCGCAACTCCAGGATTTCAACGTTTGGTTCGATGCGCTCCAAAGAGCGAAGAGTGTCGTTATCGATTACTCCGATTTCTCAGAGTAATCGATTTTTTTGGACGACCCAGATGTTCAGGATTGAGACCTAATTGACTGACAAAACTCCTGCAAGCCTCCTCACTTCGTTGTCATTCCACCCGCGCGTAAACGGCGGGCTAACAGAGATAACTCCACTCAAGTGGGCTGAAAACTCTTCTGAGTGTGCTTTAGCACAGTTGTCTCCATTAGCACGCCGTTCACGTGCGGGCGGGACATGCAATCCCGAAGAGATATGTCAGTCAATCAGGGATTGAGACAGAATCGCACTCAGCTAAGCTAAGCCAACTAGCTTCTCACTGAGATCCCACATCCGCTTCGCCTTCGCATCATCCGTTACCTTCTCAGACAACTCCTGCACAAAAGACTCGCGCCCTTCCTTCTGGCGATTTCCCCAACTCCAATGCACCCCTGATTGCTTGAACTCAGGATCAGCCACCACTTGAGCCACCCGCTCTCCTGCTAGCTCCTGCGAAACATAGCCTCCCGTGACATTCTTTTGGAACCAAGGGAACACCTTTTGGAAAACAGGCAAACTATTGCGGAACAAAGGCGTATCCGCCACACAGCCTGGATACAGCGTATTGAACACAATTCCCGTCGAATCGTGGTAGCGACGATGCAACTCGCGACTCGTAATCATATTGCACAACTTACTATCTTTGTAAGCTTTACCCGCCTTAAACGGCTTACCATCAATCATCGCGATCGGCGCTTTAAACCCAGCTTCCAACCCTGACAGATCTCCCAAATCGGCAGGAGCCGGGATTGGAACCTTGCCGCCCAATTCTTTCGAGTTTGCTGTCACCGTTCCCAAAATGATCAAACGTGGCTCAGACGACGCAGAATGCTTCAGATCTTCCAGCATCAAATTGCACAGAAGAAAATGTCCAAAATGATTGGTCGCAACACTTAATTCGTACCCTTCAGGACTGCGCATCGGCTCTTTAAGTAACGGCATATAAACGGCTGCATTACAAACCAAAGCATCCAGAGACTTACCGCTTTCGCGAAACTGCGTCACAAATTTGCGCACACTCTCCAACGAACCCAAATCAATCTGCATCAACATGTAGCTATCGGGCGATATACCAAGAGATTTTGCAGCGCTCTCTGCCTTTTGCAAATCTCGGCAAGCCATCACGACATGCCAACCTCTGTTCACCAAAGCTTTCGCAGCGTACAAGCCGACACCAGAGGACGCGCCAGTAATTACAACCGTGGGTTTTTGATCCTGTGTCATTTTCTTAAATCTTCGTGAATCGTTGTCTGTCTTCATGTTCCCACATGAGCGATCGCAGAATCTCCTCTCACCCATTACAGAATGTTGAGTAACAAAATATTGCAGGCAATCTGGTATCCTGACTGCAATATTAGAGAAGAAGCCTGTTATTCTGTCTTCTTGCCCTCTGTGCTGTTTATATGGATGCCACGCTCGAAACGACTTTGCAGATAGTGATCACGGTGATGGCTGGGATCGGGGCACAGGTCGTTGCAGAATGGGTGCAAATTCCGGCGATCGTCTTTCTGCTGCTGTTCGGGATTCTCCTGGGATCGAGTGCCCTCAACTGGCTGCATCCAGACCAACTGGGAACAGGATTGGAAGTGCTGATCGCACTATTAGTTGCTGTAATTTTATTTGAAGGCGGATTTAATCTACAACTGCGAGAACTTGGGCGAGTATCGGGCAGTTTGCGAAATTTGGTGACGATCGGAACCGTGATTACAATTCTTGGGGGAGGATTGGCAGCGCATTGGCTGAGTGAATTTCCCTGGTCGATCGCATTTCTTTATGGAGCTTTAGTGGTCGTCACGGGACCCGTTGTGATTAATTCGCTGCTGCGGCATGTGAAAGTCGATCGACAAATTGCGACGATTTTAGAAGGTGAAGGAGTCCTCATTGATCCAATCGGAGCAATTTTGGCAGTTGTAGTCTTGAATGTGGTGCTAAATGGACAGTCAAACCCGCTCAATATTGCAGGAGATTTGATTTTAAGATTGGGAGTTGGCGGTGGAATTGGGGCATTTGGGGCTTGGCTGATGGGCGTTTTACTCGGTCGAGCGACATTTCTCTCTGAAGATTTAAAAACGCTAGTCGTATTAGCAGGACTGTGGGGATTGTTTGGTCTGGCACAAACGATTCGAGGTGAAGCGGGATTGATGGCAACAGTCGTTGCGGGAATCGTTTTAAGGTCATTTGCCCTACCCGAAGAGCGACTCCTGAAGCGATTTAAAGGGCAGTTGACGACATTAGCGGTTTCGGTGCTATTTATCTTATTGTCAGCAGATTTATCGATCGCGGGAATTATTGCTTTAGGTTGGGGCGGTTTGCTAACAGTATTCGCGCTAATGTTTGTAGTCCGTCCAATTAGCGTTTTCATTTGTACTTGGAAGAGTGATCTCAACTGGCGACAAAAAATCTTTCTCAGTTGGATTGCACCTCGTGGAATTATTGCAGCTTCAGTCGCATCAATTTTTGCAATTCTGTTAACTCAACGCGGTATTAACGGAGGTGATTCGATTAAAGCACTTGTATTTCTGACCATTATATTAACTGTGGTGCTTCAGTCAATCAGCGCGCAAGCGCTTGCGAATTTTTTGACCATTACAGCAGAAGACACAACAGGCGCGGTAATTGTCGGATGTAGTCCGTTAAGTTTATTGATTGCGAGATTGTTTCGCGATCGAGGAGAGTCTGTAGCGCTGATTGATACTGAGCCAGATTCTTACCCGACAGATGCGAATTTGAGAGTATTCATTCGCAGTGCTTTAGATACAGATGTCTTAGAAGAAGCGGGCTTAGCTGCGGTCGGAACATTCTTAGCAATGACCAATAACAGCGAGGTAAATTTAGTTTTAGCACAAAGAGCGATCGAAGAATTTGCGCCGCCGCGAGTGCTATCTGTCTTTCCAGTAGATGCAACCGCTTCGATCAAGATTCAGGCTGCATTTACGTCACAATTTAACCTAAAGGCCTGGAATCAGTTTCTTTCAGACAATGCGGTAAAGCTAGGAGAAACAGCCTTTGAAGCGGAGAATTTTGAGGCACGCGAAGCCCATGTGCGATCGCTCATCGCATCAGAAACCTTACTCCCTGTTTTACTAGAGCGAGGCAATAGCTTTCAAGTTTGCCCAGCCGAGTTCAATTTGCAGATTGGCGATCGACTGATTTATCTGCTGCACGATCCGAAACCGAAACTACTCAAAGTACTCGGGGGTTCAAATCAGACAAAATTGACTTTAGAGAAATTATCTGAGATTGAAGAACTGCCCCTGCTCGAAGTGAACGAAGCGACATAATGGGCAAACTAAGTAGCTAGGCGGAATTAAACTTAAAACGCTCCAGTGTGTATTCTCCGGGTATGTCAATAGTTTTGTGTCAAAGCTCAAAATTAGCAATTTAAGCGATCGCCAAATTCAATGGCAAATCGGTTTAAAGCAGGCTTCCAATTTGGAATGGGCATCGTCCACTTTTTCGCAATGTTGTGCATTGCCAAGTAGATGACTTTGAGAGCAGATTCATCGGTGGGAAACGCCCGATGATTTTTGATCACTTTTCTGAGGGTCATATTGAGCGACTCAATCGCATTCGTCGTGTAGATTGCTTTTCGGATTTCATCAGGGAAGGCAAAGAACGGAATCACTCTCGCCCAGTGGTTCATCTAGGAGCGGCTGATGATGGGGTATTGCTTATCCCATTTCTCAGCAAATGCCACGAGTTGCTGTTCTGCCTCGGCTTCGGTGGCAGACGTATAAATCAGTCTCAGGTCGGCAGCGACGGCTTTACGGTCTTTGTACGAGACGTAGGAGAGTGAGTTTCGCACCATGTGGACAATGCAAAGCTGCACCTGGGTTTTGGGAAACACGGCTTCGATGGCATCAGGAAATCCAGTCAAGCCATCACAGCACGCAATGAAGATATCCTTCAATCCCCGTTGCTGCAACTCGGTGAGAATCGACAACCAAAACTTGGCAGATTCGTTCTGGGTCATCCACATGCCCAACAGTTCCTTCTGACCCAATAGGTTGACTCCGAGCGCCAGGTGAATCGCTTTATTGATCACCCGCCCATCTTGGCGCACTTTGACCACAATGGCATCGAGATAGACAATCGGGTAAACCCGCTCCAATGCCCGATTCTGCCACAGCTTGCGTTCTTCTTCCACCGCATCGGTGACTTTGGAAATCAAACCAGCAGACACTTCCACGCCATACAAGTCTTGCAGTTGTGCTTGGATTCTTGCAGTTGTGCTTGGATATCGCGTACACTCATGCCCCGCGAATAAAGTGACAAAATCTTGCCGTCAAATCCATCAAATCGGGTTTGTCCTTTTGCGACAATTACTGGCTCAAATGCGCCATTACGGTCACGCGGAATCGCAATCTCCGCTTGCCCAAACTCACCCTTAATCGTCTTTTTGCTGTGCCCATTGCGGCGATTTCGCGGCAGGTCTTCTTCAACTGGCTCAGTCCGTTCTTCTTCCAAATGGTGTTCCATTTCCGCATTCAGACAACGTTCTACGAGCGCAGCCGTCAACTGTTTCAGGATGCCTCCTTCACCCACTAAATCTTCGGGACTTTGATAGTTTTTCAGCAATTCATCGAGTAATTCAGGTCAGAATGTCATAGTCGTTGTTCTTTTGGTTCAGTTGTTTATTAGATCAAACTTTTGAACCTTTGACACAAACTACTGTACAAACTCGTCGAGCTAGCTTTGAGTTTGAGAGTGTGGCTCAGTATCAAGCCTTCATCGAATCAGTCATCGCCAAACTGAATGCCAAGTGCCAGCAAAAATTTGAG
>JALOOO010000327.1 GCA_025454375.1 Leptolyngbya sp. Prado105 | reverse complement strand
GGACAAGCTGAGATGCACGATCGCGAAAATTAACCCGCTCAATACGATCGCTTGCCAAGTCGTAAAATATCGCGTCAATGAAGGCAATAAAAATCCTCGGAAGAAAGCCTCTTCAAACAAAGGCGCAAAAATCGCTGCCGTAATGAAGAAAAGGAATAGCGCGATCGAATCTCGACTTTCTAGCATCAACGCCAACAGCGGGTTACTTCCCCCTCGGCCCTGCCAAATCAGATCATTGATCCAAGAAATCGCTTTGAGTAAAGGATAAGCTGCTGCAAATCCACCCAATCCCCAGAAAAACCAACGTCCTTGGAAGCTCAACCGAAACCAATTTCTCTCCAACGGCAAGAACTTCCGAATCGACCCATAGAGAACGCCTAACCCGCCCGCAGCCAGCAGAACATACGTGACTAACGCAATGATCGCCTGCCCTCGAATTGTCGATGCTAGATCAACTTGAAGCACTGATTGCGCAAAGATCCGTCCTACAGGAGCTAAAATCTGCCCAATGAGAATCTGTCCAACCGCAAAAAAACCGACGACTAAAACCTGCCAGATGATTTCAGCATCCCAGGGAACCGACCAATTGATCGAATTCATCCCGGCAAGAAGAGACTGCTTGCGATTGACAAACCACTGCCCTATGAGAAAGAGCAGCAATAGTGAGCCAATCGTCATCGAAAGAATCGGAACCGCGATCGCAAGAATCCATTTCACCAAAGCCTGCTGTGCGGTTGCTTGCTCGGTTGTTCTCAATTGATCTAACGCATCCGATCTTTGCTCCAACGTATAGAGCTTTTCTAAAGCGCGATTGCGAAACCAGCCGTTTAGATTCTGTTTCAGAACCAGTTCGGCTCTTGGAGGTAAGGTATCTTGCCAAAGTGCAGTGAGTGTTATCGCGGTCGATCGCAAAGCACTGCTTCTTTTGGTCTGTGATCCCGTTTCTTGTAAAGCTGCCCAGCTTTTTAGCGCCGATTCGATTTGCTGTTGCTGAGCTTGGAGAACTCCAATTCGGATATCTAATTCATCTCTCAGCGTTTGCTGGGTTGCGAGTTCTACATTCAGAGGCTTCGCTGTCTCAGAATCTTGTTTGATTTTAGACTCAGCAAAAGAGATTGCTGCTTCAACTGAAGTTCGAGCTTCTTGATAGCTTGCTGAAGCTGTCTTTTGCGGATTCTGATTCGTTAGAACTGCCGTCGTGCGATCGCCTTGAAATTCTGCGGCTTGCAGCATGAGATCGTTTTGAGCCAGGACTAAGCGATTTTGAAACTGAGGTTGGCTCCAACTCGCAATCAGATCCAACGTAATCGCTGCGATCGCAACCAACGTCAAACCCCACAATAAAATTCGCTTCGCTGTCATATCGTTCTCCAAGTGCCCTTTGCTATTTTAGAGAACTGCGAACAGAACTGAAGATTATTTGGGTGACATCCTACCGCCGCTTCCCTTCGAGCGCGCGCAGGTCTCCAAGAATCACTTCTTGGCTTTCCTGGTTGTTACCTGGGATCAAGCCTGGAAAAATTTTAGAGCTGCCTGAAATTCCGATTGAATTCGTGAAAAAGGAATGTGGATTGTTTTTTCTCTATCCTATTCACTTTCCTCGCTTCCCGGTTCCCTGCTATGATCCCCTCTAATTCTCCTCACAAGTCCTGACTGAATGGCTCAAATCAACAGTGCATTCACGCTCTTTATGAGTTTGATGGTCGAGGCAATGCCCTTTTTGTTACTGGGGGTGTTGTTCTCTGGCTTGCTGCAATTTTTTGTCGATGAACGAAAGCTCGTGGCGCTTATGCCTAAAAATGCTTTCTTAGGAGCATTTGTTGGGAGTTGTATTGGGTTTCTCTTTCCAGTTTGCGAATGCGGAAATGTACCAGTCGCTCGACGACTTTTGTTACAAGGCGCACCGACTTCTGTTGCGATCGGCTTTCTACTCGCTGCCCCGACGATTAATCCGATCGTATTTTGGGCAACTTGGACAGCTTTTCGCGATCAGCCCGAAGTCGTCTTTTTTCGGATTCTGTTTTCGCTGATCATTGCTACGGTTATCGGCTGGGTATTTAGCGTCCAGAAAGACGTTCGCCCCCTGCTGCAATCAGGTGTTGCGGCTTATATGAATCGGAAATTAGAAAAACCAACGGGTTCAGGATCGCCCCTATTACAATCTGGGACTTATTTTCTTGGACAGTCGAGCAAACCGCTGATTACAGATCCGATCGAGTATGAGGCGATGATGAGTAACAAAACTGATAAACCGCCGAATTATCGATTTCAACTGTTACTCGATAATACGATTCAAGAAATGCGCGAACTGGGCGGGGTCTTAGTTTTAGGCAGTGCGATCGCGGCGATTCTGCAAGTGTTTGTTCCGCGTGATTTTATTCTCGGCTTAGGTCAAGATAATATCACTTCGATTCTAGCGATGTTATTACTCGCAGCAGTGGTTTCGATTTGCTCAACGGTTGATTCATTCTTCGCGTTATCGTTTGCTTCGACATTTACGACAGGTTCACTCGTTGCCTTTCTAGTATTTGGTCCGATGATCGATCTCAAAGGTGTGGGATTGATGTTATCGGTGTTTAAGCCGAGAGCGATTTTATACATTTTTGGCTTAGCAGGTCTGTTGACGTTTCTGTTCTGTTTGTTTGTGAATTTGTATATCAGCTAATGTCTAGAATTCCTTGGCAAGTTTTGATTCCGTGGTTAAATTTGATGGCGATCGCGGCTTGGGGACTTGCAATTCTCAAGTTTTGGCTAACGGAACAGTTATTTCTGCTAATTCATCCGAATTACAAGATTTTGACAGTTTCGGCTGGATTTGTGCTGCTGATTGTCGCTGGGGTGAAAGGATTTTATCTTTGGAAAGCAAGCCGAGAGCCGCGATTTATCCAGCCTGATTTTCCTCATGCGTCGCTCTTTCCACCTGGTTTGAGTAGTGCGCTATTGTTGATTGTTGCGATCGCAGGACTCGTGATTACGCCGCGACCTTTTGCGAGTCAGACGGCAATCGATCGGGGGGTAAATGATTCGATTACGCTGACGCGAGTCAGACCGCAGACCTTTCGAGCGTCCGCCCGGACGGAGGATAAGAGTCTGATCGATTGGATTCGCACACTTCAGGTTTATCCCGAACCGGATGCGTACACAGGACAAAAGGCGAGGCTGCAAGGATTTGTGGTGACGACTCCAGAGCTTTCGCAGCAGTACTTTTTGCTGACTCGGTTTGTAATTACTTGCTGTGCGGCAGATGTGTATCCGGTACGATTGCCTGTGAAATTGAGTAGTGGCAAGAATTCTGATTACAAGGTGGATTCTTGGCTTGAAGTCGAAGGGCAAATGATCACAGAAACGATCGCGGGGAAACGTCAACTCGTGGTGCAAGCCAGTGCGATCAAACCCATTCCTGAACCGAAGAACCCTTACGATTACTAAACGTTTACGTCTATCTATCGATAATGTAGTTATCCTGCTCCGTTTACAGGTTATTGCAGCAGTTTGAAGCTTATTGGTTGGTAGTCAATACCAGTCCGTGATCGCAAGTCCTGAAACTCTGGAAAACTCTCTGACGTTGTGAGTGACGAGAATTGCTTGAAGTGCCAAGGCTGCTCCTGCAATTAAAACATCCAGCGAACCAATGGGGAGACCTTGCTGCTCCAATTGAGCACGAATCGTAGCCGCTGCCAAAGCTGCATTTTGATCAAAAGATACCAGGTTAACTCGGCTCAAAAATTGCTGAAGTTGTTGGGTGCGTTTTGCTGGAGATGTGGATTTGGCAATACCAACTTGAAGTTCAAAGAGAACAATTGTCGAAATATGAATATCTTGGGGAGAGACATTCGCAAGGCTTTGGGCAACTTGCCCTTGTCCTTTGAAGTAGTAGATTAGGGTATTGGTATCCAAAACATACATCTAAAGACTCTCCCGCAGTGTGTCCTGTCCTGATTCAGCACGAATCGCTTCCAGAGCAGGAAAGTCTTCTCCCCAAGCCCCAGCTAGAGAATAAACGAGTTCTGACCAATCCATTGGGTCATCCTTGAGATGTTTAGCATGAATAAACTCAGCAAAAGTCAGAACTTCGTTCGCTTGATCTTGGGGAAGAGATTTGACAAGTGCGTAAATCTGTTCGGCGATCGTCATAATTGAGGTTCCAGATAAAGTGCAGGTTGACAATAAACATTCTAGTAAGCTGTTTTCAAGCTATTCCTACAGTTTACGATCGCGCGGTAAATTCCAGTCTTCAGCAGGCTCACTCTAGCCGTTCAACTCGCTCCATCAATGCGACAAATTGTTTCACGCTATTTCCGTACCCACCATGTAACCATAGCCGAGTTCGAGGCAAACATCCTGAAGGAGCTTGCATTGAGAAATCGAACCGCTCATCTGGCACATATTGTTTCTTATCATCGCTGTACCAGCCGACTGAGCTTACAAATTGACTCCATGCTTGCGATTCAGTCATGGGTAATTTCGCCTTAGCGAATGGGTTGAAGCGTGATTTTTTCTTTGGTTACATAATTTTCTGCCATAGCTGCCGCTGAATCTTCAGTCCAAATTTTCCATCACTGTACCCCATCCAAAGCCGATCAATGCTATCGAGTAATTCTGGAGTAAGCTCTCTAATTTTGGGAGCCGTCAAAGGATTGCCTTGATTATCTTTCAGAACAATTTTCTTAGTTTGCTCATCTGCCTCTTGCCATTTTTGCGCTGACAGCAGACCCTCTAGCTTGTCTAAACCACTACCAGAAGACTCCGCAGTGCTCCGCCCATAGCCGAAGGCTTGGGGGGTGGTGAAGCGGAGCGCGACTGTAAGGAGCAATCAATACAATCGCAGTACTGTTGTATCCGAATC